>JBEKSN010000108.1:0-12477 GCA_049517055.1 Candidatus Acidiferrales bacterium | reverse complement strand
TCTATATTGACCGTTTGCCCGGCCCCCAGAACCCGGAGGGTCTCGGTGTCACCCATAAGGATTGCGAACGGGTCAGCGAGCAGCTCAGCGTGATTATGGATGTGGAGGATTTGGTGCCGGGTCCGGCTTATGTTCTGGAGGTTAGCTCTCCGGGGCTGGATCGAAAGTTGATGAAGGCGGCGGATTACGAGCGATTTGTTGGGCGGCTGGCGCGGATTTGGGTTACTGAGGCAATCGAGAATCAGAATTATTTCGAGGGACGTTTGGCCGGCTTTGCGGATGGCGTTGTGAAGCTGAATGTAAAGGGCCGCGAGATGGCGGTGCCCTTCGCCGGTATTAAGAAGGCAAATTTGGTCGTTGAGTTATAGGCATTTGAACGGCGGCACAGTTACGGCGCGAGAAATTCGGCAAGACATGGAACTAAATATCTTGGAACTGATGTTCGGGAGAAACTCAAATGGCGAGTCTGCTGTACCAGACAATCGAGCAGATCAGCCGGGAGAAACACATTGAACCCGAGATCATTGTCGCGGCCATTGAGGACGCGATGGTGGTCGCGGCGCGGAAATATTACCGCACTGAGGAAGATATCCGCTCGAAGTTCAACCCAGAATCCGGCCAGGTAGACGTGTTTTCCGTGCACACTGTGGTCGAAGAAGTCACCGACCCGTTGCGTGAAATTTCGCTCGGAGATGCCAAGAAACGCCAGCCTGAAATCGAGGTGGGCGGCGAAGTGATCGAGACGAAACCGACCGACGTCCTGGGAAGGATCGCGGCCCAGACGGCCAAGCAGGTGATTCTGCAGAAAGTGCGCGAGGCCGAGCGCGATACGATTTACAACGAATTCCACACGCGCGTCGGCGAGCTGATCAATAGCGTGGTGAAGCGCATGGAAGGCCCCGATATCGTCGTGGATCTGGGGCGCACGGAAGCGCGTCTACCAAAGCGCGAACAATCACGTTTGGAAGCTTATAACGTCGGCGACCGGCTGCGCGTTACGATTCGCGCGGTGGAACGCGCAGCGAAAGGGCCGCAAGTAGTTGTTTCGCGCGCCGATCCTGCGCTGGTGCAACGGCTTTTCGAAATGGAAGTGCCGGAAATTTATGACGGCACCGTGCAAATCCGAGCGGTGGCTCGCGAAGCCGGCGAGCGAACGAAGATAGCAGTCGAGAGCCGCGACAAAGATGTGGACCCTGTCGGCGCTTGTGTGGGCATGAAGGGAATGCGCGTACAGTCCATCATCCGCGAATTGCGCGGCGAGAAGATCGACATCATCCCGTATAACGAAGAGACCATCGCGTTCGCGCAAAAGGCGCTAAGCCCGGCTAAAGTTACGCGCGTGCAGGTGGTGGATCCGGAAGAAAAAAGACTGGAAGTGATCGTCGAGGACACCCAGCTTTCGCTGGCGATCGGCAAGAAAGGCCAGAACGTACGGCTGGCCAGCAAATTGATCGGCTGGAATATCGATATCAAGAGCGAGGAAGAAAAGCGCCGGGAGATCGAAGCGCAGATGGCTGCGCTTACCGCTCCTGGAACGCCGCTCACCGAGTTAGCGGGCGTGGGTCCGAAGACTATCGAGAAACTCGAAGCTGCTGGAATCACCTCTGTCGAGAAGCTCGCGGATATGACGCCGGAACAGCTGGTCGAGATTCCGGGTATCGGCGAGAAGATGGTTGAAAAGATTCACCAGTCCGTAGCAGCATATTTCGAAATGCTGGAAACGCAGGCAGCGGCCGGGCCGAGCGAGCAGGTTGAAGCAATCGAAGCGGCGCCGGAGGGAGCGGTCGAAGTGCAAGATGCTCCTGAGGCGGATGCAGCGTCTGAGAAACCCGAAGTAGGCGAGGAAGTCGAATCCTCTGACGCGCCCGAAGCAGGTGACGCTCCGGAGGCGGCCGAGGAGAAAGACGCGCGCGGGGCGGATCCTTTGGATTCACCCGGCACGGCGGACACCAGAGAACTCCCGGGCGAAGAAACGCCACGCCATTCAATTGAGGGCGGAGAAGAAGCCGGGGACTCAGAAGAAAACGTACAGAAGTAGATTCGAGTGAAACTTGTAGCGAAAGAGGCTGATGTCAGATCCTAATCAAGTCCGAATAAATGAGCTGGCCAGGGAACTCGAGATCAAAGCGAAAGTTCTGATCGAGTACTTGCCGGAAGTTGGCGTCACCGAGAAGAAGACGCATTCGAGCTCGATCGATAATTCTCATGCCGAGCTTGTGCGGAAGCATTTCTTGGGGTTAGCGGCGCAGGAAGCCGCTGCTGAAGCGGAGAAGGTGAAAGCTGCGGCGGCGAAATCGAAGCCGTCACGCCCGGCCGCTGCAACGACACCGGCTGCCGCGCGTCCGGCGCCTGCGGCCTGGGTTCCGGCGGCAACGGCGCCCGCTACGCGTTCGGCGAGCGGCGCTACTGCACCTGCTGCAACATCCGCGAAAGCTCCGCCGCCTGTAGCGAAACCGGGGATTGCGCCAGCCGGATCGGCGCCGCCTTCTCGCGTTACGAAGCCCGGCGTCGCGCCCACACCAGGATCTGCCATTCCCGCACGCCCTGTAGCTGCCGGTGGCACTCCCGGGCCGGGCAGCACGACAGCGCAACGTCCGTCCGCCGCGCCCGGTGGATATAGACAAGCTGGCGCGCCATCATCTGTTCAAAGATATCCGGCGAGTTCTGGAGGTCCGTCCGGTGCTACTCAAGGCCGACCCTCGCAGGGATATCGTCCTGCTGCACCAGGTCAGAGTCGTCCCGGTGGTGCCCCCGGACAAAGCCGTCCCGGCGCTCCCAGGCCCGGCGGATCACCTTCGCGGTTTCCACAACGCCCTGGCAGCAGTCGCCCAGGGCAAGACCCAGTAGGAGGGCAACGACCAGGCGCCGGCATTCCCAAGGCCGAGCCAGGTAAACCTCTGTACGCGCGCAAGCCTCCCGCTTCGCGCGGGCGCCCGCTGATTGAAAAACGATACGCCGAAGGAGAGCGCAAACTTCATCCGGTGCGTCCTCGTGCAGGCGCAGGCCCCGGACGCGCTGCACAGATTGAACAGGCCCCGCCGGTTAAGCGCGAACCGCGAGCCGTTACCGTCACGGAAGGGATTACGGTTCGCGAACTCGCCGAGAAGCTGGACATTCGCGCCAAGGAATTATTGAAGACGCTGCTCGATAGAGGCGTTTTCGCCAGCATCAATCAAGCGCTCGACGTGCCGACAGCGACGAACCTGGCCGAAGCATTCAACGGTATCGTTCAAGTTGTCACGTTCGAGGAGCAGGTTGTTCAAGAAGAGAAGATCAAAGAAGAGCGCACGGGCAATGAAGTGGCGCGCGCGCCTGTAGTCACCGTGATGGGCCACGTGGACCATGGCAAAACGAGCTTGCTGGACGTAATTAGGGAAGCCGACGTTGCGGGAGGCGAAGCTGGGGGAATCACTCAGCATATCGGAGCGTATGAAGCGCACGTACAGGGCAAGCGCATCGTGTTCATCGATACGCCGGGCCACGAAGCTTTCACTCGCATGCGCGCACGCGGCGCGAAAGTGACGGACATCGTCGTGCTGGTGGTAGGCGCGGACGACGGCATCATGCCGCAGACCGAAGAAGCGATTTCGCACGCTCGTGCAGCCGCAGTTCCGATGGTGGTCGCTATCAACAAGATCGACAAGCCGGACGCACAGCCGGAACGCGTGAAGCGCCAGCTTTCAGACAAAGGATTGATGCCCGAAGAATGGGGCGGCGACACGGTGATGGTGGAAGTGTCGGCCAAAATGAAGACGAATATTCCGAAGCTGCTTGAAATGATTCTCCTGGTGGGAGACCTTCGCGAGTTGAAGGCTGATCCCGACGTGCCCGCGAGCGGCACCGTGCTGGAATCGCGCGTGGACAAGGGCCGCGGCCCGGTGGCAACGATGCTGGTGCAGAACGGCACTTTGCACGTGGGAGATGTGTTCATCGTCGGCGCGGTGTACGGAAAAGTTCGCGCCATGTTTGACGATCGCGGAGCAGCCATTAAGCAAGCCGGGCCATCGACCCCGGTGGAAGTTCTTGGATTGCAGAGCGTGCCGGAAGCCGGCGATCAATTTCAGGTAGCGGACGAAGCGAAAGCGCGCCACATCGTCGAGTATCGCCAGGGCAAGCAGCGCGAAGCTTCGCTGGCAAAATCGGCCAGTGGCCGCTTGACGCTAGACCAGTTGCACGAACAGCTGAAAGTGGGCGAAGTGAAGGAACTGCCCGTGGTGGTGAAGGCGGACGTGCAGGGTTCCGTGGAAGTGCTGAACGAAATGCTGCCGAAACTTTCAACCGATCAAGTGAAACTGAAAGTAATTCACGCGAGCGTGGGAGCGGTGAACGAAAGCGACGTTCTTCTGGCATCGACCTCCGGCGCGGTGATCGTGGCGTTCAATGTGAAGCCGGAGCGAAAAGCTTCGGAGCTCGCGCAACGCGAAGGCGTGGACATTCGTCCCTACTCTATTATTTACGAGCTGCAGGATGAATTAAGGAAGGCCATGTCCGGTTTGCTTGCGCCGGTGATCAAAGAGACTTATCTTGGCCGCGCGGAAGTGCGGAACACGTTCAAGGTCAAGGGCGTTGGGACCATCGCCGGTTGTTCGGTACAAGACGGCATCATGAAGCGCGACGCGGAGGTCCGCGTGCAGCGCGATGGCGTCGTGATTTACACCGGGCGGATCACTTCCTTGAAGCGTTTCAAGGAAGATGCCAACGAAGTGCGCCAGGGTTTTGAATGCGGTGTGGGCGTGTCGAATTTTGCGGATGTGAAAGTGGGGGACATTCTCGAATGCTTCAAGATGGAAAAGACCATAGCGCTTGAGATGCCTCCTCCCAGCGAACGCCCGCGCCGGCAGGAACGTGCGGGGCGGCAGGAAAGCGCGTAACCGCGGCGAAATCGTTTCCAGTGAATTTTCTACTCGCCCGTTTTAGCTGAAATTACGGGGGCGAAAATGCCGATCGGTCTCCTCACTCTTGAAATTCACATCTCCGAGGCACAGTCTCTCAAAGACAAGCGGCAAGTCCTGCGCAGCCTGAAAGACCGCCTGCGCGCGCATTTCAACGTGGCAGTGGCGGAACTGGAGCATCAGGAGTTGTGGCAACGCTCGAAGGTCGGCGTAGTGAGCATCTCGGGGGACGGCAAACATCTGGAAGAATCGCTCGCAGCAGTCGCCGCGGAATCGGAGCGTTTGCTCGGCCGTGATTTGGTTTCGCAGGAAATAGATTATTTCGAGGACAGTGAATAATGCTCGGCGGACACCGTTCGGAACGGATCGCAGAAGAAATTCGAAACGAAGTGAGTCTAATGCTCGCGGGCGAGCTGAAAGATCCACGGCTGGCGGGACCGGTGATGGTGACGGAGGTCCGCTTGGGCGCAGGCATGCGCACCGTGCGTGTATTCGTGCAACTCGCGGAAGACGACAACGAACGCGCGGAAACATTAGAAGGGCTGAAAGCGGCGTCGGGATACGTGCGCCACGAGCTGGTGGAACGTTTGCGGCTTCGGCGAGCGCCGGAAGTGATTTTTCTGCTCGACGAATCGGAAGAATACGGCCAGCATATCGACCAGCTGCTAAGAAAGGCGAAACCGCCGGAGACGTTGTAGCCGGGTTTTCGTTCTGATTTTTCTTATAAGCAAACAACGCAATAGGCCGCTTTTAAAACGCGGCAGAGCCAAGCAGCAAACTAAAAAGATGCCCCGATCTCCTCAGCCTTTGCCCTACGACGGAATTCTTATCGTCGACAAGCCGCGCGGGAAAACTTCGCACGACGTGGTGGAAGCTGTGCGCCGCCTGGTCGGTTTCCGCGGCATTGGACATTTCGGAACTCTTGATCCGCTGGCGACCGGAGTCCTGGTTCTTGCGCTGGGCCGCGCCACACGGCTGGCGCGCTTTTACAGCGGACGCCGGAAGCGATACAGCTTCGCGGTGCGATTCGGATTTTCCACTGACACCTATGACGCGGACGGCGAGGCCTTGGGTCCTGATGCCGCTCCTGCGCTGAACCCGAAAGAACTGGAAGAATACGCAGCGCGATTCCTGGGCAAGATCAAGCAAACTCCGCCGTCTTTCTCCGCGAAAAAGATTCATGGGAGGCCGGCGCATGAACTGGCGCGAAAAAACAAGCCGGTGAAGCTGGAACCCGTCGAGGTGGATGTGTACGAATTCAGGCTTACCGGCGTGGAAGGTTCGATCGCGCGGTTCGTGGTGGAATGCGGCGCTGGGACCTACATTCGTTCGCTGGCACACGAACTCGGAGCGTTGCAGGGTTCCGGCGCGCACCTGGCGGAGATCCAACGCACGGCGGTCGGCGAGTTTACGCTGGACCAGGCCGGCCAACTCCTGGAACTCGACCAGGAGGCAAAGACGGGACGTTTGGAAAAACGCATCATTCGCCTGGAGAGTTTATTGCCTGAGCTGCCTCGGGCGACTATTTTGCCCATCGTCGAAAAGCGCGTGCGCCACGGCGCAAAGTTCAATGTGTCGATAGCTCAGATTCAACCTGGCCAGGTGACATCGGTTCCCGGGGCTCCCGCGCAGCTAGATTCGGATGACTGGAAGCCGTCTCGATTGCGCGTGTTTAACCAGCAGGGACAATTGATCGCTATTGCTGAGCCCGTCGTGCCACGTACCTACCAGCCGGTCGTAGTCCTCGAAGCGATTCCCTGACACTTCTTATTCTGTCTTGGCTATTGGACAGCGGTTGAGCGTAGCTGTGTCTTAGCTACTGTGGTTCGGGTTGTTGCTGCGGGGCCGGTTGAGGCGGAGGTGGCTGCGGCTGTGGCTGCGCCCCCTGGTCGGAAGGAGCCGGTTGTTGCGGTTGAGGCTCGGGCGCAGGGGTAGGCGCTGGCTGGGTTTGAGGCTGAGGCTGTGGCACGCCTGGTGCCCGCTCTTGGCGCTCTTGGTGCGTAGGTCCCGCCGCGCCTGGGCCTTCGGGAGCACCGCGGCCTGCGTAAATCAGATGATCTTTGCGCGGCGCGAGGGCGACCATACGCGGGGTTACAAGTATCAGCACCTCGGTATCTTGTTGTTGCACGTCTTCCGCCGCTCCTAACAACCCGGCGCCAGTGGCGCCTCCAAACGCAGGCGTGCCGTTCAGGCCACGCGTGTACTGCGGCGAGCGGAATCCTGCTAGGGCCGCCGTTTGATCCGTCTTTACGCGTACTGTTTGATGGATCTCTTCGTTCGCCACCACCGGGATGTTGTTAAGAATCGATCCCGTGAGACTAGTAATATTGAATTCAAGCTGCAGCGTGACCTCATCGTTTTGGTGAATGCGCGGCGTCGCCTTCACCTTCACTCCCACGTCGATGTACTCGGCATTGGGGAACTGAGTACCGATGGCCGAAGAGCTACCGCTCAGAAATTGCGAAGAATTAAGTATGACCGATACGGTATCGGAGCCGAAGTTGGCGACTGCCAGGTCAGGCTGCGCAGTGTCCGTGAATGCGGCGGTGGCCAGCGAAACCGGATTCGTCTCGACGGGGAATTCAAAAAAGGGAGTAAAGGTTCCGTCGCCGAGTCCAATCAGCAGGGATACGGCATTGTCAGTCTGCGCCGTGACGGCCAGGTCGGGGATGCCGTCGATGTTGTAATCCGCGATGGCGATCGAAGTGGGGCCATTGCCTGCAGGAAAGTTGGTTGTTGCGCCAAACGTGCCGTCTCCGACACCCAGAAGAATTGAAACGGAGGCGCCCGAAAGCGTGTCGGTTCCCACGCCATTATTTGCGACCGCAAGGTCCAGGATGTTGTCGCCGTTGAAGTCGGCCGCCGCCACATAGACCGGCGTTTGCCCGGTCGGATAGCTCAAAGGTTTATTGAAAGTCCCATCCCCATTTCCGAGATAGACGGTGACGGAGTTGTCCGTTTGATTGGTAACGGCCAGATCTAACTTGCCGTCGTTATTGAAGTCCGCGACCACAAGACCGGTGGGACCCCTGCCGGTGGTTAGATTTACAGGGGCCGCGAAAGTTCCGTCTCCGTTGCCCATGTAGACAGAGACAGTGTCGTCCTGCTGATTCGCGACGAGCAGATCGAATTGTCCGCCCGCGATTAGCGTGGCCGAGACAACAAATACCGGATGGTTTCCGGTCTTGATAGGCGAACCGGAAGCGGCCGTAAAGGTGCCGTCGCCGTTACCCAGTAGAATTGTAAGAGTATTGTCAGTTTCGTTGGCTACAGCCAGTCCCACGTTCGTATTGTTCTTTGCGTTGAAGGTGCCCGTTGCGATGGAAATAGGTCCCTTGCCGGTTGTGGGTTTGAGGGTAACCGGATTCTGAAAGGTACCATCGCCATTGCCGAGAAAAATAGAGAGGGTGTCATCGGTAAAGTTCGAAACGATGAGATCTTGAAAATTATCGCCGTTCAAGTCGGCGGTTGTCACGAAATCAGGGCCATTTCCGGTGGCATAGTTCGTTACCGGAAAATCAGAAGTGCTCAGGCCCAGGATGCTCGTTCCGCCCGTGGTCGCCCCGGTTCCGAGGCTGTTGGAATATTGCGCAAGCGAAACGGGGAAACGCTCGCCCACGAAGAATGTCGCAGGCTGGTTGTCCTCGGCGCGAAGCAAAATCCGGCGGCCATGGCGCACCAGCGAAAGCATCTCCGAAAAACTTGCGGCCGCGCCGGGAACGGTGGCCAGAAAAGTTGACGCTCCGCCTCCGAAAGCGACGATTGGCGGAATCAGCCCGCCGACATCCACTTGACCCGAGGCCAGCAAGGTGGCGAGCTGCGTCGGCGAAAGACCCGCAGTCGCGGCGCTTCCGAATATTTGGGTAAGGACGGTGAGCAGTCCGGGAAGTCCCGATTCCGCCTCGGTTACGGCGTTCGAGGGAATGGTGTAAACATGGCCACTCTGCGGCGGCAGGATGCCAAGCTGCTCCGCATAATTGCGGTCCATTTCGAGGATTTCCATTTCCAATACCAGTTCGCCGACCGGTCGGTCGAGGTCGTCAATTACTCCGCTGGCTACGGCGATCGCTTGGGGAGAAGCACGCATCGTAAGCGTGCGGCTGCGGGTGTCCAACTGGCTTCGCGTGATTCCTGCAACTTCACGCACCAGACGCGAGATCTCCGTCATCTGTTCCGGAGTCTCGGTAGACGAAAACAAGACCGTGCGCACGATCGAGAGATCGTAATCTTTGCGCTTCTGCGTTGTATCGTCGGCTACGAAAAACAGGTGTTTGGTAAGCGGTCGCCAGAAAGTGTGAGTTTGTTCGCCCAGGATCCGCGTGGCAGTGGCGAAGTCGAGGTCATTCGCGTCAATGCGTACCTGCCGCGAGCGTAAATCCACGTCGAATGCAACGTCCACGCCGAACTTCCGCGCGATCTCTTCGTAAGCGCTTTGCGTATCGCCACGCAATCGGAAATTTTGCTTTCCCGGCAAGTGTTCGAGGTGCACTTCACGGGCAGGCTCGGGGCCGGAGAGAATTTGCCTCGCTTGGCGAGGATCCAGCGCGGAGAGTTCCGTCAATCGGTCGCGGATCACTTTGTTGCTGGGATCGAGTTCCCGAGCTTCGCGCAGTGTATGTAGCGCAGCGGGGATTTCCCCGGAAATAGCGTGCCGCTCCGCCAGATCGACTTTCATCTGGACCACATGGCTCTTGGCAATTTCCCGGCGAGAAAAATAATCGCTATCGTTGGGCGCGAAGTTGACCGCGTCGGAGTAGGCTTCGTAGGCCCCTTCCCAGTCACCTTGCTCTTCTGCGCGGAGGCCCAGCTTGTTAGCCTGCTTAGCTTTTTTGAGGTCGGCTTTTACCAGCGGGGAACTGGGAGTACTTGAAGAGTTCGCCCCCGGCGCGGGAGCTGTCTTGCTGGTTGTATCAGGGGTAGTGGCAGGTTGCGATTGCTGCGTTTGCGCCGGCTTGGAGCTGTCCGATTGAGACTGAACAACGGCAGGCAGCCTTGCACGGGCGGAAGTGGCATGAAAGGTACCCAAGAAAGAAATCGCCGACAGGGCCGCGACGGCGGCGAAGAGCTTAGGCGATCTTGAACGAAGTGCAGGCGGCATAAGTGGTTAGACGTTGCGTTCCTTCCTTGAGTTATCAAGGATTGAGCGCGGGCTACGAGCTTACCCGTATATTGTACAGGGAAGCGCGGGCCTGCGAACAAGGTCTGGATTCCCTTGCTGTTGCCGTTGTGCTGAGATACACTGGGAATGCTAGTTGACACACGTTTACAACTAGAATTCCATGCTATCTGCTCTTCTTGTCGCACTTCGTGAAGGCGTCGAAGCCGCGCTCGTCGTCGGTATCGTCCTCGTCTATCTGAATCGTACAGGGCGGCGCGCGCTTACGAGCTATGTCTGGGCGGGAGTGATCCTGGCGGTCGCCGCCAGCATCGCCGCGGCATTGCTGTTGCAACACTGGCATGTAAGCGAAGATGGTTTTGAAGGTCTGCTGATGCTGGCGGCCGGCGTTCTGGTGGTAACCATGATCGTCTGGATGAATCGCGTGGCGCGGCACCTAAAGAAGCACATCGAGCAACGGGTGGAAGCGTACGCGCAGCAGTCCACACGTGCTGCCGGCTGGGGAATCGGATTCTTCGTATTCCTGATGGTGGTGCGGGAGGGCGCGGAGCTGGTTTTGATCCTGCGTGCCGTGGAGCTTTCCAGCGCCGGCGTGCAAGTCTGGATTGGAACCGGGCTTGGAATCGCGATCGCGGTGGCCGTCGGCCTTTTCTTCTTTCAGGGCACCCTGCGAATACCTCTTCATCGTTTTTTTGCGGCCACCAGCACGATTCTGATGGTGGTCGCTTTCCAGCTTTTGCTTACCGGTCTGCACGAACTGAGCGAGGCTATGTGGATTAAGTCCAGCAAAAGGGAAATGGCCACGATAGGGCCCATCGTGCGCAATGAAATATTCTTTTTTGTGGTGATACTGGGAGTTGCGGCCCTGGTGGTGCTGCGCGAATGGTTCAGCGCGAAGAGCCCTGCGCCTACGGAAGCAGCGAATTCGGCCGACCGGCGCATGCGCGAGTGGGAATTTCGGCGGCAGAAGCGCTGGAGTTTTGCGGCGGCAATCTTGTGCGTAGCCGTCGTTCTGTCTTTCGCAGCCGAGTACGTATATGCCCGGGCGGTGACGGCGCCGGTGCGTGCCCAGGTGCTTGTCGCTCAAAACGGCCAGGTAAACATTCCACTTTCTGAGCTTACAGATTCGAGTTTGCATTTTTATACTGCGGACGTGAACGGGACCGTAATCCGATTTCTGGTGATCCACAAACAGAACGGCGATTTCGCCGCGGCGCTGGACGCTTGCCAGATCTGCGGCACGGCCGGCTATCGCCAGGAAGGGCAGAACGTGATCTGCAGAAATTGCGGCGCGGCGATTTATATTCCTTCCATCGGCGAATCCGGCGGCTGCAATCCGATAGCGGTGAAATCCCGTGTAGAAGGGGGACAAGTGATTGTGGATGTTTCGGCGCTCGCCAATGCCGTCTCTACGATTCACCCCTGAACGATGTTTGGCCGGCTGGTAAGAGAATCCTTCGTTCGTAATCCGCGACGTAAAGTTCTGGTGGCGGCTGCACTGGTCGTCGGCATGGCCGTCGCGACTTCTACCCTGACTATTGCACTCGAGGTTGGCGACCGACTGGCGCGCGAATTTCGCAGCCTGGGTGCGAATCTGCTGGTCACACCGCAGGCGGATACGCTTCCCATCGAAATCGGCGGCGTGGATTATCGGCCGGTGAACGAAGGCGCCTACCTCAGCGAAACCGACCTCGGAAAACTGAAGACAATTTTTTGGCGCCACAATATTCTGGGATTCACGCCGTTCCTTGATGTTCCCGCGACGATTCAGCAATCTGAGAACTCTGATCCGATCCTCGCCATGATTGTGGGGACGTGGTACGCGCAGGATGTGTCCGTCCCCGATGGCACGAAATTCAAGACTGGCCTGAGCGTCACGCATCCCTGGTGGAAAGTTCAGGGCCGCTGGTTTCACGATGACGCAAATGAATGCGTCATAGGTTCTGCGCTGGCCGCGACCATGCCGGGTGTGACCGCCGGAAAGGTCATTTACGTAACCAGCCGGTCGCCTGGCGATTCAGCGCAAGGCCAACCCGGCGCAACGCAAGCGATTGCTCTCAAAGTAGTGGGTATCGTGTCCACGGATGACGCGGAGGACAAGGCGCTGCTCGTGCCTCTCGCGATTGCGCAGAAATTATCGGGACATCCAGGCCAATTTCGCCAGCTTTTTGTAAGCGCGCTGACCAAGCCGGCGGACACTTTCTCCGAACGCGATCCGCTGAAAATGACGCCGACGGAATACGATCGCTGGTTCTGTTCTCCATATATTTCTTCCATAAGCTTCCAAATAAAAACAGTGTTGCCCGGCACGGACGTGCGCACCATTCGCCGCGTGGCGGACACCGAAGGGCGCATCCTCTCGCGCGTAGGCACTCTGCTTTGGATTGTTACGCTCGCGGCGCTGGGCGCTGCGGCCCTGGCGGTTGCGGCTACGTCGGCTACGACCGTTCTTGAGCGGCGCGCGGAAAT
>JBEKSN010000107.1:0-12513 GCA_049517055.1 Candidatus Acidiferrales bacterium | reverse complement strand
AAATATTCCGGATGCGCACGCTCCAGCCACTCGAGCAACACGCCTGAATAATGCAGTCCCATGCGGATCAAGGGATGGCGTTCGAGCACTTGCACGAAAGGCAGGTAGGATTGCTGATAGGCGCGCTCCATCACATCGTCAAAATTTCCGACGGGTTGATGCGCGTGAATGAGTAGCGCTAGCTGGAATTTCGCCACTACTGAACCTCTTTGACCTTCACAGAATAACCTGAATCCGGCGAACTTCCCAGAAAACGGGCTGCCAGTATGTTTCTATAATGTTCGCGGGAACGTCTAAATTGCGCAATCCAACTGCGTCAAGCTGGTCGGGAGATGCCGGAACGCGTTACCCCTGCTCCAGCAAACAGCGTGAGGCGATCGATGAGCCGCTTGATGGCCACTTCTAGGGACGCGTCGGCAGCGCCGGCGGGTACGTAGAGAACGATCAGGATATCCTGGGCGCTCTCCGTGATCATGCTGCGCGTGGAATCGCTTATCGGGCTGCCGAACGGACCCTGAGAATCGGCGAGCAACGGACGCCCATTAAGGTGCCATGTTTGTTTGCCGATGCCTTCATAGCTCTCGCCTGACATACCATGTCGAAATTCGATGGGCTGCTGAATTCGCGAGCGGTCGTAACAACCGAACGGCCATCCTGTTTCGATAGATCCGAGATTTCCGATGTCCACGACATTTGAAACGCGATAAAGACCCTTCCCTTGCACTACTCGCCGCACCAAAGCTTCGGATGACGGACGATATTTCGAGGGGTCCATGCCCCACTCGCGGAACATCGCGCGCACCTCTCGAACCGGCTTCGCATCGGCTAAAGTCTCCAGAGTAAATTCACGGCGCTTGCCTTCGCAGACTTCGTCCATCAACTGCACGAGTCCGGGAGCGGCAGGCGCAACGCGCAGGCCATCAGCTTCGACCATACCCAGTTTTACGCCGGGCAGCTTGATATTGATTTCCACGAGTGTCCTCGCTCGCGCGATAGCCGGCTGCTATGATGGCTCGCGATTTGCAGAGTTTAAAGGGAAAAGGATTTCCGGGCGATGAATTCCAGTGAAAAAGATGAGAAATTCCAGCGCGGCATTTTACATTTTAACGCGCAGGAATTTTTCGAAGCCCACGAAGTGTGGGAGGAGGTTTGGCTGGTGGAAGCCGAGCCGGAAAAGACCTTTCTGCAAGGCATCATTCAAATCGCGGCGGCGTTTCATCATTACCTCCGCGAAAACCCCGATGGAGCGGAATCGCTGCTCGCCGCCGGTATCGTCAAACTGTCACGTTTTCCCGCGCATCATCGCGGTTTGGCAATCGACGATTTGCGCTCGGCGGCAAAACGGTGGGCAAGGAGCATCGGCAAGGGTGAAAAAACCGGACGCGCGCAGATTCCACGGTTGCGCCGGAGCGATTGACACCTCGATGCGTCTATGAAACGCTGGCTTAGGGCTTATTAGCGACGCCTCAGCTCCTGCGGCATCAAATATCGTGGCCCATTCAAGCGAGGAGAAATCTAGATGGCGGTAGAACGAGAACGTATCTTGGAAGCACTGCGACAGTGTTACGACCCGGAGATTCCCATCAATATCGTGGATCTCGGGCTGATTTACGATGCACACTCCGACGAAGCCGGCAACGTAGCAGTGAAAATGACCCTGACCACGCAAGGTTGCCCTTCTGCTCTGGCCATCCCCGAGCAGGTTAAAGCCCGGATTGCAGCCATTGAAGAAGTGCGCGATGTGACCGTGGAAATCGTGTGGGAACCGGCCTGGAATCCGAGCATGATCAGCGAGAGCGGACGGAAAGTGCTTGGCCTTGAAGTCTGAACACCCCGCAAAAGAAAACGGCGGATCTCTCGATCCGCCGTCGTAAATCTCTAGGCGACCTCAACGGGCTTGCTCGCGCAAAAAAGCCTTAGCTTAGGGTTTTTTGTTCGTGTACCAGTCCGCATTGATAGGCGTGAAACTTGCCCACTTTTCCGGCAAATCCTCGAGAGCGAAAATGGCTGTTACCGGGCAAACCGGAACGCAAGCTCCGCAATCAATACACTCAACCGGACTGATGTAGAGCATTTTCTCTGCCTCAAAATCCGCTTCGTCTTTTCGCGGGTGGATGCAGTCCACCGGACACACGTCAACGCAGGCCGTGTCTTTGGTACCGATGCAGGGTTCAGCAATTACGTAAGCCATATTGCGTTCTCCTCGAAGCAATCACATTTCCCGGATGGTCCCGGAGTATTGCCAATAGCCTTATGCATTTTTTATACCATCAAATAATAGCAGGCACAAGCGCAAGGCCTGGCTCCTGTTTTCTCCAGCCTTGGCGCAGTTGCCGCTCGCGGAGATAAACCGATAGAATGGGATCCTGAGGGAAACGGGCTTGAAACGAAAATGGCACCATCGCTTTCTGATTTTCGCCTCCGTCTTGCTTTTTTCTCTGGCGGCTGTTCATCCAGTTCGGACGGAGAACGCCGGGGAGAAGGCTCAGCCGGCCTTTGCGCAAGCTGCAAAAACTCCAGATCCGTCGATAATTGATCTCGCAGGCTACCAACAAATTCTCGCAAAATACCGCGGCAAGCCGCTGGTCGTGAATTTTTGGGCTACCTGGTGCGAACCTTGCCGTGACGAATACCCCCTGATTGTTGAGTTGGCTGCTGAGTTTAAAGCACAAGGCGTGAGCGTCGTCGGAATAAACATGGACGACGATTCGGACATGAGTCTGGTTCGCCGGTTCATCGCGCGTACGCAGCCACACTTTCCGAACTACCGCCAGAAACCGGGAATCGATCTTGACGCGTTCTATCAAGGAGTGAATCCGGCATGGAAAGGAACCATGCCGCAGACAGTCTTTTACAACCGCGATGGGCGCATCGGCGGATATTTCCTGGGCACGCGGCCGCGTCCCGTTTTCGAGCAGGCTTTCCGCGATCTGCTGGCAAAACCCACCGCCAGTAACGACATAACTGCCGGTCGAAGCATTGCCGGACATAGCTAATTTTTATAACGAGGGAATCCTTCATGCTTCACGCGCGAGGCAATAAACTGACGTGGCTCGGCCACGCCACATTTCGCATTACCACACCATCCGGAAAAATAATCGTCATTGATCCGTGGGTCCAAACTAATCCGATGTGCCCTGAGCCGCTAAAGAGATTTGATCGCCTCGATACGATGCTTATTACACACGGGCATTTCGACCACATTGCGGATGCAGTGGCACTCGGGAAACAGTTTAAGCCGCAGATTGTTGGAATTTTCGAGACATGCGTGTGGCTGGAATCGAAAGGTGTTTCGAATACGAATGGAATGAACAAGGGCGGCACTCAGCGAGTGGGTGAGATCGAAGTCACCATGGTGAATGCGATTCATTCCTGCGGGATTCAAGATGGCGACAAGATCGTGTACGGCGGGGAAGCCTGTGGTTACATCATCCGGCTTCCCGGTGGCCTGACGATTTATCACGCGGGCGATACCTCGGTTTTTGGCGACATGAAATTAATCGGCGAACTGTACGCCCCTGATCTCGCCCTTCTGCCGATTGGCGATCACTACACGATGGGCCCGAGAGAAGCGGCGATGGCGATCAGGCTTCTCGGCGTTCGCCAGGTGGTTCCCATGCACTTTGGCACTTTCCCGCCGCTGGTCGGACGGCCCGAGCAGCTTCGTCAAATCACGCAGGACATTTCGGGACTTGAGATTCACGCACTGAAGCCCGGCGATGCGATTGGTTAGCATTTCAGATAGAAGGTGTTGAGAAAGGAATAAAATGCCCGGTATTTTGAATGCAAAAGTGGAACAGTACCTTGCGGGATTGTTGCCCAAGCGCGATGCCGTAATTTCAGACATGGAGCGCTACGCCAAGCAGCATGACGTTCCGATAATTGGCCCCGTGGTTGCACGATCGATCTATCTATTAGCGCAAATTTCCGGCGCCAAGCGAATCTTCGAGATGGGTTCCGCGATCGGATATTCCACCATCTGGCTGGCGCGCGCCGCAGGCGCGGATGCGGAAGTTTATTACACCGACGGCGATCCGGCCAACGCCGCGCGTGCTCACGCGTACTTTAAACGCGCCGGAGTTGAACAGCGCATCCAGATCATGTCCGGTGACGCCGTGAATCTGATCGATCAAGTTCCCGGCGAATTCGATCTTATCTTCATCGATGTTGACAAACACCAATATCCAGAGGCTTTGCGCAAAGCGATTCCCCGTCTGCGCTCGGGTGGATTGTTAATCACCGACAACGTACTGTGGTCGGGCCACGTTACCGCTAAGGCGAAAGATCCTAACACGCGAGCGATCCAGCAATTCAACAAGCTGATTTATTCTTCGCGTGAACTCTTTCCCGTGATCATTCCTCTGCGCGACGGAGTTGCTGTTTGCCGCAAATCCTAGAATTGTTTCCGACGCTCCGTGGATCGTGCTCGCAGGATGCTCGGCCTTGATTTCAGGAAGCGGAATCGCGCGAAGACCTCGGGAACAGGTTGCGCAAAAAGAAGGTCAGGTTAGCCGGCCGCTCCGCCAGGCGGCGCATGAAGTAAGGAAACCAGTCCGTGCCATACGGGATATAAATGCGCAGCCGGAAACCTTCTCGAACAAGCTGCTTCTGCAGATCCGTACGAATACCGTAGAGCATTTGAAACTCGAATCGCTCGTGGCCGATATTTTTCTCGCGAACGAAATTCTTCGTAGCGTCAATCATCGCAGGATCGTGAGTTGCTATGCCGTGGTAAATTCCGCTGGGCAATAGCAGCTTCATCAATTTCACATAGTTGGAGTCCACATCCGACTTTTTCGGAAATGCGATGTCTGGCGGCTCTTTGTACGCGCCCTTGCAAAGGCGCATCCGGCAGCCCGCGGCAATCAAATCCAGGACGTCCTTTTCCGCACGGTAAAGATAGGCCTGCATTACGGTACCCACGGCGGCATATTTCGCGCGAACGCGCTTTGCCATTTCCACCGTGCGCTCCGTGTAGGGAGAGCCTTCCATGTCAATGCGCACGAAATTCTGTTGGGCCGTGGCACGCGCGACGATTTTTTCGAGAAGCTCCTGGCACAGACTCTCGTTCAGATCGATGCCAAGCTGCGTGAGCTTGAGTGAAACGTTAGAGTCTAGCTTTTCGCGTTCAATGCGCTCAAAAATCGCCAGGTAATTCTCGGCGGCCTGTCGCGCCCCGGCTTCATCCGACACATTTTCGCCCAGCAAATCTAGACTAGCCAATTGCATTGCGTCGTTTACCTGGCGGGCGACTTCGACGGCGTCGTCCAGGCTCTCACCTGCAACGAATCGCCGCGCGACGCGCCGGCTCAGGGCGTTGTGCATGATCAGCGGCGCGAGCCGCTTATTCTCTGAAAGATGCAGAAGGAATGAGCGCATCAGAAGGCGGCAGTGACGAATTGGCGATTAGAGATTGTTGGGACTTGCATCAACCCGGAATTATGAGCAGAGCGAAGCAGACGCATCAGTCTTTAAGTCCCGTAAGGAATTTTTCAGCATCAATCGCCGCCATGCAACCTGAGCCTGCGGCAGTTACCGCTTGCCTGTAACGATGATCTTGCACGTCTCCAGCGGCGAAAACGCCTTCCACATTCGTCTGCGAGCCGTGGTGCGTGAGGAGATAACCTGCATCGTCCATCTTTAGCTGTCCCCGAAAAACTTTTGTGTTGGGGTCATGGCCTATGGCAACGAAAACACCTTCGGTAGCGATGGTCTTCTTCTCGTTGGTATCCACGTTGCGGACGGTAACCATTTCCACCGACTTCTTACTTACGTCGTGGACTTCGTCAATGACGTAGGGCGTGAGAAATTGAATCTTTTCATTCGCGTGCGCGCGATCCAGCATAATTTTCGTCGCGCGAAATTCGTTACGCCGATGCAGAATAGTGACGCTCTTTGCAAATTTCGTAAGGAAGGTGGCCTCTTCCATCGCCGTATCACCGCCCCCAACAACTAAGATATCGCGCCCGCGAAAAAAATAGCCGTCGCAGGTGGCGCAAGTCGAAACGCCGTGCCCGAGCAAGTGCACTTCCGATTCGATGCCCAACATTCGCGCCGACGCGCCCGCTGCGACGATCAGCGCGTCGCATTCGTAACTTTCTTTTGCTGCTTCAATTTTGAATGGCCGCTTGCTCAAGTCCACGGATGTCACCGCGCCGGAACGAAACTCAGTTCCAAACCGCTGGGCTTGCTTGCGGGTGTTTTCGATCAATTCCGGTCCCAGGATACCTTCCGGAAATCCCGGAAAATTTTCGACCATGGTGGTCAGTGCGAGCTGCCCGCCCGGCTCGTAACCGTCCAGAACTAGCGGTTTCAGGTCAGCACGCGCCGCATAAATTGCGGCGGTCAACCCTGCGCATCCGCTTCCGATGATGATCACTTTGTGCACTGAAATCTCCTCGAAAAGTCCCGCCAGCCGCCGATGCGACACGCGAAAAGTTTAATTGTATCATTCCATGTCCGCGATGCCATGGCCCCGCGAGTTGCGGAATGTCCGGCAGCTCGCGCGATGTATTAGTGGCCCAAGGCGGCGGGACCATGTTGAGGACCGGGTTAGAGGAACGCATGCTGACGTCTGCAAAGCTTTTCCAGCTTCTGAATGAATCTATCGTTTTGCTCCTCGGAGCTCTTCTGATTCTGCTGGCCGTTTCCGGGCGCGTGGGGTTGCCAACGCGGCCGGCGGCTTTGATTGCGGTGGGAATTGTTTTTTTGTACTGGGGTGCCCGTGCCTGGACGCGGCGCGGAACTGCGGCACCCCACTGGTCCTCAAAGATACGCGCGGGCTCGCTTGCTCTGGTTGGCGCGCTTATTTTGGGTGTCCCCGTTCTTCCTGTTCGTTGCATCCCGTTGCTTCTGGGACTTGCCGGAGCGGTGCTTGTACTGCGTGGGACTCTAGGCGCCATCCTCTTCGCTCGAAGTGAATGAACTCCCCTAGTTGCATATTTCGAAACCCTCGATAGACATCCTTCGCTCTTGCCAGTCCGTCCGCTTCCCGATAATCTCACTCGCACGTCTGGAGTCGCCGGTTCGGTTGAATCGACGAACCCGAGCCAGAGAATTCAGATTTGAGTTTCAAAGAGGACAAGAACATGCTGAAAGAGTTCAAAGAATTCGCGATGAAGGGCAACGTACTGGACATGGCCATAGGCATAATCATTGGGGCCGCGTTCGGGAAGATCATCACCTCATTGGTAGGCGACGTCATAATGCCGCCAATTGGGCTTCTTCTGGGTCGAGTCGATTTCTCCAACTTATTTCTGAGCCTGTCGCATACGCACTACGATTCACTGGCTGCAGCCAAGGCTGCGGGGACCGTGACGATCAATTATGGGCTGTTTCTAAACACCGTAATCGATTTTTTGATCGTGGCATTCGTAATCTTCCTGCTGATACGCCAGGTAAATCGGTGGAAAAAGCCTGTTCCCGCTGCGGTGCCGGCGACCAAGGAATGCCCGTACTGCTTTTCTGCAATCCCGATCAAAGCCACCCGTTGCCCTAATTGCACATCAGAGCTTCGAGCCTGAACATTCTCGGAAGAGCGGGCACCCGTTCAACGGTCTTATCAATTTGGTTTCGGCGGTAAATTTTTCGGGTCCGCCGGAGGATTCAGCCTGCGGGTCTGGATGTCCCGAAGATGCTGGCGAAGTCTTTCGAGCACCTCATCGCCTTGACCTTCCGCGATTTCCCGCTCCAGTTCGGTCAGCGCAAAATGAATGATGTCGTGATGGTGGAGTTCCTCGCCGGCCAGCTTTTCGCTGAACTTGAGCCACATCTTGTGCAGCACGTCAATTTCCTTGGGTGTAAGGCGAGGCGCGTGCGGCCCGAGGTAGAAGATATATTCCTGGCCCGCGGGCGTGAAAATCTCCAGAGCCAAGCGCGGCCTGGGTTCCGGCATGCGCTCCCAGGCTAATCCGATCTCGCGCGCTTGTTCCGTAACGGGCATCTTCGACGAGCTACCGCTCACAATCGTGCTCGACTGAAGGTTCATCGCCGTACGCAGAATGCCTTCCCACAAATCGTTGGCCGCTGCCACGGCCAGGCGCACCGGCTTTCCTTCTTTCTCCGCGATGGCGAGCACCTTGGTGAACAGCAACTGCTCGATGGTGCTGAAGAGTTGGTCGGGATCCAGATCGTATTCGCCTGACGCCGCTCGCCGCAACATGCGCACGTGCAATACCACTATTTCCGCGTCCAGCCCTTTCACGCGTTTCAACGCAGCTTCCAGGTGATACAGCGCGTAGTAGGTGCTAACCGGAACAAGGATGCTTCCTGGAGCAACACCCACGCTCGTGGGAGTCAGCTCGGCTTCCTGCGCAAGATTGAACTGATCGAGTTCGACGTGAGCTGCGCCGGCCTGGCGCTTATGCATTCGATGTTCGGAGATTTCAAAGACAGTGAACAGAATGAGAGTAAACGTAATTCCCGCCATAGTGGCATCGGGTTTTGTAAATAGATTAATCACCGCGATCGAAAGCAGAACCAGGGTGATTATTCCCAGCCCAATCGGAATTTCCACGCCGAAAATAACGGGATTGAGCGGCACGCGATATTCGCGATCCTGAGGATGCGTGTAGCGCAGCACCAGAACCGCAATGCCTTTCATCGCAAAACTCCAGATCACGCCGAACGCGTAGAGGTTGCCCAGAAAGGTTACGTCGCCTCGGCTAGCCAGGATGGTGACGATCTGGAAGGCTACAACCATGTTGATGATACGGTGAGTGGTTCCGAAGCGCGAGTGCGGGTGGCGGAACCAGTCGGTCAGCACTCCGTCTTCCGACACGCGGTTGAGCACTCCGTTCGAGCCCACAATCGCCGTGTTCACAGCTCCCGCAAGGATCAGAACACCCACGACCACGACGAACACGTGAAACGCAAGCCGTACGGGGAAACTTCCGACCAGATGCATCGAGAGTCCGCCGATCAAGTTCTCGGTGAATTTTCCCCGCACGTTGTCCGGAATGATCATCACCGCGAAGAAGGAAACCAACGAGGTGAAAACCAGGCTGTAAATGAATATGATCAACCCGGCTTTTTTCAGGTTGGGCAGCTTGGGATGTTCAATTTCTCGATAGACCTGCGCGAGTGATTCTTCGCCGCTCATGGCCAGCACGGAATGGCCCAGCCCGACAAAAATCGCAATCAGCGTGATCGTATGCGCCCATTGATAGCGATCCAGCCAGCCAAGCGACCCCTTGTCGAGCTTCATGTTCTGGGGCAGCGGCGCGGGAGGCAGATGCCAGCCGCTACGGGCATACAAGGTGTAAAAGCACCAGCTAATCAGGACGATCACCATGATGGTGGTGAGCTGCATGATCCGCAGCGCTTTGCCGCTGGATTCCGGCACGCCCTTGATATTTTCCCACCAGAAATAAAGCGTGATCACGATGGCGACCGCTGCAGCGGTGCCGTTTACGTGAAGATGAATCGGAATGTGAGCGTAAACGAATAATTCGTTCAGTACGCCGACCAGATATTGGCCCGCGGACACGCCGCTGATGGGTCCAGTAAGGACGTAGTCGAACATCAGCGCTGAAACCGAGAACTTTGCCAGCGTTCCGCCTAGGGCTTCCTTCACCACGCGATACACGCCGCCCCGAACGAACATGCTGCAGCTCTCTACGTAAATCGCTCGCACCGCGTAGGAAAACAGCATGATGCCCAGGATGAACCACGGAGCCGTCTTGCCGATGAACTGCTCTGCTTCGCCGCCGGCGTAATAAGCCGACGACGCCAGATCGTTCAGGACGATGGCCGCGGCCCGCCAGAAAGAAATGAACGCCAGCATGGCCGTAGTGGCCACGAGGACCTTGGCTACGGGGCGTACCCTACCAGGTGTGAAAATGTGGCCGGTGGAGTCGGATGACATACGTTATAGAGATGAGGAGAAGAACTATACGTTGAATTTATCGCAAAAACAAAGAGTTGCTCGTCCGGGATTTCTTCCCCGGCGCGCGATCACGCAGCGAGGCCGGCCGCAAAGCCCTGACCTGCCCTTCAGGGAAGCTTTTCTACCGACGCCGGCCCAAACTCGCGCACGCAGGCCTCGCAAGGGCAGATTTCGCGCAAATGCTCGAAGCTGTAGATGCCCGTCGCGTGGCTGTCCGAAAATTCAATCTGGATTGCGTAGTTCCCTACCGCTACTGCGCTCTTGGCGGTCACGCGCGGCTTAAACATCGGCAATACCGCACTTGGAGCGCTAGCTCCGCTCGGCGATGTCCCTATACGAGCCTTCTTTTCGCGCTCGTCGTTACACAGCGCGCACGGACAGTGGTCTCGCAGGTAGGGAAAATCGTAGCGGCTCGCGTGCCCGTCCGACCAGGTGACTTCGACACCTTGGCCCGTCGATACGCGTACTTTCACGTCCATCGGCTTTTTTCGCAAATCGTGTGGTATCGGCATTTCTTTCTATTCTAGCAGACCCGCTTTGACGTTTGATCTCAACGGAGCCGCGTCACAGTGAGGTTTTTAATGACGCCGGAACTTCCACCAACCTTCCATGCGCGAATGCGATGCGGCGATCGGCCAAGCGTCCGATGGAGGGCGCGTGCGTGACCATGAGAATAGTATGTCCTTCGCGGTGCAATTCGTGGAAGAGCTGGATCACGGTCTCCTCGTTGGCTTCATCCAGGTTTCCGGTAGGCTCGTCGGCGAGAATGAGCTTCGGATGATTGATCAGCGCCCGGGCAACAGCTACACGTTGCTGTTCGCCGCCGGAAAGTTTTCCAGGCAAATGCTCGATGCGATCGCCCAAGCCTACACGCTCGAGCGCTTCGCGCGCCTCTTTCTCATCGGTGGTGCTGTGAAAATATTGCGCCAGCATTACGTTTTCTAGCGCGGTCAGATAGGGCACCAAGTGAAATTGTTGAAAGATGAAACCAATCTTCTGCGCCCTGAAACGCGTAAGCCCGGACTCGTCCAGCCGGCCAACGTCAATGGCATCCACAATCGCTTGCCCTGAAGTGGGCATATCGAGCCCGCCCAGAATATTTATCAGCGTGGTCTTTCCGGAGCCCGAGGGCCCCATGATGGCAATCCATTCGCCGGCTTCCACGCGGAACGACACGCCTGCAAGCGCGCAAACGTTTCCAAATTCCTTGCGCAGATTCTCGACTTGCACCAGAGTCGCCACTATTCCCCTCGAAAAATTACGGCCGGTTTCACTTTTCCCAGCAGCCGCAAAGGAAGCGCTCCGGCGAGCGCGACTGCAACCATAAGAGCGATGGTCAGCGGAAAGATTTCCCAGCGCAGCGAAATTGCCGTGCCAAAAACGCGCTGGCCCATCCAGCGCGAAAGTTCAATGCCCAAAATGGCGCCCACGAAACCTCCCGCCGCGCCAAGGACGCCTACTTCAGCCATAAACAGCGCGACGATTCGCGCAATCGAGCCGCCTAACGCCTTCATCAGCCCCACGTCCTGGCGCCTCTCCATCGCCAGGGCTGCCATCGTTGCCAGGACGCAAAGTGCCGTCAGTGCCAGAATCAGAACCACCATGGACCCGATTAGCAGCCGGATGCGATTTAGAAGATCACCCTCGGCTTCGGTTACCTGGCGGATTGGCCGCACTTCGTAAGACGGCAGCGCAGCCGCCAGCCGCGCCGCGTATTCCGAAATGTTTTTAGCGGTTCCCCTGACGCTCAATTGCGCCAGACCGATCTGGCCCGGAAGTCCCGCGAGCCTTTGAACTTCAGCCAATCCCATGAAGACCTGATTGTCTTCCGCGCCGCCCGCATCCACGATGCCGACCAGCGTAGCCTGCGTAGTTTTGCCCAAGTAAGACAAAAGCAGCGTGCTGCCCAGAGCGAGATGGAGTTGGCGTACGACATTGCGCCCTACGATGCAAGGTATCTGATTCTCGCGAGATGGAGTAGTCCACTGGCCTTCGATCCTCCACGCCGGCTCAAGCTCCGGCAGCTCTTCCAACTTCGTTCCGGCCACGACTACGGGCGTGTCCCCGGCGCGCTCGACAATGTAAAGAAAAGGCGCCGCCGCCACAACGGCTGGGTCCTTCAAGCTCTGAATTGCGGCGAACGCCTCGCTCTCATTCATAAGCGCAGCGGGAGCCGCCCCGTTGATTTGCGCATCGTGACCGGGAGAAATCACCAGGTTTGCACCCAGCATGCGAAATTCTTGGGTGAGCTTGCGCTCGATGTCGAATTCGAGATTCAGCAGGGCAGAAATCACCATCGCACCGCTTACCAGAGCCAGAATCGCGACGACCAGCCGCCCGCTGCTGCCGCGCAAGAGTTTCCAGAGCAAGCGCCAGAACATTACTCGCCCCGCAGAATCGGCGCCGGATTGAAGTGCGACGCGCGCCGCAAAGGAATCAGACTACCCACGAATGCCACGATTGCCGCGATGCCAAGGATCACCGGAAACAGAATCAACCGCGGCGAAGCGGGCGTGCCAAACACGCTCGCGCCCAGGCTCCGTGCCAATGCCGCGCCCACTACGAACCCGATGGCGCCTCCCGCAACCGCGAGCAGCAACTGTTCCGCGAGGAAAATCCCGGCGATC
>JBEKSN010000106.1:0-12547 GCA_049517055.1 Candidatus Acidiferrales bacterium | reverse complement strand
GCGGGGAATTTAAGGCGGTGTATTGCTATCCGCTGGCACATTACGACTACTGGAAGAAGGAACTGCCTGGGCGCGAGCTGCCGACGGCGATCTTTGGGGAGAATTTTACGACCGAGGGATTCACGGAAGACTCGGCGCATCTGGGCGACCGGTTCGCGGTGGGGTCGGCGGAAGTGGTGGTGACGCAGCCGCGACTGCCCTGCTACAAACTGAATGTGAGATTTGATTCGGGCGAAATGGTGAAGCGATTCTTGGCGAGCGGGCGGACGGGATTTTATCTGGCGGTGACGCGCGAGGGAGAAGTGGGCGCGGGGGACGAGTTCAAATTGATTGCGCGAGAGGCGAACGGGGTGCCGGTGTCGGAGATTACTCGGCTGTATATAGCGAAAAGATGGGGCGAGGATGACGTCGCTTCGCGGCGGCGAGCGTTGCGAGTGGAGGTGCTGCCGGAGAGTTGGAAGGAGTATTTTCGGGAGCGGTGGGGATGGTTGGCGCGTGAAGGCACCCGAATGTAGCGAAATGCGGCGGAAGTTTGCGCGGGTTCGGCAAGGCTATCCGTTTGCTAAATTGTTAAGGATTAAGGGGGTTAAGCCATTTGCAGAGGCGGTCCCGTAGCGGAATAGATCATCGTGAACCCTTTGGGATTCGCCAACTGGAAGGCGGGCGGTAACGGAAAAGGGGGAGTGACCATACGGTAAAGTATGTATTGTGCTTTAAGCGCACCAAGCGTAGAATTGATTGATTGTGGGATGCATCCGGCGAGTAGGATGTGTGTTCACAATTGCACAGACGCCGGTTTCCACGGCGAGTAGTATTTGGAGTGCAGGGAAAGGTTTCTGCGGTCGGACTGAGGCTAGGAGAAACGACATGAAGGTTAGGCTAGGTTTGCTGTTTTGCGGAGCTGTCCTGATGGCGGCGGCGCCGGTTTGGGCGGATAAAGCGCCTCTGGAATCCGGGAAAGATTCGGGTAAGACTGAAATAGCGGGTAGCTCGAATTTGGGACTAAAGGCGGACGGGGCACCGGCGGACATTCACCTTGCTGGTTGGGGCTCTAACTCCGACGACTCTGGCACCAACTGGATTTTGCGGTCGAGAGAGCGTCGTATTGGCGACGGCACGACGGGAAATAATCCTACAGTGCCGGAACCGGGATCTCTTGCGCTCGTATTGGTTGGATTGGCCGGGGTAGGGTTGCTGGGCCGTCGTCGCGTAGATGCGGCTACGACGCTATAGCTGCCTGAATAGTTTTTGACCGATTGATCTGGGCCAGGTAGTTTTAGTTCGTGGTGAGTTAAGTAAATCCCCGCGAGTTTTTTCCTCTGTATAGAAGTGTGTCTTCTCGCAAGTAATAACTGCGACATTTGCCGATCGAAACGAGCTCGCCAGACGTCCCACGAAAAAACCTGAACTAACACCGCTTAAGAATTTGCGAATTTGGTTACGAGGACTTCCTGCTGGTGCATGGGAGAGAAGCTTTCGCAACAACCAAGCACGCGCGCGATGACCTCGTAATAGAAGGTGTTGTTGTCGCTGTTGCGCAGGTCCAGAGCTGAATCCCAAACGGAAATAGCCATGGCGTCGCGGCTGGCGGGATCTTCGGCGCGGAGAACCAAGAGGACGCGAAAGCCATTCAGCTTATCCAGGGCGGCGGTGAGAGACTGCACGGTGGCGGTAAATTCCGCGAGCTTCCCTTCGCGAATGCGATAGTGCGTTACGCGAGCGACCATGGCGCCTCCCAAGTGCGACACGAGATTGCGAGTGCGGGCGATTCTACCGCGAGGAGGCGGCGACGTAAACGGCTGTGGGCGGGCGGATGGGCGCTTCTTCCGGCGCGCAACTGGCACCGCGTGGTGAACACAGGCTGGGCACTTGAGCGAATCAACCGGAGAGACTACTCGATTCTAAGAGCGGTCATGGGGGAAATGGAGGCTGCGCGGTTTGCGGGAATTATGGCGGCGAAGAAGGAGCAGACGGCGAGCGCGCCGGCAGCAATGGTCAATGCGAGCGGGTCCCAGGAGGAGACGCCGTACAACTGGGACGAGATCAGGCGGCCCGCGCCGACGGCTAGCGGCAGCCCTAATAGCAGGCCGATCAAGACGCGCTTGAATGCGCCGCGCAGGATTAACTGAACTACGTTGCTGCGGTCGGCGCCGAGGGCCATGCGAATGCCGATTTCGTTGGTGCGTTGCGCGACGGTGTAAGCGGTGACGCCGTAGAGTCCGATGGCGGCCAGCACCAGAGCCACGATTCCGAAAAGACCGGCGAGGCTGGCGACGGCGCGTTCCTGATCGAATGACAGATCAACTTCCTGCTGCATGGTGTGGATGCTGATGATGGTGAGGTTGGGATCCAAGTCGCCAAGGGCTTTGGTAAGCAGCGGCTCAAGCGTGCCGGTGGGGAGACTAGTCACCAACATGATTCCGCTGACGAAGTGCGAGCGCAGCTCGACTCTGGTCATTACGTTGTCGGTGTAATTGACATTCTGAGCGAGCGGAACGTAGAACATCGCGCGCGCCGGCTTGTCCAAGGCATAGCCGGCGAATTTTGCGTCGCGCACGACACCGATGATGCGGAATGTTGCGGCGTTCTGAGGCAAGTCCAGGCCGAAGTGCTGCTCCAGCGGGTCTTCACTGCTTTTGAAAAAGCGTTTCACGAAGGCTTCGTTGACGATGGCAACCGGGGCGGTGGTTTCGTTGTCGGCGGAGGTGAAGGCGCGGCCGCGCAAAATGGGAATGCCAAAGTTCTGAAGATAGTTGGCGCTGACGCGATCCCACGACGCGCCGGATTCCTCGCTCATGGTGGGAATAGGATGGCCGGACACCAGAATCATTTCGCCCCAGTTGTCAGTGAGCGGGTTGTAAAGCGCCAGGCCGGAGCCCTGCACTCCAGGTAAGCGATTGAGACTCTCTTCAAGCTGACGGTAGAGCGCCTCTAGCTGGGGCAGGGTGTAACTTGCAGGAGGATCATGCAACGCCACCACGACACGGCCTTGTAGTTGATAGCCGAAATCCTGGCGCTCGAGCTTGTTCAGGCTGCGCGCGAGCATGGTGGCACCGGCGACGAGGACAACCGAGAGAGTGGCCTGCACGATCAGCAACCCGGTGCGGGCGAAAGAGGAATGATCGCCGGTGCTGCGGCCCGAGCCGCGCAATGCTTCGGCCGGATTGGTAAGAGTTGCAAACCATGCGGGAGCGGCCCCGAAAATAATTCCTGTGACGAGCGCCAAGCCGAAAGCGAAGGCCAGTACGATGAAGGATGGCGCGGCGCTGATGGGAAGGAAATGCGCGCTGTGAAAGGCCAGCGCGAGCAGAAGGCGCGCGGCTGCTACTGCGACGAGAAGTCCGGCTATGCCGCCAGCGACGGCGAGCAGGACGCTTTCGGTGAGAGCCTGCATGATAATTTCGCGCCGCGTGGCGCCCAAAGCCAGGCGTATTGCGGTTTGTCCGCGACGAGTGACTGCGCGGGCAAGGAGCAGGTTGGCCACGTTGGCGCACACGATCAAGAGCACCAGGCCGCAAACGGACAACAGGATCTGCAGGCTGCGGCCGTACTCTTCTTTCATTTCGGCGACACCGGCGCCGGCAGGGACTACGTTGATGAACTGCTTGGGAAGCATCTGAATCACGCCGGGCATCCAGTTGGCGGGATAGCCGGAATCGTTTTGCATCCATTGGCGCAGCACTCCGGTGAGGCGCGGAGACATTCCGGCAGTGGTAGCTCCCGGCCGCAAGCGGCCGATTACGCGCAGCCATGCGGAGATAGATTGATTGAGCAGTGCACCGTCGCCTTCCATCATGGGTTCTTGATGCAGCGGAACCCAAATATCGGGTGGGTCGCCGCGCAACGTTTCACCGAAAAATCCAGGGGGAGCGACACCGATTACAGCGAAGGGATGGCCTTCGACCACGAAACTTGAGCCAACTACCGTGGGATCGCTGCCGTAGGTCATTTGCCAGGCACGATGGCTGAGCACGGCCACGGGCTGAGAGGCCGGTGTGTCGTCATCCGGAGTAAACACTCGCCCACCGAAAGCGCCGACGCCAAGGGTTTGAAAATAATTTCCAGTGACATACTCAGAGCGCAAAGGCCTGGCGGCTGATTCGACGCCTTGACGGCGCACGCTTAATCGTCCGCTGCCAGCCTGAAATGCCGCCACCTCTTCGAATTCGGGGGTTTCGGCCTTCAGCCGCTGGTACAGAGGAAACGAATACATTCCCCAGCGGTCCTGAGGACCTCCTTCCACGCAGCAGTCGTCGCCTTCGCCGATGCGGTAGAGCTTTCCGGGATCAGAAACGGGCAACGAGCGGAGCATCACCGCGTGGATCAACGTAAACATTGCGGTGGTCCCGCCAATTCCCAGGGCGAGTGTGAGGACCGCGGCAGCGGTAAAAACGGGCGACAGCCGGAACTGTCGCAAGGCGTAGCGAAGGTTGCCAAGGAAGTTTTGCATTTCGACCTCTCAGTACTCTACGCAGGTAATGCGCTGAAGGTTCCCAAGTATCGGCTGGTTGCGCTGCGGTATGAGTAAGATGCCGGCGTTATTGCGGCGAGCCGGTGTCGCGTAGGAGGACTATGTCGGATTCGGGGCGGTCGCGGAGGACGCCGATGGTCTTTCCGTCTGGCGAATATCCGAACCAGCTGATTTCATCGGCGGTGAAATTTGTGATCTGATGGCCGGCAGCGCCGGGTCCTGCGCCGTCAATCGGCTGCAGCCAGAGATTCTCGACTCCGTTTTCGCGGATGCCATATAGCAGGGACTTGCCGTCCGGCGAATACCTCGGGGGTTTTGATATCAGCGGGTTCGGATCGAGAATGCGGCGTGCGGGATGCGGTCCGGCGTCAAGCGCAAGCAGCACAAGCTTCTGCTGAACTCCACCGGTCTCTCCTTGTGGAGACGTGATCGCTGCAACGAATGCCAGTGTTTTACCGTCGGGAGAAATATCGAAATATGGCGAGCCGACAATCGCCCCTGGAATGGCGACGCCGGGGACCTCTTCCGCTTCCCCGCCATTGATGGAGACACGCTTGAACGTCTGGTCCTCATTGTAATAGACCCACTTTCCATCTGGGGAGCATATAGGGCCGAAAGCGCCGCTGTGTTCGGAAAGCTCTTTCGGATTGGCGCCATCTGCATCAACGCGCCAGACACTCCGCCCGGCAATCCCAGAGGGAGTGTGGTGAGCACTAATGAATACGACAGGGAGTGGCTTCCGCCCTCCGGAAGCATCGCTTCCGCAGGTGGCTGGCTCGGTGGCGACTTGATTCAGGAAGATAGCGCGGTTGCTGCCGTCGGGGGAAATTCGAATGATCTTGCCGGGCTCCGGCAGGTACAGGTCTCCGGTGGCGCTCCATCCGAAGGTGCCGTAGTCCTTCTCTTGCGGGAGAACCGGGCCGGGGGGAGTGCCTGTGTTTCCCGCGCTCGGAAGAAGGAACAAGCTTCGGATATCCTTGTGAAGTACCGTTGCGATCGTTTTGTTGTCTGCCGAAACGCTGAGTCCTAGATAGTCATTTGTATCGTTGGTGATCGAGTGAATTTTTGTGCTGGGGAGTGAAATGAACTGGAGTTGCGATAGGAAATCAAAGGTATCAAGGTGCATCACGTTGACAAAAACTCCGGCGGCATCGGCGGTCCCAGCTAATTGAGATAAGAGCATGTTGTTGTACTGGGCCAGTATCTTCGACTCGCCGGAAGCTGAGTCGAAGGTTTTAAGCCCGGTGAGGGAATCGCCGACTCTAAGCATGGAACCGAGGATTTTCTTTCCGTCCGGCATCCATGAAATGAATCGGGGAATCTCCGCTGCGGGTCCCGCGACGATCGACTTTTCGTCGGATCCGTCGGGATTCGCGATCAGAAGGTGCCACTTGCCGACTTCCGGGTCGTTGGCGCGTCCGTAGGCGACGCGCTTGCCGTCGGGCGAAAACGTGATGTTCGTGTCCACGTCGCGGGCGACAATTTTCGGAGTTCCGCCCAGAACTGGAGCGCGATAGTAGTCGAAGGAATCTTCGACGCCACTGGCGGCGCGACGAAAGTAGAGGTAACCGCCGTCGGGTGAAAAGGCGAGTCTGGAATAGCGTGTGACTGCGGCGGGGATGACCTGCGTGTCACTGTTGGTCTCAACGTGCCGCAGCCAGAGGCTCTGCTTGCCGGCCTCTGCCACTGCGCTGAGGATGTATTTCCCGTCGGGCGAGATGGCCGCCTGGACCGACTCACCGTTGTCGGTGACTTTCGTGATGGTGAAATTCTGGAAGGGGACGGCTGCGGCCTTGCCGCGCATAAGTGAAAACACGCTGTAGCCTGTTCCCACCACAAGCAGCGCGACTACGACGGCACCGGTGATCAGCTTTCCTTTGTGCTCGTGCGCCACGGCAGAAACCGCGGAGGAGCTGCCGGATTGGTGCATGGCAGATGGGGCAATCCGTGTCTCGCTTGCGGATGTGGCAGCAGCAGCGGCGGCCCGCACGGAACCTGACCTTCCCGAATCCGTGTCACGCTTGAGCCGCTGCAAATCCGAACGCAAATCGGCGGCGTGCTGATAGCGCAGCTTGGCGTCTTTCTCCAGCGCTTTCGTGATCACGCGTTCGAGGTCAACCGGAAGGTCGGGAACCACGCGTGTGGGAGCCAGCGGCTCGCGTTCCAAAATCGCCGCAAAAATTACGCCCGGTGTGTTTCCGCTGAACGCCTGACGGCCGGTGGCCATTTCGTAAAGCACCATGCCGAACGAAAACAGATCCGAGCGCGCATCCAGATTTTCTCCGCGGACCTGCTCGGGCGACATGTAGGCGACCGTGCCGACGGAAGTGCCTGGACTGGTGAGGTTGGGGTCCGTGTCCATGGTCACGCCGCCCGCCGTCACCGTCTCACCGACGTTTTTCGACACCAGCTTGGCCAAACCAAAATCGAGAACTTTGGCTTGGCCGCGCTCGGTGACAAAAATATTTGCGGGCTTGATGTCGCGATGGACGATGCCTTCGGTGTGCGCTGCTTCGAGCGCGTCGGCAACATCAATACCGATTTCGAGCAGCACATCGAGAGCCATGGGCTGGCCATTGATGCGATGCTTGAGCGTGGAGCCCTTTAGCAATTCCATGGCGATGAAGGGCACGCCCGAATCTTCGTCAATGTCATAGATGGTGCAGATGCTGGGATGATTGAGCGCGGAAGCGGCTTGCGCCTCGCGCTCGAATCGTTCGAGGGAAGACTTGTCCGCCTGGGAATTCTGCGGGAGGAATTTCAGCGCGACCTGGCGTTTGAGCTTGGTGTCCTCCGCGCGATAAACCACGCCCATTCCGCCACCACCGAGTTTCTCGATGATGCGGTAGTGCGAGACAGTCTGACCTATAAGGGATGAGGAATCAGCCATTTCACCTGCGACCGTGGTGCGGTCGCTCGACAGGTGCACATCTTAGGTTGTGATTGGAGGCAAAGTCAACGAGCGGAAGTTAGGCGAATACTTGCTGCGAGCAGGGCCTGTTCGGTTCTGAGAGGCGGGGTTTCGGAATCACTCACCGGGCCGGTCGACTCCATGGCTACGCTTTGGCAGGACGTTCGCTATGCCCTGAAATGATCCGGCTGGTTCGAAGTCTCTGCTTCCATTCCGCTAGTGCGGTTGTGTGATTGGGCTGCCGGCGTGAGCGGGTTGCGGAGACGGCGAGGCGGATGAAGTGGAAGGCGGAGGAGGCTTCGGCGGTTTCGGAGCTGGGTCTGCGCCGCGAGTTTCTGTTAGGCCCTGCTCGGCGGCGTCTGCGGGAGGCGCGGTGTCGGGGACGTCAACTTGGACTTGTTTGGTTGGGGCAATTTTTTCAAGCGGGACGACGTTCTGAAATTCTTCCACCGGCGTTCCTTGAACGGCCTGCTGCATAAACTCAAGCCAAATCGGCAATGCTGCGCGGGCGCCCGTTTCTTTCTTGCCGAGTGAAATGCGCTTGTCGTCGTTTCCTACCCACACGCCTGCGGTGAGTTGCGGAGTGAAGCCGATGTACCAGGCGTCGGTGAAATCGTTTGTGGTTCCGGTTTTTCCAGCCGAGGGGCGACCCAATTCTTTGGCGCGCACGCCGGTGCCGAACTGGACGACCTCTTCGAGCATGGCGACCATGGTGCGGGCGACTTCGGGCGGAATCACGTCAGTCACTTGCGGGCGGGGTTCTTCGAGAACGGCGCCATCGTAAGAGGTGACGCGGCGAATGTAGTGCGGCTCGATGTGAATGCCGTCGTCGGGGAAAACGGTGAAGGCGGAGGTGTGTTCCATCAGGGTGAGATCGGAAGCGCCGAGGGCGAGAGGAAGATACGGCGGCAGAGGACTGGTGATGCCGAATTTCCGGGCGAGGGCGATCACATTTTGTATGCCGATGTGATCGAGGAGGCGCACGGCGGGAACGTTGCGCGAATCGGCGAGAGCGCGGCGGTAGGTAATACGGCCTTCGAATCTGTTGTCGTAATTATGCGGAGAATAATTTTGGGCGCCGCTGCGGTATGTGACGGGCTCGTCCACGACGGTATCAAAGGGCGAAATGCCCTGTTCGATGGCGTCGGCGTAAACGTAAACCTTGAAAGAGCTACCGGTCTGGCGCAAGGCCTGCGTGGCGCGATTGAATTTTGATTCATCGAAACTGTAGCCGCCGACCATGGCTTTGATTTCGCCGGTAGGATTGTCGATGGCGAGCAAGGCGCCTTGAGCGGCGGGTTGCTGTTCGAGTTGGACGCGCACGGTGAAGCCGGAAACTTCCTTGATCGAAACGCAGACGAGATCTCCGGGCTTGAGCAATTGCGCGGGGGATTTGCGGCCAGTCCAGGAAAAATCGGCGGGGGTGAGCATGGCGTGATACTGGCCGATCTTGATGGAAGCGAAAGTCGGCTGAACCGCGGTGACCAGGCCGGTGACGTAATCGTTTTTTTGAAGCGAGTTGTGCCACTCGTCGTTTTGATATTTATCCAGCGAGCCAAATTTATTCTGCAAAATATTCGGGAGGTTTCCGCGCCAGCCGTGCCTGCGATCGTAGGAATGCAAGCCGTCGCGGACGGCTTGATCGGCGGCCTTCTGCATGGCGGCATTCAACGAGGTGTAAACGCGCAAACCCTGTTCGTGAACGGCAACGGTTCCGTAGGTGTGCTCCAAGTATTGGCGAACCTCTTCGACAAAGTACGGAGCCAGGTCGTTGCGACCGGAGGAAATATGAAGACCGAGGGGCTCCTTGGTGGCGGCCGCGGCTTGCGCAGGGGTGATTTTGTGGTCGCGCTCCATTAGAGAAAGCACAAGATTGCGTCGGGCGAGGGCGCGATCAGGATGGTTTACGGGAGCATAGATGGGGCCGCGAATTATCGCGGCGAGCGTGGCGGCTTCCGGGAGCGTCAGTTGGCCGACCGGCCTGCCGAAATAATATTCGGAGGCGGCTTCGAAGCCGTAGTTGCCGGAGCCGAGATAAATCTGATTGCAGTACATGGTGAAGATCTGGTCTTTGGTGTAATGGCGCTCGATCTGCAGAGCCAAAAGCGTTTCCTGAATTTTGCGGCGCAAGCTGCGGTCGGAGCGATTGAGAAAGAGCCCGCCACCGAGCTGCATGGTGAGCGTGCTGGCACCTTCAGCCATGCGGCGTTTTGAAATGTCGCGCCAGGCAGCTTCCAGGACGCGCGGGATGTCCACGCCCCAGTGTTCTTCGAAATGCTGATCTTCGGTGGTGAGAATAGCGTCTTTCAATACTTTCGGAATTTGTCCGTAGGAAAGCAGGATGCGGCGCTGCAGCGCGAAGGTGCCGATGGATTGGCCGTCGTCGGCGTAAAGTTCGGTGACCACGTTGGGGCGATAATCTTCCAGCGCGTGAATTTCCGGGAGGTCGCTAGTGTAAACAAACAGCAGGCCTACCGCGGCACCGAAGGCAATGGAGCACAACAAAAGGAAAGTGAACGCAAGACGGCCGAAGAGCGTGTTGCCAGTGATCTTCATCGTGGCGCGGTAGAATCTTTCCATTGCTTTGCCATTCTATCGCATCCACGCAGGGGCCGCCCCGGGCGGAGTTCGCCGGGTGTTCCCAATTTGTTCAATGCTGCACGGCGTGTGAGCAGGGTCTGGAAAAAATCCTTCTTCAGTGAATTGGCTGCCGCGTTCTTGAGGTAGTATGGCGCGATGGAAGCGAATCCTATTCTGTTTCGCGATTTGACGTACATTTTCCTTGCCGCCGTGGCCGGCGGTTTGCTGGCGTGGCGGCTGAAGCTGCCTTTGATTCTTGGGTTCGTGGTGGGCGGGATTGTGATCAGTCCGTTCACGCCGGGTCCCCACCTGTCGGACCTGCACACATTCGAAGTATTCGCCGAGGTTGGCGTGGTGCTTCTGATGTTTTCGATTGGCGTGGAATTTTCGGTTCCTGATCTGCTACGCGTGAAATGGATAGCGCTCGGCGGCGGGACGCTGGGCATTATGCTTTCGATTGGACTCGCGCTGGGGACTGCGAAGCTTTTTGGATGGAGCATGATTCAAGGCTTCGTGGTTGGGTCCACGATATCGGTGGCAAGCACGATGGTGCTGGCGCGATTGCTGGCTGACCGCCACGCGATGGGTACAACCTATGGGCGCGTGATGATCGGTATCACGCTGGTGGAAGATGTCGCCGTAGTGTTTATGACTATTATTATTCCGATTTTCAGCGGGCCCGGGGAAGGCCGGTTCGCCAGGGCGGCGTGGACGCTGGGTAAGGCCGCTCTGCTACTGATTCCGCTGGTTTTTTTGGCGATGACAGTGGTTCCCAAGATTCTTCGGGCGGCGGCGCGCACTAAAGATCAAGAAATTTTCTTGCTTATCGCGATTGCGATTTGCCTGGTTTCCGCGGGGATCGCGCAGGCTTTGGGATTTTCGGTTGCGCTGGGAGCGTTCCTCGCGGGGCTTTCCATTAGCGGGGCCAAGGATTTGCATGAAGCGCATACCGTTCTGATTCCGTTGCGGGATGCTTTTGTTGCGTTATTTTTTGTGTCGCTGGGAACGCTGGTGGTTCCGCAGGTGATCATTCATCACCTTCAACTTTTGGGTGTGATGCTTTTTCTGATCGTCTTCGGGAAATTCGCGATCTGGACCGGCGTGATGCGGCTGTTCCGATATTCGATTTGGACTTCGATTGCAGTGGCGGCGGGACTGACGCAAATCGGCGAACTGTCGTTCATTCTGGTGGAAGTTGCGAGAAAGTCAGGGTTGGTGGGTGAAGAAGTGTTTACTGCGACGCTCGCGGCATCGCTCTTCTCCATATTTCTGAACGTATTTATCGTGCGCGGAGTTTTAAAGTGGGTGGAACCGAAACTCGCGCAGGAAAAGATGGCAGCGGCGTAAATCGTCAATCTTGCGGCGGGTCTGACGCGCGGCCACGCGGGGACGGCTACGATGGCTAGAGCGCTTCTTCCGCTTCCGACACGGTGTCATAGGCTTTGATGAGCTGCGAAACCTTGGTCATTTCAATCAGCGTTTTCACCTGCGAGCCCATCCCCGCGACCACCATTTTTCGCTGTACCTTTTGCGTCGCAACATAGGCGCCTACCAGAGCACCTAGTCCGGCCGAATCGATGAAAGGGACGCCGGTGAAATCGAGAATCACCACCGGCGAATTTTCCGCGCGCACGGCGGCCTGAAATCCAAAGACGTTTTGCATGTTCAGCGGACCTTTCAGGCGCAGGATCTTTTGGCCTTCACGATTTCCCGAGGACACTACAATTTGCAGGTTTTCATTTTGCATGGTCAGCCATCCTAGCGAACTGCGCGTCCGGAATTGTTAACGTTGTGTTACACGTCCTCCGGGACGGAGGCACTTTACCACTAAATCCAAGGAACCATGCAGCCGCAGAATCTTTCGGCAGAGTGGCAATTTTTGAATTCTCTCACCTTACTATCGCAACGGAGGCATGGAAGGCTGCTTCGCTGAAAGCCATGCCGCCGCAGTCAAACATAATGTGATCACGATTGAGAAAGCGATGGGTAGGATGAAGAGGTATCTCCAGCTCACGACCGTGATGGCGGCAAAGCAAAGGGCGAAGGCCCACGCAGTGCCGCGCATGAGCGCTAAAGTGGCTGGGGGAAGCCCGCCTAGTTGCCATGCCAATATCGCCGCGAATAGATAGAACACGCCGACAGAGAATCCGGCCGCCAGAAATAGGTCCCAATAGGTGCGGTTGAATCCCTGCACTTCAAATTGAATTGAGCGCATTGAGCCAAGAAGGGCATCCACTCCCCATGCGGGATCAGACTGGCGAAAACCAAGTGTATGTCCCACGGCGAAAAGCAGCAGAAGAACAGCAGCGATTCGATAAAAGATAGATGCTTTCATTCTTGCCTCCAGAGATCACGGCAGCGGGCACCAACATCCTGCCGCGGACCACTACCAATATTTCGTCCGGCTCGCGGTGGGAAGCTGCAGCATTTGTTCTTGCTACGGGTCGAAACGCGCGCGCAAGTCCGGAGGCACGATGGGGCAGAGATCATCGCGGCGGCCGAAAACCCGGTAGCGGATGCGAGCGACGAAATCATAGGCAAGGTCGCGCAAACCGCGAGGAACTACGCCCAACACTTTTGCGAGA
>JBEKSN010000105.1:0-19240 GCA_049517055.1 Candidatus Acidiferrales bacterium | reverse complement strand
TCGCCAGAAATCCCCAAAGCAATCCAGCCCAGAAAGTTTTGGGGAAGAGCGTGCGCCAAGGGATTCCGTAGTACGCGAGCGCCCGGCGCTCGATTCGACTCATAATCCAACTGGCCAAAAGAATCAGGCCAAAGGTTGAAAACTCGGCCGTGGCGACCATGCCGGGAAGTAGCGCGGTCACTTCGCTGGGGCTGGTTGGCCGCGGCCCAAATCTGCGAGCTGCGTAGTGCCCAGCCAGGGAAAGAACACCAACAATACAGGCGATGACGAGCAGGAAAATCAGGATCCGCCATCCTGCGCGCAAACCGTTTGGTCCGTGGAGTATGGTGTCAGGCTCGGATTCGGGCGGGGGTGCCGGCGTCAAAGGCGACGCTGAATCTATCGCAGGAGGTATGTTTGCATCATCCATCGCCAGGGAGCCTCTTTAGCGGCTTGAAGGAACACTCGCCCGCATTTGATAGTACGGCTGCAAAGGATACAAAGTTGCGCGCTAAAGCGCAAAGCCGGCCACGACTTGGGACCGAAGCTATTCCTAAAAAAGTAGCGTAACCTTTCTCTCGCTCGGCAGTTTAAGTTAGTGATAGGCAAATCCGGAGAACCGGTTGAAGGATCGTTCCCAAGATGCCGGCGAACGGCGACTGGTCGAAGCAGCGCAAAAAGACCCGGGCCGTTTTGGCGAGCTCTACGAAAATAATTTCGAACGGGTGTATGCGTACATCGCGCGTCGTGTGGGAGACCGCGAAGAGGCGCAGGACCTGACGGCCGAAGTGTTTCACCAGGCCCTCGCAAATCTCGCCCGCTACGAATGGCGCGGACTTCCCTTCGCGGCGTGGCTGCTCAGGATCGCGTCAAACGCCATAGCAGACAGCTGGAAGTTCAAAGCGCGGGAGCAAGGCAACCCGTCTTCCGATGAGCCTTTATCGCCCGACATCGACATGGAAGATGTCGAGCAGCGTGCCAGACTCTTCCGTCTTGTGACCACGCTTCCGGACGATCAGCGCCGCGTGATCGACATGCGTTTCGCACAGGAAAAAAGCATCCGCGAAATCGCCAAGGAACTCGGCCGCACCGACGGTGCCGTAAAACAATTGCAATTCCGCGGTTTGGAGACTCTGCGAGATCAACTAGCCGCTTCGTCGGCAAAGAAATCGACCGGTAAATTGGCAAGTAAATCTGGTGGACAGAATGGCTAACCAAAGCCTGAGCGAACAACTCGACAAAATCGTAGATGCGCTCGTCGCCCGCCCGGGCGCGGCATCTTCGCGCCGTGAACCGAAGGTTGGCGCGAGCCTGCGGCCCCTGGCTAAGATCGCCGCGCAGTTGCGCGATCTGCCCGCACAAGATTTCAAAACACGTCTCAAACTCGATCTTGAAAGGAGAACATCCGTGGCAAGCAAACCTGCAGTAGCAACAGAAGTTCGGCAGACCGTGGTTCCCTATGTGTGCGTAAAAGATGCGGCCGCCGCGATCGACTTTTACAAAAACGCCTTCGGCGCGGTGGAAGTGATGCGATTGGTTGGCCCCGATAAAAAGATCGGCCACGCCGAGATTCGCATCGGCAATTCTGTGATTTATCTTTCCGACGAGTTCCCGGATCATGGAGCGCTGAGTCCTCAAACGCTCGGCGGCTCGCCTGTAAGAATGAGCCTTTCGGTGGACGACGTTGATGCGGTCGCCGGGCGCGCTGTCGCCGCGGGCGCAAAAGAAGTACGTCCTATCGAAGACCAGTTCTACGGCGAGCGCTCCGGCCAATTCGCGGATCCCTTCGGCTACGTGTGGAATATCTCGACGGTAAAAGAAGAATTGTCCGGCGCGGAAATGCAGAAGCGGATGGACGACATAATGAAACAAGGCGGCTTCCCGACGGCGCCGCCCGCAGTCAAGCCGATCCCGGAAGGGTTCCATACCTTGACCCAGTATCTGGCCGTGAACGGCGCGGCCACGTTGATCGACTTCTTTAAGGAAGCCTTTGGCGCAGTAGAAGCCTTCCGCGTACCCAGGGCCGGCACGCAGTTGATCATGCACGCCCAATTGCGCATCGGCGATTCAATCCTTGAGTTGGCGGATGCCACTGGAGAATTTGGCGCCAGGGCAGTGGCCAACATTCTTCATGTCGATGACGTCGGCGCCGTCTATCAACGCGCGTTGAAAGCAGGCGCCACTTCCCTCTCCACTCCGCGCGAACAGCCATATGGCGACCTTGAAGCAGGAGTGAAGGATCCTGCCGGAAATCAATGGTATCTGACTGCGATTCGCAAGACGGGCCACAGAACGGAAGACACCAGAGCGATACTGCCTCACTTGAGTTTGGTGGGTGCGGCGGAATTCGTTGAGTTTACGAAACGCGCTTTTGGCGCCGAGGAAGCCTCCATGCACAAGGCGCCCGACGGCAAGGTCGTCCACGCGCGGCTTCGCATTGGCGATTCGATTCTGGCTGTCGGCGAAGCTTCCGACGAGCGTGCGGCTCTTCCCGCGGCTTTGCACATGTACGTGCCAAACGTGGACGCCGTGTACGCAGCGGCCGTGCGCGAAGGTGCGAAGGTGTTGCGTCCGCTGCGTGATGAGCCTTACGGCGACCGTGCCGCGAGCCTGCAAGATGCGTTCGGGAACCTGTGGTTCCCTTCCACGCACGTCAAGGACGTACAATTCTAGGAGTACTCGTCACGTTGCCGGTGCTTGCGTAACTGTGCTGGAGGCGCGGGATCATGAGCAAAACCAACTCATCGGGCGAGCCTTTAATCCGAAACATTTCGGACACGGCGCTTTGGGCCGCGGTGTATCGTGCGCGAGAGACGGAGCGCGCGGACCATCTCTTTAGTGATCCGTTCGCCCGGCGTCTCGCAGGCACGCGCGGCGAACAAATCGCCACGTCGTTGAAGTTTAGCGATCGCGCGACGTGGGCTTGGGTCATGCGCACGTACCTCTACGACCAGTTCATCAACGAACAAATCCAGCAGGGCGTCGATATGGTAGTGAATCTGGCGGCGGGTCTGGACGCGCGGCCTTACCGCATGGCCCTTCCTTCTTCACTCAAATGGATTGAAGTCGATCTCGCGGGCATTTTGGATTACAAAGAGGAGATTCTCGGCGCGGAAAAGCCTGCCTGCCAGATCGAACGGATTCGCTTGGATCTGTCGGACGTCAGCGGGCGCCGCGAGCTGTTTTCTCAACTCGGACGCAGGTCCGCGAAAGCGCTGATTATCACCGAGGGTCTTCTGATTTATTTCACCGCGGATGAAGTGGGAGCTCTCGCTCGCGATCTCGCCGCACCCGCGAGCTTTCAGCGCTGGCTCGCCGACGTGGCGTCCCCCGGACTTCTCCGCCTGCTCCAAAAAAACATGGGACCGCAGCTCGCGCAAAGCGGCGCTACATTTAAATTCGGCCCCAAGGAAGGCCCCGGGTTCTTTGTTCCTTACGGCTGGACGCCAGCCGATGTGCGGTCGCCGCTAAAAACAGCCGCGCGCTTGAAACGGCTCTCGTTTGGCATGTGGTTGCTGTCGCACCTGCCGGCATCAAATGGTGCGCAGGGCTCGCGTCCATGGTCCGGGATTTGCCTGCTCGCAAGACAGTAGGCGCATTCAGCCCGCGACTGTGACGGTGGGATTCAACGCAAAAACGGATTGTGCGCGCGCTCGGCGCCGATCGTGGTATTGGCGCCGTGGCCTGGTGTCACGAGGGTGTCATCGGGCAGCGTGAGCAATTTGTCGTGGATCGACTTCAGAATATCTTTGAACGAGCCGCCCCACAGGTCCGTTCGGCCGATGCTTCCTTGGAAGAGGGTGTCACCTGCAATCAGGCGAGATGTCTCGCCTGCCGAATCTAGCGGCCGCCTCGTGGCTGGCGCATGCACATGCGCGTGTTCGTGCGAGCCATGCGGATCAGTCAATGCGGGCGAAGCTGCGTTTGTATCACGTTCCACCACTAAACTGATGCTCCCGGGCGTGTGGCCCGGCGTATGCAGCACGCGCGCCGCATAACCGCCCCAGCGCACGGTGTCGCCTTCTTTCACGAAATCCTGGATGGACATCACCGCGGGAGTCGCAACTCCAAGCCAATTCGCCTGCATCTCGAGATGGTCGTAGAGTTCCAAATCGTCTTTGTGGATCAAAACCGGCGCACCGGTCGCGCTGTGCAACCCGGCAAGCCCTCCGACGTGGTCTATATGCGTATGGGTGCTGACGATCGCGCGAACCTTCAAATCATGCCGCCGCAAAATCTCCAGTATGGCGTCCACTTCGTCGCCGGGATCCACCACTATCGCTTCGCGCGTAGTGGGATCGCCCAGAATCGAACAGTTGCAGTGCAGCATGCCCACCGGGATGATTTCGTGAATAAGTTTTTCGGCCATTTCAGATTAAGTATAGCAGTCCCGGGCGTGTCTCGCTCTCGGCTGCCCGCGGACAGCGGATTTCCGGGATGACACCAGACCACATATTCCCGCATACTCATTAAGCCTGCCTGACTCGCAAATCATGGACACTCCACTTCTTGCCGAACATCGCGCCGCGAACGCAGTTCTCGCGGAGTATCACGGCTGTCTGCTGCCGGAAAAGTTTTCAGACACAGCTTCCGAATATCGGGCAGCAAGAGAGACCGTGGCCCTGTTCGACACCAACTGGCACGCTGTCTTTTCGCTTTCCGGCCCGGACCGCGTCCGCTATCTCAACGCAGTCGTATCAAACGACATCAAGTCGGTCGGGGAAGCCTACGGCACACGCGCGTTGCTGCTGAATCCGCAAGGACATATCCTGGCGGAACTTGAAGTGTATGCGCTGGCCGAAAAATTGCTGGTGCGCACGCACGCATCAGTTCGCGAACGCACCTTCGCCACGCTCGATAAATACATCATCATGGACGACGTCACACTGGAAGATCTTACCGATCAACTCGGAAGTTTTGCGGTAGAGGGTCCGCAGGCCGGCACCGTCGTGGCGCAAGCGTGCGGACTGGCGCTCGAAGGCTTTTCGGAATTTGCAAACGCGGAGCTTCCCATTGACGGAGTGCCCTCGCATCTGATTCGGCTCTCTCACTTCGGCGGGATCGGCGCCGAAATCATCGCTCCGCGCGAGCATCTCGGGTTGCTCTGGCAAAGCATGCACGCCAGAGTTCACGCCGCGCACGGCGCGTCCATCGGCATGGCCACGCTCAACGCGCTTCGCCTGGAAGCCGGCATCCCGTGGTTCCCGGATGATTTCAACGATACGGTGATTCCGCACGAAGCGGCGCTCGAAGCTACGCACCTCAGTTTTACGAAGGGTTGTTACACCGGGCAGGAAATTGTGGAGCGCGTGCGCTCGCGCGGCCAGGTAAATCGCCGCCGCGTGAGTCTAAAATTTTCATCCGCCGATCCGCCGGCTCCGCTGACGCGTCTGAGCGCGACGGACGCCGCAGCCGCAGAGGTGGGGATCATCACCAGCTCCGCATTTTCGCCCAAGGCCGCCTCCGCCATCGGCATGGGCTACGTGCGTCGCGAACACAACGCCCCCGGCACCGTCCTTGCATTCGACGGCGGCACTGCAACGGTAACGAGCTGACTGAGCCTCCTGTCCCACAGGACAGCTTACCTCCGCGGCACAGCGCGCCTCACTTGCGTTGCAGGCGGGTCGCAAGGACTGCCAAAATCCATATGGATGTCATCACTCATTCACGTTACGGCTTGGGAAAGGGTGTCATTGTGGCGACGTGTGCCATGCGCATTTTTACGCGTGGGGATGTTGATTGGCGGGTTAACTATTCTGCTAGCACTGCTCGGCCCTCCGCTCGCTATTTTCTTTGTGACAAGATCGATCGCCAAAAGGGCTCCTTACGTCTGGGTGACTCAGCGACCTCTCGTAAACTATGACGTTTCGGCCGCGCCAGGAACGAAGCTGTCCTATTTCGGTTACAAATTTGAAGTTCCATGGATCGGCGACTTCAAGGAAAGGGGTGGGCAGAATGGCATCGTAGAATTAAAGTTTGACTCCGGCCGGACATTGCTATTTATCGCCCCGAAGAATCACGCCGGCCTATTGAGCGAAATTGTTGACGATCCATCCCTGCATATGAAAAATCCGCAATCAGTTTTCGGAGACTTGACAACGCGCTCGCCTTACGACCAGTACGCAGCCTTGCTGAATACTACGCCTTCGAGCATTCACGCGTTTGGACCGAGAGCGGAGGCCGCCCGAAATCAACTCCTGCTCATGTTTAAATCGACTACATCAGCCCCGATGCTCAGAACGGGCGCGTTTTCATTCGACTTGCCGGAAACTCACGGATTCCAAATCGGCGATCCGGGAAAAGAGCGACGCGCACAGCTTGAAGTCTTCGTTAAGGAAAGCGGCAACTGGGTCGAGATTATTTGTGGGACCAAAAATGAAAGCGTCAAGCTCACGCAGCCCGAGGTCAATCGAATTCTGACGAGTTTTCACGCGGACGAGAAGGACTCCTCAGCGTCGGCGAGACCCTCGGCAAGTGCTACGGCGTCCACGTCACATTTGCTCGCTGCACATTAATTCAAGGCTTGCTCGATCAAAGGCCCGACTCCGATGATTGTTTTGATCTGGTCGTCGGTCAGACCGTACCTCTTCTTCAAATACTCAGGATCGTTATAGCTGAGCCACACTTTGCCGTCGCCGTCCTGCCAGGCCAGCGCTTTTAGCGGCAGGTCGATGGCGGCAGTGGGCGCAGCCAGCATGACGGGAGTGCCACCCTTGGGATTGCCAAAGATGAGCAGTTGCGTCGGAGGCATTTTCAGACCGGCCTGCTCCGCCTCGCCACTGTGATCGACGCGAACAAAAATCTTAATGCCCTTCGACTGCAGCAATGCGTCCACACGGTCGAGAGTTTCCGGCACAGAATACTTGCTGGCCTTGCTGATGACTCCTTCACCTGTTTTCATGGGATTCGACTCCTCGCGATTGAGATCTGAGTTAGGTCGCCGCCGTTCGAGATGCTAGAACAAAAGCCTTTTGATACTGAGGGAATATTTCGGGAGGACCTGAGCGGTAGCGTTTGCGGAACGCCCTAATCGAAATTCATCGACTTCATAAAGCTTCCGCGCGTGGTATCAATCTTTTTCTGAAGCTGCATGATCGCGTATAGCAGCGCTTCTGGACGCGGCGGGCATCCTGGCACGTAAACATCCACCGGAATCACCTGATTCACACCCTGAACGATTGCGTAATTATTGAACACGCCGCCTGAGGTGGCGCACGCGCCCATCGAAATCACCCACTTCGGCTCGGGCATTTGTTCGTAGAGCTGTTTGATGACCGGCGCCATTTTCACCGAAACGCGGCCGGCGATAATCATCAAGTCCGATTGCCGCGGCGAGCCGCGAAAAACTTCGGCGCCGAATCGCGCAATGTCGTACCGCGAAGAAGCCATGGACATCATCTCGATCGCGCAACAGGCCAGTCCGAACGACATGGGCCAAATCGAGCTTCGCCGCGCCCAGTTCACCACTTTGTCCAGAGACGCGAGCAGAATTCCCTCATCCTTCAGGAAATTTGCGTCCTGACCCGGTGCTTCCAGCGTCACGCCCTTGGCTAGTTCAATTGCCATGGTCTCTAAAATATCCTCAGCGGCTAGCACATCTGTGCTGCGCGCAGCCAACTTCGTTACATGCCTACGACAACATTTTGCACCTTAGCGCGAGTCATTGCAATCGCGCGTAAGGGCGGAATCGAGCCAGGGGACATCATCGAATCCATCGACGATCATTCCGCAGAGCAGATGACGCTGACCGAACTCCGCGACATGCTCTGCCAGTCGAAGGAGAGCGTTTCGATTGGGATCATGCGTGGGAAAAGCCGTCTGCGCGTCGCCTTACACCTACGCACACTCATATAAAGCTTAGCGCGACCGGGTTTACTCTTGCGCCACATGACCCGCCAGCATCGGGATACGATGCTAGTATTTTGCGCATGGCACATGAAACGAAGTACCGGGAGCACGCGAATTACTTCGATCAGCCTGACCTTTCCATGCACATGTTGGGGATGCCGAAATCGCGTCCTCAATTTCGGACTTGGATGCTGTTGGCTGTTCTGACCGGAGCCGTTCTGGCGCTTGCATTGGTTTTAGTTGGAAATTTGATATTTTGAAGCCGCTGAAAGCTGCCCGGGCTTCAAATACGCCCGCCTATTGTTTCGCCGCCACGAACTGCATCGAGCTTCCCTGCAATTTGTCGCTGATGGAGACGTTTAGGGTCTTGCCGTCCGCCGAGATGGTGAAGCGCGTCACGCTCACCACTTTTCCCGCGCGCTTGTCGGTTTCCTCGATGGTGTTCTCGTCCATTCGCTTCACCGAGACTAACGTGTTACTCGGATCACCTTTGAACGGGGCGTCCGGCCCGTCCAATTTCGCGGTGTAACTCAGTCCCGTCGAATCAGCGAAGCTAAAGTTGTCGCCGTCCAGTTTCAAAGTCGCCGTAAGTCCATTCTCGGACGAATTTACGATCCTCATCGCTCGCCACGAGCCAGAAATTGCGTGCGATCCAGGCGGGCCTTTCGACACGCGCACTGAAATCTGCTTCCAGGTGACTTCTTCAGCGTTCGTGTTGCAACTATCGGTAAATTCCCAGATGGCCGTGCTGCCGTCCGCCGCCACCGTCATTTTTTCGGTATGGACTATTTTCCCTCTACTTTTGTCCGTTTCCTGAACGGTTCGATCGTCCAACACTTTGATGCTCACCGTGTCGTAGCAGGAATCTCCCGAGACTCGATGGTCCAGGCCATCGGCTCGCACGTCGATCGGCGGAATGCAAGTTCTGCAGTGATACATGCCAGCCTGCAACAGGTATGAGCCAGGCTTGGCAGGCAGTTGCGTCGTGTTTAGATCGATCTTCCAGGTGCCGTCAAAAGGACTTTGCGCCGCGGCCTGCGAAGGCGACAGCAATGCCGCGAGCAATGCAATCCAAAATAGCTTCTTCATCGTTTACCCTCTATCGATCGCTTGCGGTTACCATTTCTTAAAAATCACGAAGACGGCACTTACTATTAACCCGAAGCCTACCAGGTAGTTCCATTTTAATTTTTCGCCTAAATACAAGACCGCGAATACCGAAAACACCGTCAGCGATATCACTTCTTGTATCGTTTTGAGCTGGACGGCGGTGAACTCGTACGAGCCGATGCGGTTGGCGGGCACTTGGAAGCAGTATTCAAGGAAGGCGATAAGCCAGCTAATCACGATGACCTTAAACAGGGGCACCTGGCGGTATTTCAGATGCCCGTACCATGCAAAAGTCATGAAAATGTTGGAGAGGGTCAGCAGCAATATGGTAGTCATAATCGCTATGCTGCCACGAATTCAAGCTTGGCGCGAGTGTGACCCGTAGCGCTGCGCTCTTGCCTTTTTATACGGGCGCAAGCATGCTTGGCGGAGGCGGTGAAAAATGATCATCGACATGCGCACATATAAAACCAAGCCCGGCAAGCGCTCCGAATTCATTGAGGTCTTTCGCTCCAAATCTATTCCGGCGCATGAAGAAATCGGAATGAAAGTGTTGGGCCCATTTCTTTCCGTCGAGGATCCGGATACTTTCGTTTGGATGCGCAGCTTTCCCGACATGGCCTCGGTTGAACCGATGAAAGCAAAGTTTTATAAAGGGAAACTGTGGAAGAGTGAACTGGAGAACGTGCTATTGCCGATGTTGGAAAAATACGAAGGCGCCCTGGTGGAAGACGCTCAGAACACAATCCAGTGGTAGTGGGTTCCTCGGAATTGACGGGGTTGATTCAGTTGCGCGCCAAGTCACTTCACCACGATCGTTAACTCTGCCGTCTTTGTACTTCCCTTCCCGTCATCGGCGGTAAACGTGTACTTCGTCGTTTTCTTTGGAGTGATCTGCATGCAGCGACTCACCGACGGCCACGTTTCCCCGATGGGCGGATCGATACTTACCGACTTCGCATTCGAGACGCCGTAGCACATCGTCACGGTATCGCCGCGGCGAATATCGCCCGGCGAAGCATAGAAGCTGATGATCTTGAACTCGCTGCCTCCCAAACTCTCCACTGTTGCAGCCGCGTCACGTTGGTCCTTATCTTTCCTCTCCGCCGTCACTTCCTCATTGATGGCATGGTTTTCGTGCCAGCGCGAATAAAAAATCCAGCCAACATAACAGAGCACGAGTACAAGCGCAGCGGCAAACCCAAGCCATAGCTTCTGGTTCGCCGACATCGGCTTGCGTTCCGGCTCATAACCGTTCAACATGCGCGCCTTTCTCCCGAGCAGGTTTGGTTCTTAACTTTCGTGGCGTCCGGCTTCATCCCGACATCCAGGAACCCGATCGCGTTTCTTGCTGATGGCGGTGGGGGGACCCGCTCTTGATCAAATACCCGGTGAATTCATCAGCACCACGCGCCAGCCATCCGGATCTTCTATTGTTATGCCCTTTTCGGTCCAGTACGGATTCTCGGCACCAACTGAATGATACCCGAGCGCCGAAAGTCGATCCGCAATCCGGTCAAGGGCGGCTTTGTCACGAATATAGAACACCAGTAAATTGTCGCGGCTTGGCGTTGGACAAGGACTTCCGGCCGAATGTTGTGTGAATTCCAAATGATACTCGCGCCCGGGCAGTCCGAGCATATAGCCCGAATATCCCTCGTGCTCGTGAAAGGAGCCGACGATTTTTAATCCGAGCCCCTCAGAATAAAAACGCACGACTTCGTCGAGCTTGTCCGTCGGACGCGCGATCCGCACCTGGTTAACGGGCAAGCCGTCGGGCCATTCGTTCGTCATGAGCAACCTGTCTAGCACATTTCTGTTCCGTCTTGCCAGTCAGCATTGCACTGGATAGACTGGCCCCGGCTCCGTCGTTCGCTGTCGATAAAGCTGCGCTCGCTTCTCTTCACCTTCATGAAAAAGAGCGAACAACCCACGCTGAACCACGCCACTCGCGGCTGGCAAGGCGGCTTCTGGAGCCTGATCGCCACGCAGTTTCAAACGGCGTTCAACGACAACGCCGTAAAATTCCTGGTCATTTACATTATCGTGGCGATGAATTTCCCGAACCAGTTTCGGGACCGCTTGATCCTGCTCGTCGGCGCGCTGTTCGCGCTGCCGTTCATTTTCTTCTCCATGACTGGCGGATACTTTGCGGACCGCTATAGCAAGCGAAGCGTCACCATCGGAACCAAACTTCTCGAACTCGGCGTGATGGCCTTCACCATCACAGGACTATACCTCCACAACTTGCCGATGGAGTGCGCATCTGTTTTCCTCATCAGCATGGAAGCAGCTCTTTTCGGCCCCTCGAAGTACGGCTTGCTGCCGGAGCTGCTTCCGGAGAACCGGCTTTCCTGGGGCAATGGCATCATCGAACTCGGAACGTTTGTGGCCAGCATCTCGGCGACGATGGCTGCTGGGATTATGGCCGAGCGGTATCGAGGGCATGAGGCGATCGCAGGATTTTTGCTTCTTGGTTTTACGTGCGTCGGACTGCTCACCAGCTTCGGAATCTCGCGCTTGCCCGCAGCTGACCCGCACAGAATATTTCGGTGGAACCCGCTCGGCGAACTCGGCTCGCAGATGAAAACGATTTACGCCGACGGCGTGCTCTTCTGGTCTGTGATGGGCAACACCTATCTTTGGTTTCTGGCGGCACTGTTGCAATTCACGATAGTCGTGTATGGGCACGATGTTCTGCACATTGACGACACGCGCACCAGTTATCTGCAGGCCGCTGTGGGAATCGGCATCGGACTCGGTAGCGTGGCTGCAGGATATCTCTCCCGCGGAAAAATCGAAATGGGGCTGATTCCTATTGGGGCGCTCGGAATGACGATTTTCGGTGCGCTGCTCTATTTTAGGCTACCAGCGGAAGCGCTTGCTGGCTGGCTGAGTGCAGTGGCGTTCCATCAGGGAAGTTCGATGGCAACAAAGTTGGGCACCCTACTCGTGGCCGCAGTGCGTTTGCGGATCCCGGACCTGAGTCTGCTGGGATTTTTCGGCGGCTTCTTCGCCGTGCCGCTAAACGCGATGATCCAGCACCGTCCGCGTCCGGAACAAAAGGGCGGAGTGATCGCCGTGGCAAATTTGCTCTCATTCGTCGGCGTGTTCCTTGCCGCCGGAGCCTACTATCTCTTTTCGGATGGGTTCCACCAAACGCCCGCCGGAGTTTTCCTCGATGGGGCCATTCTCACGTTGGTCACCACCACCGTCTCGATTTATTTGCTGCGTGATTCCCTGCTGCATTTTGTCCGCAGATCGTAAACAAGGGGCCGAATAACCGCCATTCCATGTTTCTTAATTCCCTTTCGCTCGCACATTACGGCCGTTCGCTACTAAATTTTCCCCATTCGAGCGTTTTCCGTTGCTGCAAAGCGCTGTGTGCGTCAAACTGCCACCCTCGGGAGAGAATCCGGCATGTTGAAGCACGACCCCAATTCGGCAGAGCAAGCTACGGACGCGGAAATACGCCGCGGCGTGGGGTCCGGTTTCGTCCCAGCCTCAGCGTAACTTCCTGAATCCTAGCCTCTGAAATCGGAATAAGGACAAGAGCGGCTGTTCGTGCGCTTGCGTCGCTTCCATGTTCGAGTTTGTTTCCGGAATCGCTCCCGTGTTTGTTCCGTCGCTAGCGGACGCGCCACCGCCGCCGCGCCAAAGTCTCTGCACCTCGTGCGTGTATGCGCACGTGGTGCGGGGTTACGAACCGTGCGAAGTTCTGATCGTTTGCGGCTACGCATTTCCGCCGCGAGAGGTCCCCTTCCCGGTTCGCGAATGCACTGACTACAAGCCGAAGCGCGAATGCAACGGCGTGGAAATCGCAAGCGAGGGAGCGGTGAGTTTCCCGCCCCTCGGTAACTAGGCAGCAGATTTCCACGCCGCCGCTGCCAATAACCGTCAGCCCAGTTACGTCGGGCCTGACGGCGCGCGACGGCAAGGAAGGTGAGTAATCGGCCTAAAACACAAACTACAACCCGGCGGGGCCGCAGCACGCTTTCTGAAATACTGCGGCCCCTGTCCGGCTAATCGACCTCAACTGCTGCTCAAACTATAAACAAGCAACGCAAGCACGATCAGCGTGATGACCACATACATCCAATCCTTCTCCAAAGCGAAGCCGATCACTGAAAAGGCCACGCGGGCCACGGGTGTAGCGATCAGCAGCAGCAGCCCCAACTGAATTAATCCGCGCGCATCCAGATGGATCGCTTCGTGAATAATTTCGCGCGGATGTCGCAGGCCGCCCGGTTCCCCGCGAAACACTTTGTAATCCGGCGTTGCGCCGCCGAACTGAACCAGATAGTGGATTCCGCCTGCGAGCACCCAGGCGGCTGCGAAGATTACGCCGAAGCGCAACAGCCGCCCCATCATCACTTCAAACCGCTTGTCGCCCCAGGCTTGGCTTTGCGCCATTGCTAAAAAGATCCTTTCAGGCCCTTAAAAATCATTTCGAATGCCAGCGCCGCTATTACCACGCTGAAAACCAACCTTAACGTTCGGACTTTCGCGCCCGGCAGAATTCTTGCGCCGATCAGCGCACCCGCAAGCACGCCCAGCATCACGGGCATCGCTATTCCCGGGTCAATGTATCCCCGATGCAAATATATTCCCGCGCTGGCCGCCGCGGTGACTCCGATCATGAAATTGCTGGTGGTGGTGGACACCTTAAACGGGATGCGCATGGCTTGGTCCATGGCCAGCACTTTCACCGCACCCGATCCAATTCCCAGAAGACCGGAAAGGACGCCGGCAACATACATCAACCCAAATCCCGCCGGAACGTGGCGAACGTTGTAAGACTCCTCACCTCCCGGCGTTGGGTAGCTACCGTCGAATTTCAGGAGTGTGGCATAACGGTCCGGAGGTTTATCGGTGGGCAAATCTTTCGGCGGCCTATTTGCAGAGTAAGCGGAATAGAGCAGGACGATTCCGAAAATAATCGCAATTGCCTTGGTGGGTGTGCTGGCAGCCAGGTAGGCGCCCGATATTGCGCCAATCGTGGTGGCAATTTCCAAAAACATTCCGACGCGCATGTTCGAGAAACCTTCCTTCAAATACGCGGCGGCGGCTCCAGACGAGGTCGCAATCACGGAGACTAGGGAAGCTCCAATCGCATAGCGGATGTCCACGCCAAACGCCAGTGTCAGCAGCGGAACGATTACGACTCCGCCGCCCAGCCCGGTTACCGCGCCGAGCATCCCGGCGAGCAAGGACCCAACTGCGATGAGGATTGTGAATTCGAAGGTGTTCACAAAATAATTTTGGCCGCGGTTCAGCGGCGATCAGCCGTGTGACCAGGCGTCTAAAACACTGCCAGTTTTACGTGCAGGAATTTTTTCGGATCCTTCCTGAAATCATTGACCATCAGACGCAGATCGCTCGTCAGTCCGGTCATGTTGTCGTACAGCTTCGGGTCGGTGAATAATTTTCCGGCGGTGCCTTCATTCGAGTTCAATTTCGCGGAAGCGTCGCGTACGTTCGAAGCTGCGTCTCTCAAGTTGTTGTACAGCGCGTCATCGTGCAGAGCCTTGCCGAGCGTGCCCTTGCCTGCGCGTACGTCATCCAGCACCCCGTTTCCCTTGTCCATGAAATTTTTCGCGCTGTCATACATGGCGGGATCGTAAACCAGCCTGCCGATGGTGCCCTTCTGCTGCTGGACGGCCACCACCACGTCGTCCACGTGACCCAGCGCCGCGGTGGCTTTGTTGTAAAAATCGTCCGAAGAGGTGAGTTTGCCGATGGTTCCCTGTCCTTGCTGAATCGACGTGGTCATGGCGTCCAGCCGCGCAGCGGTGGCGTCGAGATGCCTGTAAAACGACGGATCGTTCATGAACAAGCCTAGCGTCCCTTGGCCGTTCTGCACCTTGTCCACTATCCCGCGGAGATCGTCCGAGAGCGTACCCAAGTTCTGCATCAACTCCGCGCCGCGCTCTACCAAAGCTTTCATAGCCGCTTCCTCTTTACCCGGGATGATGCCGTTGTTGGGAATCACAGTTCCGGTCAGGCCGCGCGAAACAGTGACGTAACGATTGCCCAGCAAGCCTTCGGTAATAAGGCTCGCATCCGAATCGGTGCGAATCGATTCCTGGAATTTTTTGTCAATCCGCAAGATGAGCTCGATGTTGTGCATGCGGTCCTGAGGATGCGGCGTAAGCTTGATGGTCTCCACGTTGCCGATCTCCACACCGTCGAGGCGCACTGGTGCGCCCGTGGTCACTCCTTCGACTTCCGGCAGGTAAGTGATGAGACGGTATTTCGGCCCGAGGATTCCGGCACCGGTAACGTAGAAAATCGCCACGGCCATAATGAACAAGCCGGCAAGCACGAACAATCCAACTCGAAGTTCAGCCCAGGTCAACTGTTTGCGCTGCGCCATCGACTTACCTCCTCAGAAATTCGCGTTACGTTAAATGTTATTCCGCCGAAGCCAGAAATGCTTTCAGGTATTCGTCCGACGAATGCAACAACTCGTCCGCTGCACCTTCGAAATAAATCTTGCCGCCGCGAAGCACGAGGACGTTCGTCGGAGGAACCGTGGAACCTTGCGCGCCGGATTGCTTTGGGCTTTGGTCGCCAATCGCAGGACTCTCGCGGGCAGGGATCCGGGCAGCGCGCGCCTCGTTAGGGCTGTCCCGCACGATGTGTCCCGTTGTTTTGTCGAAACGAAAGTTTGCCAAGCCGAAAGCGTCCTGAACGCGCTGGGTGGCAAGCAGCGAAGTGACGCCTTGCGAATCGCGCCCGCGCAGGATCAGCGTAATGATGGTCTGGCAAGTCACGGGATCGAGTCCGGCGGTCGGGGAATCGTAAAAGACCAACGGCGGGCGATCCACCAACGCGCGCGCGATCGAAACGCGCCGCCGCATGCCGCCCGAAAGTTCTCCCGGATATTTCTCCATGGACGGTTCCATCTCGACGAAGCGCAGAGCTTCACGCACGCGCGTTTCGATTTCGGCTTCATCCACTTTCTCTTCGTCCAACCGAAAGGAAACGTTGTCAGCAACCGTCATCGAATCGAACAGCGCGCCTTCCTGAAATACGAATCCGATATGCCGCCGGAAGTTCAGCAAATCCTTCTCCGGCATATCGCTGATGTCTTGCCCCATCACGATCACGTTCCCAGCGTCAGGGCGCAGGAGTCCCGCCGCCAGCTTCATCAGGAGAGTCTTGCCGGAGCCTCCTTCGCCCAGCAGAATTTTTGTTTCCCCCGGCCAGACGTCGAAAGTAATTCCGTCGAGAACATCCCCGGAATCAAAACTAACGCGAATATCCTTAAAGGAGACGAGGGGCGCGCCGGGAACGGGCTCGCTGAATTGATCGGGTGGCGCGGCAGGCCGGCCGACGGGCGTCATGCCGAGATTATAGATGCAAATGCACTTTTTTGGCGGCGGCTAAACAGAAGTTTGCCTGAGGGGTGGAGAGCGCTACTTGTTAAAGGCCCAGAGCAAGATGCGGGTGATGAAGGTATCGACGACCAGCAAAATAACGGAGGAGACCACAACGGCAGAAGTTGTCGCGCGGCCCACGCCCTGCGTTCCACCTTTCACGCGGAGTCCCATGAAGCATGCAACGGTGGAAATGATAAACGCAAAAATGAAGGGCTTCATCAGCCCTTGCACCAGATCGCCAAAATCCAGAGCGTGAATGGCGCGGGTCCAGAATTGCACGGGTCCCAGCCGCAAGGTGAAATAGGCCACCAGGAATCCGCCCACCAGGCCGACAAAATCGGACACGGCGGTGAGCAGCGGCAGCATCAACACGGTGGCGATAACGCGTGGTGTCATCAATTTGCGAATTGGATCGGTACCCAATGCGCGCATGGCGTCAACCTGCTCGGTTACAACCATGGAGCCGAGTTCGGAGGCGATACCCGATGCGTTGCGCCCAGCAACAAGAAGCGCCGTGATTGCCGGCCCCAGCTCGCGGACCAGCGCGAGCGCCACCGCGTCGCCGGTGAGCGCGGTTTCTCCAAAGCGCTCGAATTGCGAGGCGGTTTGCAACACCAATACACCGCCGATAAAAAATCCAGTGAGCACGATGATCGGCAGCGAACCGACGCCGATGATGTCCATCTGCTCGAGCGTGTCGGCCCAGTAATGCGGCGGAGTGAAAACGTTGGCCAAGGACTGGAACGACAGTTCCGCGTAATCCTGCACCACCTGGACTTGGCGCTTAATGCCTTCCGCGAGGGCCGAGACTACCGGCTGGAGGGTTTCGTTTTCTTCGGGCATTGGGTGGAACTTCGGCGCCATGTGCCCACCGAAGTCCTCGGAAGCCTAACGTCCGAGGCGTGCGGCGTCAAGCAAACATCCGCGCGCGTTTTGACATATCGGGTACCGGACAAGGAGGCACGCAGGAGATAGCTGCGTGGAACGCCTCCGACTAGAAATCGCAGATATCCTTCGTCGAAACAAACTTGCTTTCTACGACCGATGAGTGGCTTTACGCGCGTCAGTGCGTTCGGTAGAATCTTTCGTCGCTCCAGCGGACTCTTCACGGGCCCGGCGACCGGGAAAAATGCTGCGATTTGTAACTGCCGGAGAGTCTCACGGGCAAGCCCTGGTGGCGTGGATCTCCGGAGTTCCGGCGGGCATGCCGGTAGACCAGGAATTCATCCAGCGCGAGTTGCACCGGCGGCAACTAGGTTACGGTCGCGGAGCGCGGCAGCGGATCGAAAAGGACCAGGCGGAAATTTTCGCAGGCGTGCGCCACGGAAAAACGATCGGCGCTCCGATCGCGCTGCGCATCGAGAATCGCGACTGGAAGAATTGGGAAAAGGCGCTGCCGGTGGAAGACACCGAAGGGGCCGAGGATTCGCAGCGTCCGCTGACCGCGCCGCGCCCGGGGCACGCGGATTTGGCGGGAGCGCTGAAGTTCAATTTTCACGACGCGCGGTACGTACTCGAGCGGGCCTCGGCGCGCGAGACGGCTGCGCGAGTGGCTGCCGGAGCCTTCGCAAAATTACTTTTGCGTGAGTTCGGTGCGGCGATATTGAGCCACACGCTGGCGGTAGGCCACGTTCGCCTGGAACGCGCGGCCAGCTGGCAAGAGATCGCGGCGGCATGCGAGAATCTGGACTCGCCGCTCCGCTGTGTGGATGCGGCCACCGAATCGCGCATGAAAGCCGAAGTAGATCGCGTGCTGAAAGAAGGCGATTCGGTTGGCGGGATTTTTGAAATCGTAGCGCGCGGAATTCCGCCGGGGCTGGGAAGCCACGCGCAATGGGACGAAAAGCTCGACGCCAAGCTGGCCCGCGCGGTGATGTCGATTCAGGCGGTGAAGGCGGTTGAACTCGGCACGGGGATAGAAAATGCAGGAAGCTACGGCTCGGAAGTGCAGGACGAAATCCGCTACGACACGGGCAGCAAGAGGTTCGCCCGTTCTTCCAATCGAGCCGGGGGAATCGAAGGCGGAATTTCAAACGGAGGCGACATCGTTGTGCGCGGATACTTGAAGCCGGTTTCGACTCTGCGGCGTCCGTTGCAGACGGCGGACTTGAAAACCAAGGAGCCGGTGAAAGCCGCATACGAGCGGTCGGATGTGTGCGTGGTTCCCGCGGCGGGCGTGATCGGCGAAGCCATGGTCACGCTGGAGCTGGCGGGAGCGTTCCTGGAAAAATTCGGCGGGGATTCGATGGAAGAAACGCGGCGCAACTTCGAGGGCTATCAGAAACAGCTCGACGGATTTTAGGCGATAACGAACAGTTTGGCTTCGGCAAGCAATATGCACAAAGGACAGAAGTAGCGAAGATGATTCATCCAATCGTGAAATACGGGGACCCGGTGCTCGAGACGCCGACCAAGCGTGTCGAAAACTTCGACGCCGATTTTCAGAAGCTCGTGGAGGATATGTTTGAGTCCATGTATGCGGCGTCGGGCGTGGGCTTGGCGGCACCGCAAATCGGACTCGGGCTGCGCGTCACGGTAATCGACGTGAGCAACGGGAAAAATCCGGAAGCCAAGCTGGTGTGCGCGAATCCGGAAATCATTCATGCAGAAGGCGAGCAGCGCGAAGAAGAAGGGTGCCTCTCCGTACCGGGATTTCGGGCGCACGTGGCGCGGCCGCAGTACGTCACGATTCGCGCACATGACGTCACAGGCAAAGAATTCGAAATGCGCGGCGAAGGATTGCTGGCGCGCGCGTTTTGCCACGAAATCGATCATCTCAATGGTGTTCTCTTCATCACTCACTTAAGCATGCTGAAACGCGACATGATCAAGCGCAAGATTCGCAAGCTGAAAAAAGCCGGCGAGTGGTAGGGCGGCGTGCCGCTCCGAATCATTTTTTGCGGCACTCCTGACTTTGC
>JBEKSN010000104.1:0-12721 GCA_049517055.1 Candidatus Acidiferrales bacterium | reverse complement strand
CAAGTTCGTCGGAACTGGACAGTCACAGAATGCTCGCCTGCGGGCACTTCGAGCGACAATTGCGCAGTCTCCGGAAGCGAATCGCCACCCACGATTTTTCCATCCACTTTGATTTCCCACGCCGGATAATGTACAAGCCTGAGAGCCAACGCGACCGGCTGGCTCGTCTTCGAGGTGAACAATCTTGTTTCGGCGGTCCAGCGGTTAACGTGGAGGCCGTCGGCATTCAGCGGCATTACGGCTCCCGATTCGGGATCAATCTTCGCAACCTTGGGCGTTGCGGTTTCCGCGGATTTACGGAGACTCGGAACCGGCGTATCAGAACTGTCTGTTGAGGCAGATGGCTGTCCAGGCAATTCATAACGGTCGCAGCCCAGCGGTTGATATTCGTCCGTACCCTCGTAGCCATGCCCGGAACGAATTCCGTCCGCGAGTACCGGGATGTCTTCGCTATCCCACCAAGCGTCTTTGACGAAAGTTGCCCCGATTGCCGCAGTAGCAATAAGAATTGCACACAATCCGAGCCATTGTTTCCGAGAGCTTTGTAAAGCCGCGGCCACGAAGAATGCAAGCGCGACATCGAGCGGCAAGAGACATCTCCACGGAAATTGCACGAACTGAAGTTTCGGCAAATGTTCCCAAAAGAAAATGCTCGGCGGAAACATTAGAAATGAGGATGCTAAAGCGAGCGTCACAAGCGCCCACCAAGGCTCCAAAAGATTCCGGCGTTGGCGCGCAACAAAAACGGCGGCAATCCCAGTGACCATAATAGTTCCCAGCGCTACTGCTGAAACTTTCCAGTTGAAGAGAACGAATTCGGGGTCATTCGAGTGTGCAAACAGAAAATTCTGGCTGGGGCGAAGATTTTCGGCCAGCGCCTGAGAGATCTGAACCCATCGCTGTTCCCAGCCTGCGGGCAAAATATAAAAAGCCGCCAAACCAAAGCCGCCCGCCATAGCCGCTCCGCCGCGAAGGGCAGGCCATATATTCCGATGCAATGCGCATCCCACCGCGAAAATCAAAAGCAACGAATAAGTTGCAATTACTCCCGCCGGCGCGTTCGATAGCCATATCAGCGCGAACACCAGGGCAAGACCTGGCACACGATTCCAACCATCGCGTGCCACACGTAGAGCTCCCAGAATAGCGAGCGGAAATAGCGCACTTGCAAGGAGTTCGGCGAAATCGCTTCGGTAATAGACAATCACGAGATGATACGGATTTACGGCGAATAGCACTCCTGCCAACAAGGCCTGTCCGTTCGGAAGCCACTCCCGCGCCAGTCGCCACATGCCGAACCCTGCAAGAAGCAGCGCCAGCCAAATAAATGTTCCCGGAACGATTCTCCATGGCAGCACCGAAGCCAAACCTGCCCCCAGCATCCACGATCCTGGCGGATAGAAAATAAATCGCGGCTCACCAAAGCCCCAGTTCGCCCACTCGGCCCAACGCGGATACGCGATACCTTCGCGCCACTGTCCGGCGACGTCCATCCACGACGCGAGATGGAATTGAAAATCATGGCCGGAGGCGTTTCCCAGAAATAACATCGGAAAAACCACGGCCGATGCCGCCGCCGCTGCGCACAGCAGCGCGACGCGTCGGGAAGATTTTGTGATGTCAGCCGCAATTCGCTGCGCAGAGACTTCTGTGAGAGCTGTCTGAATGAGTGAACCCTTTCACCCGAATCTATCGTCACCGGGTACGTATTAGAGAATACAGAATTGCGCACTGCTTGTCTTACTATGCTGCGCTTTACGCGTGAGATATCTCCGGTCCCGAACAAATTCGCGCAAAGTTCGCGAATTTAAAGCCCTCTCGCGGTAGCATGGATTCGATGACCGACGAGCCAAAAGAAAAAGGCCGCGTGGCCACAGCGGAAGAGCTAAGGTTGCAGGCCAGCGAGGATCGCGAAGTCCACTGGAAGCGCTGGGGTCCTTATCTATCAGAACGCCAGTGGGGAACAGTTCGCGAAGATTACAGTCCGGATGGCGATGCCTGGAACTATCTCCCGCACGACCATGCGCGTTCTCGAGCCTATCGCTGGGGCGAAGACGGTATCGCCGGTTTCTGCGATCGCCACCAGCACATCTGTTTCGCGATTGCTCTTTGGAATGAAAAAGATCCCTTTCTGAAAGAACGTCTTTTCGGCCTGACCAATACCGAAGGGAATCATGGCGAGGACGTAAAGGAATACTATTTTTATCTGGATGCCACGCCCACAAGTTCGTATCTAAAGTGCCTCTACAAGTATCCACAAGGAGCGTTCCCCTACGATCAACTCGTTCAGGAAAATGCGAAACGCACGCGCCTGCAACCCGAATATGAATTGGTGGACACGGGCATCTTCTCTGAGAATCGCTACTTTGACGTTTTCGTCGAATACGCCAAAGTTTCGTCCGAGGACATTCTGATCCGCATAACGGCCTGGAATCGCGGCCCGGATCCCGCTCCTCTCCATCTGCTGCCCACGTTGTGGTTTCGGAATCGATGGGACTGGGGTGAAGGGTACGACAAACCGCAAGTGGCGCGGGTACTGGGCCTTCAAGGTGGGGAACTGTTCGCCCTAAACGAATATCACTACGGCAAGCGCTGGCTGATCGCCGAGGGCAAGCCCGAACCGCTCTTCACCGATAATGAGACCAATGCCGAACGGTTGTTCGACAGCAAGAATGCTTCGCCGTATGTGAAAGACGCTTTCCATCGTTATCTTGCACAGAGCGAGCGCGGCGCCCTAAATCCGGCAATGACCGGAACGAAAGCGGCTGCACATTATTCCGAAGTGATTCAACCTGGTAAAAATCTCACCATCCGCCTTCGCTTGCTGGACAAAGATCCCACGCAAGGCCACAAATCAGCGCAGGATTTTTTCGGTCCCGCTTTCGATCAAATGTTTGAGCAAAGAATGACGGAGGCGGACGAGTTTTACACTCAGCGTGTTGGCCGCTGCGCCAGCGAAGATGCTCACGAAGTACAGCGTCAGGCTTTCGCCGGCCTGCTGTGGGGCAAACAGTCCTACCACTACGACGTTCGTCGCTGGCTTGAGGGCGATCCCACGCAGCCTGCCCCTCCGCCGGAGCGTCTCGACGGGCGGAATAACGAGTGGACGCATCTCTACAATTCCGACGTGATATCCATGCCCGATAAGTGGGAGTACCCGTGGTATGCGGCGTGGGATTTGGCTTTCCATTGCGTGGCGATGGCTCTGATCGATCCCGACTTTGCCAAAGAACAGCTCGTGCTTTTCATGCGCGAATGGTACATGAACCCAAACGGCCAGTTGCCGGCGTACGAATGGAATTTCTCCGATGTGAATCCACCCGTGCAAGCCTGGGCCGCCTGGCGCGTTTATAAAATCGCGGGGCGGGTACAGGGGCAAGAAGACCGTAAGTTCCTTGTCCGCATGTTTCACAAACTCTTGATTAATTTCACCTGGTGGGTAAACCGCAAGGACCCGCAGGGCAAGAACGTCTTCGAAGGCGGTTTCCTCGGCCTCGATAATATAGGGGTTTTCGACCGCTCCCAGCCCCTGGGCCCCGGAAATTTCATCGAGCAATCCGACGGCACCAGTTGGATGGCCATGTATTGCCTCGATATGCTGGCGATGGCCATGGAACTCGCTCATCAGGATCCCGCTTATGAAGACATCGCCAGCAAGTTTTTCGAACACTTCGTGTACATCGCGCAGGCTATGAACGACATGGGCGGCCAGGGAGTCGGCCTATGGGATGAAAAGGACGGCTTCTATTACGACGTCCTGCACCTGGGCCAAACCACTCCCATGTCAATGAAGGTTCGATCGATGGTCGGCTTGATTCCTCTCTTTGGCGCCGAAACCTTCGAACCGGAGGTTTTGGAGCGATTGCCGAATTTCCGCAAACGGATGCAATGGTTCCTGGATCACAATCCCGAAGTCAGCAAGCACGTGGACATGAGCCAAAAATCCGACAAGGGCACCCGCCTGCTCCTCACTATTGCCAATCGCGAGAAACTTGAGCGTATCTACCGATACGTTTTCGATGAAAACGAATTCCTTTCGCCTCACGGAATCCGTGCGCTATCGAAATTTCATCGGGACCATCCGTTTGTGCTCGATGCGGACGGGCATTCCAGCTCGGTGGACTACGAGCCGGCCGAATCCACCAGCGATCTTTTTGGAGGCAATTCAAACTGGCGCGGACCTATCTGGTTCCCCATGAATTTCCTGCTGATAGAGTCGCTCCAGCGGATTCATTACTATTATGGCGACGGATTCAAAGTGGAATATCCCACGAATTCAGGACGCTGGGTGACGTTGTGGGATTCCGCCGCGGATATATCTCGCAGGCTCTCGCACATTTTCCTGCGTCGCGACGGCCTCCGAGCGGTTTACGGCGACGTTTCGCTATTTCAAACCGACCCTCAATGGCGCGACCTGATTCTTTTCTATGAATATTTTAACGGAGACACCGGCGCGGGGCTCGGCGCCAGCCACCAGACGGGATGGACCGCGCTAGTGGCCAAACTGTTGCAGCAGAGCGGAGAATGAGGCGAGGCATTCTGCAGGTGGTATCCACCGCGTCCTAAGAATTGTTCGCTTTGGCTTCCACAAATTCGATTAGCACTTTTTTCCCATGCTGCGCCGGCGCAAGAAAAAAGTTTATGCGCGTGCCTCCGGCTCCCGCGCGAGCAGCCGGGTAAATCGGTTTCAATCCGAATCGCAAATGTAGAATCTCGGTCGCGCGGTCCACGTCCCCCACATACACTTCAATTTGTTGAATCCCTTCTCCAAATTTCTGCAAAAAACCAGCGATGGCGCCTTTGCCGGCTGGGTCTCGCGTAGTTAGAATATCGAGCTCAATGCGGGTCTCGAAGTGCAATTCAAATTCCTTGGCATCCTGGTCCGGAGGAACGTCCGCCAGCGCCGGAGAATCGTTTGCCGTGCGGATCCTTTGAAATGTTTCTGGTCTCACGGCAACTCCAACCACGATGGACGCGGGTCCGAAACTCGATCCAGCGGGTGCATTCATCTCCCCGGGCAGAATCAGCGCGCGAAATTCAGGATCGGCGAGCCATTGTTTCAGCAAAGGCGTGCACAGAACGCTACCTTCCAAATAAAGCCGCAGCGCGGCTTCGGCTCTGCTCTGCGGATCGCGATCCGCCAGTTGAGTAATCCAGCGAGTGATGTCGAAGGCGTCGGTCACATTCCTGGAAGCCGGTTAAGGTGTGGCGTGTGGAGGTTGCACCGCGTTGATGTTCGAAAGCGCAACGTAAGTTGTTTTTCCCGGTGGTACGATAACGCGCACGTCCCATTTCTTCCGTACGTCGCCGGCTTGCGCAACGATGTCGAGCGTGCTGAGCCAGTACGTTCCCGGAGCGATGCCGTGCAGGTACCCGTGGCCTTCCAAATCCGTTTCCGTGCGTGCGGCAAGATACTTCGATTCCGCAAGTTCTATGGTGTGGCGATGCAGCTCAGCCGTGCTGTTTGCTTCGATCGTATCCCACTTATGCCCTGGGTTCACGTCTTCCAGCGCGAGGTCGATTCCGCTCGTGCTCGTGGGGTTCAAGACTAGAAACGCCCGGATGGCATTCTCATATTGCTTTACTTCTTCATCATACTTTTCCGGATTCTTTTTCTTCAGAGCCGGAGTGTATTTCGGGGTCGGAAAGGCAACGCTCTGGTCTCCCGACATCCTATCCACATAAGCCTTGTGGAATTCCGGCGTATTCATCACGTCATCCGGTTTGAGTTTCTTGATGAAGTCCTCGCCTGCCAGGTTCACACATTGATTCTTCTTCATCCACGCTTTTAATTCCTTCGAAACATCGAGCTTGTCGATGAAGGCGTCCATGGCCACCAGCGGGTACGTCACCGCCGCTTCCTTGCCGATATCATCGAAACTTTTGCGCAGCAGGTAAAACGTGATCCCGCGCACCGGTTCGTCCGTGCCGCTTGACGGCGTAGTCTTTGCGACGAACTCAATTGTGCTGTCTTGTGCGGCCACTTGCGGCCCCACAGCCAGAATGGCAGAAATAAGAAAACACGAAGTCCAGATTCCTATTTTCATGGTTTTCATCGTAGCAGAATGGCAAGCCCGCAGATATAAGATGGTCCTGAAGGTAAACGTCAGTCTGAGATTCCTTGGAATCGTTTAGAGGAGAAAGCAGCTTCTGCGGGATAGCAGTAAGCAGGAGAAACTCAAGAAAAGAGAAACTCAGTAAAGATGGAACGTCACTTCAATAGTTTGACGGACTGCCGCAGGCTTCCCATTCGGGCCAAGGGCTGGCCTAAACCGCCACGTCCGAACCGCCTCGATTGCTTTTTCGTCAAGACCTAGCCCCAGGCCCTTCGCCACGTGGATATCGGTCGCGTGTCCCTCTGCGGTGATGATGGCCACTAGTAAAACCGTCCCCTGGAACTTTGCCTTAACCGCTTCATCAGAGAACTGCGCCGTCGGACAATACAAGCAAGCCGGCACGCCGTACCCATTGGTGCCGGCGTTAAATATTCCGCCTCCGGCTCCCCCGCCTTCGCCCGGCCCTACACCACCGCCGCTCCCGCTTCCGATTCCCGTGCCATTTCCAGATCCAATTCCATTGCCGCTGCCGGGTCCATTGGAATCGTTGGTCACCTTGGACATGGGGTCGCCCCAGTTCGCCATGTTGGGACTCGCCAATTTCATGTCCGGCATCCCAAGAACTGTTGGGGTTGCCGCGAACTTAGGATTGTCCGGCGGCTTCACTTTGGGCGGTACGATTTGCGTCAAACTGAACTTCGGAAGTTTGCCTCGGCTGGCAGGCAACAATTCGTGCGCACCACCACCTCCGCCGCCTCCGGCCTTCTTGGTTCCTGGCGGCAGTTTTGGCAGATAGGGCGAAGTGATGTCGAGCGGCGTGACGTTCATGGTCTTCGCCTGCGTGGTTCCCGGTGACATCAGCTCGGGCCAAAGCGGAATAATGATCAGCACGATCACTACTACGTGAAATGCCAGCGAAAGCGCCTGCACGCGCGTAAACTGGGTGTTCTTGGACCAAATTTCGGGCACCGCTACGGGCGAGCTGGTGGTCTTTAGTGGGGCCAACTTCCGCGGTGAAATCAGGTCGCGAAGGTTTTGCCAGAATCCGCCGAACTCAGAATTCCAACTGACCAATAGATCCGAGTTCACCGGCCCACGGGGCGCCGCGCGAAAAAATTCCTTAAAATTGTCGCCAAGCCCTTCGCCAAATTCGGGATTCTTGAACACGTCGGACTTTCCACCTGCAATTTTGGCCGGACGCTCGGAGAGGAAATCCTTTACGTTGGAAAAAAAGCTTTTGAAAGCAGATGTATGTACTGGGGAAGGGAGGCGCCCAATCCTGAGCGTAGGCTCCGTCGTTGAGCGACCAGCGTCATCAAGTCTTGAAGTAAAGTCTGGCATAGGGCTTACCTAGGTTCCCCGGTCACGGCTCTACCTGATATTAGACGCTCCACCACGAAAAAGGATGTACGGCGTCGGACGGCTGACACCGTTCTGGATTCATTGTAACATACGGTCTTCAACTGAGGCCCCCAGTTTTCCCGGCCTGCATCAGAGGAAAGGGCTTTTAATCCCTATTAGATGGCGAATACGCGCGACCTGAAGAGTACTCTTAATCTTCCCAAGACAGATTTTCCCATGAAGGCGAAGCTGCCCGAGCGCGAGCCGGAGCAGTTGGCAGCTTGGGAAAAGATGGCGCTATACCACCGCATCATGGAATCGCGGGCGGCTGCGCCGGTGTTCGTCTTTCACGACGGCCCCCCTTACCCCACGGGTGAAATTCATCTCGGCACAGGCCTGAACAAGATACTGAAGGACATGATCGTGAAGTCAAAGACCATGGCCGGGTTCCGAACTCCGTATGTTCCCGGCTGGGATTGCCACGGTCTGCCCATAGAGACCAAGATCGAGAAGGAACTGGGCGGCAAGACAAGCAAAGTGTCCGCTGCGGAGTTTCGGCGCATGTGCCGGGAATTTGCCGCAGGCTACATCGACGCGCACAGACGCGAATTTAAGCGGCTCGGCGTTTTCGGCCAATGGGAAAAGCCCTACCTCACCATGGATCCGAGTTATGAAGCCTGCGTGGCCAGCGCCTTCCTCACATTTCTCGAAAAGGGCTACATTTACCGCGGACTGAAACCTGTGTACTGGTGCATTTATGACCGCACCGCTCTGGCCGAAGCGGAAGTGGAATACGAAGACCACACCAGCCCATCCATCTGGGTGAAGTTTCCGATTGTTGCCGGCGAGAAATCCAGGAAGCTCGGGATTGGCGCTGATGTCAGCGCGCTGATCTGGACCACAACGCCATGGACGTTACCGGCGAACCGCGCTCTCGCGTTTCATCCGGACTATGAATACGTTGTCGTGAATAGTGCCGCAGGCAAGCTCCTGCTCGCGGAAGAAAGAATGAGCGACCCGGAGTTGGCTGTGCTGCTGGGGCTCGAACCGGGCGCTCCATTCACGAAAGTTGGAAAGGGACGCGAACTCGAAGGCGTGCAGTTTCAGCACCCGTTTCTTAAGGAGTTGCGCGTGCCGGCTGTGCTCGCCGACTACGTCACCCTGGATCAGGGCAGTGGAATTGTGCACACCGCTCCCGGCCACGGCGCGGAAGACTTTGCAACCGGCCAGAAATATGGCCTCGAAGCCTACGCTCCGCTCGATAACGACGGCCGCTTTGTTGAAGGTTTGCCCGAGTACAAGGGCAAGACTGTCTTCGAAGCGAATCCGGCCATCATCTCGCTGCTGACGGAGCGCGGCATGCTAGTCGGCGAAAAGAAGTTTTCGCACAGCTATCCGCATTGCTGGCGCTGCCACACTCCCGTGATTTTTCGCGCTACCGAACAGTGGTTCATACAACTTGACGGCGGCAGCGCAACGGTTCCTCCCCCGAACGCGCCTGCGTTGCGCGGCCGAGCGCTGGACGAAATCAAAAAAGTAAAGTGGCTGCCGGCGTGGGGCGAAGAGCGCATTCACAACATGATCGCGGACAGGCCCGACTGGTGCATTTCGCGCCAGCGCTTCTGGGGCATCCCACTGGTGATTTTCTATTGCGACGCTTGCGGCAAAATACTCAAGGATTTCAACGCGCTCCGCAACGTTATTCCGTTTTTTGAGCGCGAAGGCGCCGACGCGTGGTACACGCATTCCGCCGAGGAACTGCTGCCTCCCGGCACGAAATGCGCTTCGTGCGGCGGAGCAAAGTGGCGCAAAGAGTCCGACATACTCGATGTATGGTTCGAATCCGGCTCAAGCAATTTGGCCGTGCTGCAAAAAAGGGAAGGGAAGCCTCGCGCAGATGTTTATCTCGAAGGCCCGGACCAGTTTCGCGGATGGTTCCAGAGCTCGCTGATGGTTGCGATTGGCGTTGATGGCATGCGCCCGTACGATCAAGTCGTCACGCACGGATGGACGCTGGACGAAAAAGGCACCCCGATGTCGAAGTCGCTCGGCAACTCCATGGAGCCCAAGGAAATCTGCGAGAAGTGGGGCGCCGACCTGCTGCGTGTCTGGGTTTCGTCGCAGGACTACACCGCCGATGTCCGCCTTTCCGATGCCATGATGACGCAGCTCGCCGAAGCCTATCGCAAAATCCGCAACACGTTCCGGTTTGCACTGTCGAACCTTTACGACTTCGATCCGGAGCGCGACGCAGTCCCCGACGCGGATCTTTGGGAAATGGACGCGTGGATGTTGCGGCGCACCGGCGCGCTCGTGCGCCAATGTCAGGAGTGGTACGCCAATTTCGAATTCCATCGCGTGTACCACGCGCTGCATGATTTTTGCACGGTGGATTTAAGCGCGTTTTATTTCGACGTTCTCAAAGACCGTCTGTACACCTTCGCACCCAAGAGTCTGGGGCGCCGCTCGGCGCAAACCGCCATGTACCGCATCGCCAGCGCTGTCGTTCGCCTCATCGCTCCCACTCTGGCTTTTACCTCTGAAGAGGTCTGGAAGCACTTGCCGCCTAGCGGATCGAAAACCGAAAGCGTGCACATGTCTTTGTTTCCCGCCGCCGAAGATTTCGAAAATGCCTTGGATGGATCGCGCGCTGCGGTTTGGGATCGCCTCCTTGCGGTTCGTGGGGAAGTCTTGAAAGCGCTCGAGCCTGCCCGCGCTGCAAAGACAATTTCCGGCGGCCTCGAAGCGCGCGTCACGCTCGCAGCAACCGGCGAACTGCTCGATCTGTTGCGCAAATATTCCACCTACCTGCCCGCACTCTTCATCGTCTCGCAGGTTGAGATCGCCGCAAGCCCGATCCAGGGAACTGCGCCGGCTGCCACCCTGGAAGGACTCCAGATTCGCATCGAGCGCGCCCTCGGTAAAAAGTGTGAACGCTGCTGGAATTATTCCACACACGTGGGTGAGAGCGCGGAATACCCCACATTATGTGAGCGGTGCCTCGCCGCTCTGGCCGAAATCGATCGAGACAGCGGCGTCGCCAGCGGGAGTGCCAAGGTTTGACATCTTCCGCGCCGCGTTCAGGCTGGTACACCCTGGGATTTCTCGTGTTCGCCGCGCTATTGGCGGATCAGGTCAGCAAATACGCAGTGGGACGGTACACTTCCCCGGGGACCATTCGCGTCCTCGTTCCTGGCTTGCTGAATCTGCTTCACACCAGCAATCCTGGGGTGGCTTTCGGATTGTTCGCCGATTCAAGTAACCCCTTGCTGCCCCGTGTGCTGATTGTATTTTCTGTCGCCGTTATCGCGTTACTTGCTTGGCTGCTCGTCAGCGGCCGCGCGGGGGGCAGGCTGGCACAGTGCGGGCTGGCTTTAATTTTGGGCGGCGCATCGGGAAACGTTCTCGACCGCGTTCTCCATCGTAGTGTGACCGATTTCATCGACTTCTACATTGGCAGCCATCATTGGTATACATTCAACATTGCTGATTCAGCGATTGTTGTCGGCGCGGGTCTTGTGATTCTTGAACTCTTCCGCGATTGGCGGCATCCTAATCAAGAGCGAGCCTAGCGATGCATCCCATCCTCTTTCATATCGGCGGAATTAATATCTATTCGTACGGCGTCCTGGTTGCTACTGGCGTGCTCGCAGGCTTATGGTGGGCCCGCAAGCAGGCGCCGCGCGCAGGTCTGGATCCGGACAAGATCTGGAACATGGGGATTTACACCGTCCTCGTTGCGCTCCTCCTAGCGAAAGTCTGGCTTATTCTGAGCGACTGGGACTACTACGTGGCCAATCCGCGGGACATTTTCAGCTTGAACACATTTCAGTCCGGCGGAACTTTCTATGGCGGCATCGTCGGCGCCATACTCATGATCGTTTTGTATTCATACTTTCAGAAAATGTCGCTGCTCCCGGTTATGGATACGATTGTGGCGGGGTTGCCGCTGGGTCACGCCATCGGGCGTTTGGGATGTTTTGCCGCCGGGTGTTGTTACGGCAAGCCGACTACCGTTGCTTGGGGCGTAGTGTTCACTAATCCAGCGGCTGCGCAGCTTGCCGGAACGCCGCTCGGCGTTCATTTGCATCCCACCCAGCTTTATGAAGCCGCCGCGGAGTTTCTAAATTTCCTAATTCTTGTTTGGATCGGCAAGCGCCAGCGCTTTACCGGGCAAATCATCGCCACGTATTTCCTGCTCTATGGGGTGGAGCGCGGCACCATCGAATTTTTCCGAGGCGATCCGGGCCGCACCATGATGTTCCACGATACGGTCTCACTGATGCAGATTGTAAGCCTGTGCCTGATCGTTACCGGCGCATTCCTTTGGTGGCGCGGGTTGAGAGGCAAGGGCGCGCCGATGGCCTCTGCTTCTGCCACACGCGCTACGGTTGCGCGCTAGATGCTGCTCCCCTCCCATCTGCAAAACTTCGATGCGCGCACATTCTGATATGCAAAACAATTTCGAATCTGACGAGGACTCTTCCGAGCACGATACTTTCGCCGTTAACGAAGAAGCTGAGGGCCAGCGTCTCGACCGTTTTCTCGCCGTGCATCTCAGCGACATGAGCCGCACCCACGTGCAGACTCTGATCGACGAAGCGCGGGTGCTTGTGGATGGTCTTGCGAAGAAGTCCTCACATCGTCTCGAAGTTGGGGAAACGGTCACCGTAAATATTCCTCGTCCTCCGCCCCCCGGCGTGGAAGCGGAAAATATCCCGCTCGATATCATTTACGAAGATGCGGATGTGGCGGTCGTAAACAAAACCGCGGGAATGATCGTTCATCCGGGCGCGGGTGCTGACGCCGGTACGCTCGTTGCCGCGCTGTTGCATCGCTTTGGCGGAGGTCAAGGTTTGTCCACAGTAGGCGGGCCTCTCCGGCCGGGCATCGTGCATCGAATCGACAAAGGTACCTCCGGCGTGTTATTGATTGCGCGGACTGATATGGCCCACTTAAAGCTGGTCGAAGACTTTCGCGAACGCCGCATTGAGAAGACGTATCTGGCGCTTCTGCACGGGAAGTTAAAGGGCGAAGCCGGAATCGTCGAGCTGCCCATCGCGCGCGACCTTCACCGCCGCTCGCGCATGACGGCACGGCGCCGCGAAGGCCGCCAGGCACGTACGGACTGGCGGTTGCGCATGCAGCTCGGAAACTTTTCTTTCATCGAAGCGGGCTTGCACACCGGCAGAACTCACCAGATTCGCGTACATTTCTCCGCGCTCGGATGTCCGGTCGTGGGCGACACGGTTTACGGCGCGCCGCGCCAGGAACGCATCGGCGCTGAACTCCTGCCGCCGCTGGAAAGAAATTTCCTGCACGCC
>JBEKSN010000103.1:0-18017 GCA_049517055.1 Candidatus Acidiferrales bacterium | reverse complement strand
CGTTCGCCACGCGCCCACACCCTGTATTGCTACAGAATGCTGCGCGTTCGACTTGCATGTGTTAAGCACGCCGCCAGCGTTCGCTCTGAGCCAGGATCAAACTCTCGTTTGAAATCTGGTGTCTCGACCGTAACAATTTCCGGTTTGCACCGGGTCGCCACGATCGATACGAACTTTAAATCGCTCGGTTTATCTCAATTCGCCTTGCTCCGGTACACTTGGAACAAGGCAGTAACCAAACGGGTTCTGGCATGTATCATCCGATTGTCAAAGAGCAGGTACTCCCAGGTCAACTGGAAGAACTACAGACGAACCCCCATCCTACAGAAACACCATTTTAGAGTCAAGCAATAATCCTACGAAAAAAAAATTGCGCACATCTGCGCGGAAGTGCGAGAAGAAAAATCCTAGAATTTTGTTGCTGTGGATCCTAACGCTATTGCGAAAAACGAGGAAACTCCGCGGCTCCGTGCGGGAAATCAAGGGACGTCTTTTATGAATGGGTCGGCGCAAGAATCGGGTGACCGTTCTTCCTCAAGGAACCTCAACGAGAGGTTTCCCTACCCTGCAAACATCCGGTTTCATATGTATGGATATGGGAAATGGTATATGAAATACATTACGAAATTTCGCCCTCGTGTAACATATTGATTTTAAACAGTATATTATTGCACCTACATGGAACTGAACGTGCGATAGGATACGTCAGGGTAGAGACTATTATTGCAATGGGGGCAAGTGATGTCCGGCAGGTTTTCACCAATTTTCTCAGTTAAATCTCTAGGAGGCTGTATGAACTGGAAGCGTTTTCTCGTCGCTGTATTTGCGGCGTTGTTACTCCTGCCCAGCATTTCCATGGCGCAGAGCGTGGTTACCGGAGCCATCACCGGCACCGTGACTGATCCTTCGGGCGCGGTCATTGTCGGCGCCACGGCGACGTTAACGAGCACCGCAACCGGTGCAGCGCTCACTGCTGAAACCACTGCAACGGGCGCGTATTCGTTCGGGCTTGTAAAGCCGGGCAATTATAGCCTGACCTTGGTGCGCTCGGGATTCAAGCAGACCACCGAGGCTGTGAGCGTCGCGCTCGGCGAAACGCTGGTATTCAATGTGAGGCTGGAGCTCGGTAGCGGTTCGATCACCGTCGAAGTGACGGGACAAGGCGCGATGCTGCAGACGGAAAACGCTAATATTTCCACCAGCATTGAAACCGCTGAAATCGAAAACCTTCCGAATCCTGGTGGCGACCTGACGAACATCGCGCAGACTGCGCCGGGTGTAGCCATGAACACTACAGGTGGTGGATATGGAAACTTCAGCGCCTTCGGATTGCCGGGTACCGCCAACCTCTTTACGCTTAACGGTAATGACTACAACGACCCCTTCCTGAACTTGAACAACTCGGGAGCCAGCAACCTACTGTTGGGATCGAACGAGATTCAAGAAGTCGCTGTCGTCAGCAACGCGTACACGGGTCAATACGGCCGTCAGGCAGGGGCGCAGATCGACTACGCAACCAAGTCCGGCGGTAATGCCTTCCACGGCGACGCCGTGTACTACTACAACGCAGGCGGAATGAATGCCGACGACTACTTCAACGGCTATAGCCGTGAGATAAACAATCAGTGGGCGGCCTCAATCGGCGGACCGGTCATAAAAGATAAGGTGTTCTTCTTTGTAAACACAGAAGGACTCCGATACTCCTTGGCTGCCGGCGGTCTCACATGGTATCCAACGACCGCCTTTGAGAATTTCGTGTTGGGTAATGTTGCAACGCTGCCGACGTCGGTGACGGCGCTGCCTTTCTATCAGAACATCTTTAACTTGTACAACGCTTCGCCCGCTTACGCAGCCGCTAACGCCAATCCTCAAGCGGCCAGTTGCGGCTCGCTTGCTGGATCTGGAATTAGCCAAGGCGGCCAGAGCGACGCTTGCCTTGGAAACGTATTCCAGAGCAGCCCGAACGGAAACCAGGAGTGGCTGCTTTCCGGACGCGTGGACTGGAACGTCAACGAGAACAATAAGGTCTACGGGCGCACGAAGTTCGACCGCGGTACGCAACCGACACTTACCGACCCGATCAGCCCGGTGTTTAACATTCACAGCATTCAGCCTCAAGATGAAGGGCAACTGAACTACACGCACATTTTCAGCCCCAACGTGGTTAATAACATCGTTGGGTCGGTCTTGTGGTACTCAGCGATTTTCCAAAGCCCGAACCAGCCCGCAGCGTTGGCGTCATTTCCTGGGATATTCTCCATAGGTGACCTACCCATGGCCTGCCTTGGCTCAGGTTGCGCGGATGGCTCGATTTGGCCACAAGGCCGCAACGTCACGCAGTGGGGCGTGGTAGATGACTTGTCGGTCACTCGCGGAAATCACAGCTTCAAGATGGGCGTCAACTTCCGCCGCGATGATGTGAGCGACTATACGGCAAGCGAAGGCGCGGTTCCGGCCATTTCTATATTCGCGAATGACTTTGCCAATGATGTCCTTAACCCGGGAGGAGCGGCTAGTGCTACCGATGCTCTCTCACAGTCCTTCGCTATTAATTTGCGCCAGCCCATCGCGTTCTATAGCTTCGGGTTGTATTTCCAGGATGAATATCGGATCAATTCAAAGCTGAAGCTGACACTCGCCCTCCGAGCTGACAGAAACTCGGGTGGCGCTTGCCAAACGGACTGCGGCTCAGCTCCAATAGTTCCGTTCGAGCAAATGAGTCACAATCCTAATCTGCCGTTCGACACCATTACCAATCCCGGATCGCATAGCATTCTTCCGGGTGTTGAGAGGGTCGTGTTCGAGCCCCGGATTGGAGTTGCCTGGACCCCGATTGGAGACAAGACGGTTATTCGCGCTGGCATCGGGCAGTTCTCCGATCTGTATCCGGGCTTCATCCTAGACCGATTTACGACGAACTTTCCGCAAGTCACGTCGTTCACCTATACCCTCCCAGGCAGCAATTTCGCGTTCACGGATCCTGGTTCTGCTGAAAACGGAGTTACGGGCTGCAACACAGCCTTCCAATCTGTTTACCATTCGGGTGGAACGCTGGCTGATTTCAACACGACCCCGGGCTGCGCCGGTCAGGTGCCGAACCTGCAAAGCGTGGGCAAGTTGATTAATCCGAAGTACACCGAATGGAACTTGGAGGTCCAGCGCACCATCGGCCGCTCGACCGTGGTGTCCGCCAACTATGTTGGCAATCGCGGATACGATTTGCTAATCCAAAATCCTTGGCCGAACGCGTTTAACGCGGCGGGTTTCGGGAATCTTCCCACGGCTTCTCCTGACCCGCGTGTGTCGAACGTCCAAAGCTTAAACAACTCGGGGTATTCCAACTACAATGGCATCACGCTTTCGATTCAGCAGAACAACTGGCACGGGTTCATGGGCCGGCTAAATTACACTTATAGCCACGCGCTAGATGATGTTTCGAATGGCGGAGTGCTGCCGTACACCGTGTTTTACCCGCAAGTCCTAGTGCAACTCGATCCCAACAGCCTGCGGAACCTCAATTATTCAAACGCAGATTACGACTTGCGTCACAATCTCACTGGGAACTACCTCTATCAAATGCCGTTCCATAGCGAAAATCGCTTGATTGATGCGGCGCTCGGCGGCTGGATTATGTCGGGGACGGTGTATTACCATACCGGGCTCCCGTTCTCTATAGAGGATCCTGTTGACGCTGCAGGGGCGTTTTCAGGTACCGGCGGTGCTTTTGGAACATTGTTGGCGCAGCCGATCACGGCAGTCGCTTCGTCCTGCAAGAGTCCAGGTGTGCAATGCTTCAATTATGCTCAGTTCGCTGGTCAGCCGAATCCGGCGCTAGTCGGTCCATGTGCACCCAATTGCCTCAACCCAGCGCCAACCGGGTTCGGGACCCAAAGGCGAAATACATTCCGCGGGCCGAATTACTTCAACACGGATTTCAGCCTCCGGAAGAATTTCCGGCTCACAGAGCGGTTCGGCCTGCAACTCGGGGCGAACGCATACAACGTCCTGAATCACCCGAACTTCCAAATTCCGGGTAACGCAACGAACTTTGGCGGGGCATTTGGGACTATCTATTCAACCGTTAGCCCACCGACTACGCCTTATGGTTCGTTCGCGGGTTCCTTGGCGGATGCTCGCATCCTTCAGCTAATCGCCAAGTTCACGTTCTAACTGAACTCTAACTCAGCAAAAGGGGCGGCCTTCCAAGGCCGCCCCTTTTTTTTTGTGCATTCACCTGTCATTTTCCAACTCGTGGCTGAAGTGGCTGTTCAACGTCGCTTGGGCAAGCTTCCAATCGGCGCCACGTCTCACCCTATTTCGATGTGTGTGCGGGGAGTTGCGAACTCATCAACTGAGGGCCAAAGCTTCAGCGCGTTGGGCTTGCCGCGGGACTTAGCTTGTCCGTAGGGAAGTTTTCCTGTACCTGCCTACGGATTTCTTTAGCTCTCACTCCGGCCGCACTATCAGGATCCAATTTGATATAAGAATCGAGGTCCTGAATCAGGGCCGCGTAGTTTTTTTGGCTCAGGTGGATGTTGGAAAGGAGGCGATAGACAATTGCGGCATTTGGAGCGAGAGACCTGGCTTGCTCTGCTGATTTCTCGGCATCCGCGACTTTGCTTTCAGTGAAGAGGATGCGACCGAGCTGGTAGTACCCGAACCAGTCGTTCGGACTCAACTCGAGTCCGTGCCGGATCATTTTTTCACCTTGTGCTGTATCTCCCGTATCTATTAAGAGCGAGGCGAGTCCGATAACCGGTTCGCCATATTTATCATTACTCACTTCGACAGATTTGCGAAAGTTCTTCTCCGCTTCATCTCGCGTTCCAAGAGTCAAATACGCCATTCCGATCTGGTAATAGGCCTCGTAAAAGCCAGGGGCGACCGAAACGGCTTGTTGAAAATCCGCGAGACCTGCCTGCGCGTTTTTGTCCGAATACAGTTTCTTTTCACCCGATGCCAGTAAATCACGAGCTTTTTGTGGCATAGACATTTCATGAGCTGAAATATTTGCAGCGGAAAACACGGGCGCCGCATCGCCGGCGATCGGATTCAAATAAATTGAGATGCCACGGTCCGAGGAAAAGCTCAGTTCGACATGCAAGTTCTCTGTCTGATAACCAGGAGCCTCGACAGTCAGGATGTAATTGGAGCGACGAATTCCGCGGAAATCAAATTGTCCAGAATCCGTGGTTATGGTCTGCTCAATCAAGTTGCCGCCGGTGTCACACAAGCGAACGGCGGCCTGGTCGATCGGGCGTTTTGATTTCTCGGAATAAACCGTGCCAGTGAGACTTACAGGATCGTTACCGTTTCCGCCCAAGACTTGGGCGAAGACATTCTGAGGGATTACGAAAATCGAAGTCAGCAGCAATATTGCGATACAAAGCCGGGGCATAGCCACCCCTAATTTTACTGAATTACCGGCAGTATACCACCGCGACGGAAGAAGAAAATACTTGTCTCGCCTGACGCGGGAAAGTTTCCTTCCTCTCAGGAAGCGCAGGCCAATTGACTCAGTGAGGAGTTGCTAATTTATTTAGCGATTCTTCGAATGGTGGGCGGGCTATGCCGCGTTCGGTGATGATGGCGGTGATGTAGCGCGCGGGAGTGACGTCGAAGGCGGGGTGCGCCGCACGAACCTCCGGTGAAATGCGCACGCCAGCCATGTGCGTAACCTCCTCCTGCGAGCGCTCTTCGATGGGAATTTGATCGCCGGAAGAAATGGAATAGTCGATGGTGGAGAGTGGCGCGGCTACGTAAAAGGGCACGCCGTTTTCATGCGCAATTACCGCGATGCCGTAGGTGCCGATTTTGTTTGCGGTGTCGCCGTTACGGGCGATTCGGTCGGCGCCGACTACTACGGCTCCCACGCCGCCGGTCTTCAGGAAATGGCCGACCATGTTGTCAGTGATTAATGTGAGGGGGATGCGGTCCTGGTGAAGCTCCCAGGCGGTGAGGCGCGAACCTTGCAGATAGGGCCTAGTTTCCGGAACGATCACTTCAATGCGGTAACCGCCTTCGATGGCCATGCGGATGACTCCCAAGGCGGTGCCAATGCCGGCGGTTGCAAGCGCGCCAGCGTTGCATTGGGTCATGACGCGGCCGCTTTTGGGCAGGAGTTCGGCGCCGAAGCGTCCGATGCTTTTGTCGCCTTCGCGGCGTTCTTCGTGGACTTTTAGGGCTTCCTTCACCAGTTCTGAGCGGATCCGTTCCAGCGTTGCCGCTTCGTCTTTGAAAGCCGGGCGCGCGAGCTCTTCGAACCGAAGTTTGAAGCGCTCGATAGCCCAAAATAAATCGACCGCGGTGGGCCGGGTGTGCGCGAACGTCTCACAGATAACTGGAAACTCGGCGCGCAATTCTTCGAGGGATTTGGCCTTCGACCTCTGAACGGCGAGCGCGATGCCCATCGCGGCGGCAACACCGATGGCCGGCGCTCCGCGAATGACCATGTCTTTAATAGCCTTCGCGAGCTCACGATAATCGGTATAGGTGTGATGGATCACTTCGCTGGGCAGCCTGCGTTGGTCCAGCAGAATGACGCCTTCGGGCGTCCATCGAATTGGTTCCACCGTGTGCAATTGCTATCTCCGAGAAGCTCTGCGTTTCTGAATGCCGGTTCGAATAGTGCTAATGCAGGCCCGACATATGACGCAGGCCGTGCGTTGCAATAAGCACACCGATCACCTGGACTGAATTATAGCTCGTATGAATCACAAAACCTGTGACGACAGATCGCGAAAAGGCACGCGCGAAGGTGAGCACAATTCCGACGAAAATCAGCAGAGCGATCTGACCCCATCCGCCCCACAACTGCTCGGCGTGCAACAGGCCAAAAAGCGTCCCAGTGGCCACGATACCCCAGATCATTCCAAAACTGCGACCGACTACGGGGTAAACATAGCCGCGGAAGATGGTCTCCTCGACCACAGGAGCGAGGAAGACAGCGATCAGCATAAACAAGAGTGTTGTATTACGATCCTGAAACAGGACTTCTATGGGCAAATCCTTGTTCGGAGGAAATAACGCGGAACCCAGCGAGACGACTATTGACAGGAAAAAACCGGCGAGAATCAGTCCAAAATAAACAGCGGCTCGCGGGAACCGGCCAGTCTCGATTTTGCGCCAGCCGATGGTGTGCCAGAAAGGCGAACGAAATCGCACCCGCGTCTGAACTGCGAGATAGGCGAGCAGTCCTAAATCAAGAATCACTTGAATCAGTATGTTCAGCAGAATTACTTCGTGCGGAGACTTTTGGAGGTGGCGAATGTCAACGCCCGATATCGCAAGGCCCGTACTAATCAATAGGCTGAGAAGGAGAAAACCTGCGATTGCTAGTACCGCGAAGGCCGCCAAATCTGCCCAACCCCAGGGCACGCGAAAATCCTCGGGGATGGGATTGCGAGCGGGTGGAAGATATTGTGAGGCGTCAGGTGCTTCCGCGAGACCGGCTGATTCGGCCAGCGGTGACGCAGCGGATGAGGCGACGGGCGAGGAGTCAACCGCTCCGGATCGATTGGAGGGATCCGCGGGTACTTGCTCGAACAAATTGTTTTCGCCAGGATTCATCGAAATTTCAGCTTGTGCGCTTTCCGTTGGCTAGAATGCCATTCGATCCGGTGCCGTTGAATGCTCGCGCAAGGATCTGGCCGGTGTAAGATTTCTTCACACGCGCAACCTGTTCGGGCGTTCCTTGCGCGACGATGCGGCCGCCTTCTTCGCCACCTTCGGGGCCGAGATCGATAATCCAGTCGGCCTGCTTAATCACGTCGAGATGATGTTCGATGATTAAGACGGTGTTGCCCAGAGAAACTAGGCGGTTCAGCACGCCCATCAGTTTTTTTACGTCATCGAAATGCAAGCCGGTGGTGGGCTCGTCGAGAATGTAAAGGGTGCGGCCGGTTTGGCGGCGAGAGAGTTCGCGGGCGAGTTTCGTGCGTTGCGCTTCGCCGCCGGAAAGCGTGGTCGCCGATTGGCCAAGTTGTATGTAACCGAGACCGACGTCGACCAGCGTTTGTAGTTTCAGCTGAATCGACGGAATGTTTTCCATCACTTTCAGCGCGTCTTCGATAGGAAGGTCCAGCAAGTCGGAGATGGAATAGCCTTTGTAACGCACCGCGAGCGTTTCGGCGTTATAGCGCTTGCCACGGCAGACCTCGCAAGTGACGTAAACATCGGGCAGGAAATTCATCTCGATTCGGCGCAGTCCGTCGCCCTGGCAAGCTTCGCACCGCCCGCCTTTCACGTTGAAGCTGAACCGGCCGGGGCGGTAGCCGCGTTCGCGCGATTCCGGGAGCATGGCAAAGATTTCGCGGATGGGCGCGAAGACTCCGGTGTAGGTGGCCGGGTTCGAACGCGGCGTGCGGCCTATGGGCGCCTGATCGATCTGAACGACCTTGTCAATGTGTTCGATTCCTTCGATAGCGCGGTGGGCGCTGGGCTTTTCCATGGAGCGATAAAGTTTTGCGGCCAGCGCGCGGTAGAGGATGTCATTTACCAGTGTGGACTTTCCCGAGCCCGAGACTCCGGTAACGACGGTCATAAGCCCTAGCGGAAAAGTGACATCGATGTTCTTCAGATTGTTGCCGTGCGCGCCGAGAATTACGAGAGATTTTCCGTTCGGACTGCGGCGGTGCTCGGGGACCGGAATCTTAACTTTTCCAGAGAGGTATTGGCCGGTGAGCGAGTTAGGATTCGCTGCGATTTCTTCGGGCGGTCCGGCAGCTACCAAGTGTCCGCCGGCTTTTCCGGCACCGGGGCCGAGATCCACAACATAATTTGCGCGACGGATAGTCTCCTCGTCATGCTCGACAACCAGAACGGTATTGCCGAGGTCTCGCAAGGTTTCGAGCGTACTAAGCAGGCGGCCATTGTCACGCGCATGCAAGCCGATGGATGGTTCGTCAAGCACATAAAGCACTCCGCGCAGGCGCGAGCCGATCTGCGTGGCCAAGCGAATGCGCTGCGCTTCTCCGCCCGAAAGGGTTGCTGCGGAGCGATCCAGAGTAAGGTAACCGAGGCCAACGTTGAGAAGGAACTCGAGCCGCTCTGCAATTTCGCTTAGGGGACGCCCGGCGATTTTCCTTTGGCGCAAAGTTAACTGGCCGCGAATTTTATCGACTGCGGCACGCGCTTGCAACAGCGGCAACGAGGTGAAGTCTGCGATGGAGAGGCCCGCAATTTTTACAGCCAGGCTCTCGGGACGCAGGCGTCGTTCATTACAAGCGGCGCAAGGCGCGGGGGACAAGTACTGTGCGATCCATTCGCGATAGTTGTCTGATTTGGACTCTTCCAAATTGCTCTCGAGATGGCCCAGAACGCCTTGGAAGTTGAGACCCTTGCTCGAACCTCCATTGGAAGGATTGCCGTGGAGTATCAAGTTTTGTGTTTTTCGTGGGAGCTTTTCGAATGGAATGTCGAGATCGAACCCATGCGCAGCGGCGGCGATGCGCAACGTGCGCTGCAAGGAGCCCGAGCCCGAGCCGGGACCGAGTCCTCCGTCAAAAAGCGGCTTGCTCCAATCCACGATCACCTTGGCCGGGTCGAAGTCATATTTCGAGCCCAACCCGTGGCATTCGGTGCAAGCGCCGTAAGGAGAATTAAAACTAAAGGAGCGGGGCTCGAGTTGCGGTACGGAAATACCGCAATCCGGACAAGCGAGTTTTTCGGAATACACGTGTTCTTCGCCGCCGACGACGGCAATAGTTACGAGCCCGCCGGTAAGCTTCAACGCAGTCTCCACCGATTGCTCGAGGCGTTGCGCGATGCCGTTTTTCAGCAGTAGGCGGTCAACGACAATTTCAATGGTGTGATTTTTCCGCCGATCCAGCGGGATGGGTTCGTCCAGATTCACGAGGTCGCCATCGACGCGAGCCCGGACGTAGCCTTCCTTCGCATATTTTTCGAGCTCTTTTTTATATTCGCCCTTGCGACCGCGCACTACGGGCGCCAGCACCATGATGCGTTCTTCCGGCTTTAGCGCCGAAACCGCTTGCACAATTTGCTCCGTGGATTGGCGGGCGATGGGCTTTCCGCACTTGGGGCAGTGCGGCGTGCCTATGGCGCAGTAGACTACTCGCAAGTAGTCATATATTTCCGTAATCGTGCCTACGGTCGAACGAGGGGACCGTGTGGTGGTTTTCTGTTCGATGGCGATAGAAGGCGAAAGCCCTTCGATCGAATCGACGTCCGGGCGCTCCATCTGATCGAGGAATTGACGCGCGTAGGCCGAGAGGGATTCGACGTAGCGGCGCTGCCCCTCGGCGTAAAGCGTGTCGAAGGCGAGCGAGGATTTGCCCGAACCAGAAAGCCCCGTAACCACCGTGAGGGTATTGCGAGGGATCTCCAGGTGTATGTTTTTTAGGTTGTGTTGCCGGGCGCCCCGGATGACGATTTTCTTTAGGCTCATCTTGAGAGTGGACTGCTGCCGCAAGGTGCCGAATGCCGGACAGTGGGCGTAACTCACCCAAGGTAATCTATCAACATAGCAAGATGGCCTCGCTGTGGTCAAGTTGAGGCCCATTTCGCGGCGGCGAGAGTCGAAACTAAAGCAAAAAATCGAAACGCTTTTGGCGCTGGTAGCCGGGAAATTTTGACGGTTCCTTGGATTTTTTACCCGCCGCACAATATCAAAGGCTAGTGTTTTCAGTGAGATAGCTTTGGTTCCTGGCGTGCGACTCGTGTTGACGTCAGAGGGAAGGAAAGCCGAGGATCCCTTCGGGGATTGAGGGCTGGGCCGGCTTCCTTCCCTCGGCTTACCTCCGAATCCATTTTCCTTCAGCTTGGCCTCGCATTACTCCCGAAACTGTGACAGCTCACCCGCCTTACAATGATCCCCACTCCGCAACTCCGTGATGAGCCGTAGGGCGAGGTTAAATCAAATCGGAGACGATATTCCTGTAGGATGACTTTGTGACGGCCCCACTTCAAAGACGCATTTTGACCATGAATCGAGGGTCTGCGACTTTGAAGTCTGCCCTCTATGAAGCTGCGGACCATGAAGAACTTCTGCTTTCGATGACGGTTGATCAGTCCGACGGCTCGAGCGGCCGTTTGAAGATTGGCGATGCGCGCGGGAGCACGTTGCTCGACTCCCGGGTCGAGTCCGGCGACCCGGATACCGCGTTGAATTTAATGTTCGGGTGGCTGGGAGAGCACGGGTTTCTCTCTGGGCTGGAGGCTGCGGGTCACCGGCTGGTCCACGGGGGGTCTCGATACAGGGTGCCACAGCGGATCACTCCAGAATTTTTGACGGAGATCGAACAATTAATTCCGCTAGACCCTGACCACATGCCCGCGGCGATCCGGGGAATTAAATTCATCGCCAAGAAATTTCCGGAACTGCCGCAAGTAGCGTGTTTCGACACGGCATTTCATAGCTCTCTTCCGAAGGTTGCGCGCATGTATGCCCTGCCTGGAAATCTCTACGATCAGGGAATCCTTCGGTATGGTTTTCACGGTCTTTCCTACGAGTACGTAATGGGCGAACTGCGAGAGCTCGAAGGGAAAATAGCTAGAGGGCGGGTGATCATTGCACATCTCGGTAACGGCTCCAGCATGGTCGCGGTGAAGGACGGGAGAAGCATCGACACCTCGATGGGGTTTACCCCGCTCGAAGGGCTTGTGATGGGTACGCGTTCAGGTGATGTCGATCCCGGTCTGCTGCTCTATCTTCTCGAGCAAAAAAAGATGTCTGCGAAAGAGGCGAGCACCATGCTGAATAAGGACTCGGGGCTGTTGGGAGTTTCTGGGACGTCGGGAGACATGAGGAACTTGCTGGAGAAGATGCAGCAGGATAGTCGCGCAGGGGAAGCTGTGGAACTTTTTTGTTACCGAGCGAAGAAATATATCGGCGCGTATGCCGCAGTGCTCGGAGGGCTGGACGTGCTGGTGTTCGCGGGAGGAATTGGAGAACGCGCACCCGTCGTGCGCAAAGGGATTTGCGATGGCTTGGACTTTCTAGGCATTCGTTTGGATGCGGCAAGCAATGAGGCCAACGCAGCGTTGATATCGTCCGCGGCAAGCGGCGTAAAAGTGCGCGTGATAATAACCAACGAAGATCTAATGATCGTGCGGCATGTTCTGTCCACGCTCGGATGGACGAAGTCCTAGCGATTTCCCCGGCAGCGATTTCTTCTGCCGTTCACATTCACTAAAGCCCGTCGATATAAACTTATATAATCGCGTTGAGACACTTGCCGCAGTCTCGTCATGTGAGCTGAGGAGCAAAATGCTTGAATTTAACGCCGCGTTATCGACGGTGGTAGAAGTCGACAAGAAATCGCAGGGCGCTGGAACCCAACCTGCCGGCGTGAAGCCGAATGGGCCGCTTTCGGCGGAGCTGCTAGGCAAGATGCAGCGCTATTGGTGTGCCGCGAATTATCTTTGCGTGGGGCAAATCTATCTCCTCGATAATCCGCTGCTCCGTGAGCCGCTCACAAAAGAAAACATCAAGCCGCGTTTATTGGGGCATTGGGGGACATCTGCGGGGCAGAATTTTATCTACGTACATTTGAACCGGCTTATCCGGGAAACAGACGCAAATATTATTTACATTTCAGGCCCCGGACATGGAGGGCCGACGCTGAACGCTTGCGCGTACCTGGAAGGAACTTATAGCGAGGTGCATCCTGAGATTACGCAGGACATCAACGGCATGCGGCTTCTCTTTCGGTCTTTTTCCACGCCTGGCGGCATCCCCAGTCATTGCGGGCCGCATACCCCTAATTCCATGCATGAGGGAGGCTGGCGAAGCGGAGACATGCCCGCTGGAAGGAAGCTGGAAGGGCGTGAAGTTTCTGAATCCATCGAGAGACGGAGCGGTTTTGCCGATTCTGCACTTGAACGGTTATAAAATCTCCGGTCCTACCGTCATGGCGCGCACGAGCGACGAAGAACTGAGTTCGTTCTACTCGGGGCTTGGCTACACGCCGATTTTCGTCGAAGGGGATGATCCCGAAATCGTGCACCAACTTCTCGCGGGTGCGCTCGATCGCTGCTACGCGCACATACGCGAAATCCAGAAGGAAGCCCGGACAAATAAAGGGTTCGCGCGACAATCGTGGCCGATGATCGTTTTGCGCACGCCGAAAGGCTGGACATGTCCGAAGGAAGTGGATGGTATTCCCGTTGAGGGCACATTCCGCGCTCACCAGGTTCCTCTTTCGACCGTGTGCGAGAATCCGGAACATTTAAAGTTGCTCGAAGCCTGGATGAGGAAGTACCGGCCCGACGAGCTATTCGACAAGGAAGGACGTCTGATCGAGGAGCTTGCCGTTCTGGCTCCAGACGGAAATCGCCGGATGGGAGCGAATCCGAGTGTAAACGGCGGAAGAGTGCTGAAAACGCTCGATCTGCCGGACTTTGCGCAATACGCATTGTCGATACCCGGGCCGGGGCAGGTGGTGGCAGAAGCTCCGCGCAAGTTGGGGGAGTATTTGCGCGATATCATCAAATTGAATCCGAACAATTTTCGGCTGTTTTGTCCCGACGAGACGAACTCGAATCGGCTGAATGCAGCGTTCGATACGACTGACCGTTGCACCATGGAGCCAATCGTATCGATCGACGATCACCTGGCTCCCGACGGACGCGTGATGGAGGTGCTGAGCGAACATCTTTGCGAAGGCTGGCTCGAGGGTTATCTGCTGACTGGCCGGCACGGCATGTGGTCTTCTTACGAAGCGTTCGCGCAGGTGGTTGACTCGATGGTGACGCAGCACGCGAAGTGGATGGAACAATGCCTGGAGTATCCCTGGCGAAGGCCGATTGCCTCTCTAAATGTATTCATCACGGGCCACGCTTGGAGGAATGACCATAACGGTTTCAGCCACCAGGCGCCGGGGTTTGTCGACAATGTGATGCAACGTCGCAGCGAGGTGGTGCGAGTTTATTACCCGCCGGATTCAAACTGCTTGCTCAACGTGTTCGATCACTGCCTGCGCAGCCGGAACTACGTCAACGTGGTTACTTGTGGAAAGCAGCCGGAACTGCAATGGCTGACGTTTGAAGAGGCGCTGGCTCATTGCTCGCAGGGAGCCTCGATCTGGAAATTTGCGACGAACGACGGCGGAGGCGAACCGGATATCGTGCTGGCGTGTGCGGGCGATGTGCCTACGATCGAGGCGTGCGCGGCGTCCTGGCTGCTGCAAAAGTATGTACCTGGTATCAAAGTGCGGGTCGTGAACGTTGTCGATTTAACGGCCCTGATGAGCCCGGACGATCATCCCCACGGCATGGACAATATTTCCTTCAACGCGCTGTTTACACCGGATGTGGACGTGGTCTTCGCGTTCCACGGCTATCGGTGGCTGATTCACAGCATGGTGCATGGGCGCGCGAACGAGGGGCGGTTTCACGTTCGCGGATTTAATGACATGGGTACGACCACTACTCCATTCGATATGGTGGTGCTCAACAAGATGAGCCGGTTCCATCTAGCCATCGATGCTCTGAAGCATGTGGGGCGATTGCGTTCGGAGGCGTCGGACGCGATTGATATGTTCAACCGGAAATTGTACGAGCACCATGCTTATATCCGGCAGCATTTTCAAGATATGCCGGAGATTCGGAATTGGAGTTGGACGAAAGATTTCAGCGGGTCTGCTGCTCCGGCGCCTCTTGCGAAAGGGCAACCTCGCGCTCAGCTATTTACGGATTCTTAGCTGGAGGGCATTCGGCGGAGGGGTTGCTGATCAACACCCTTTCACGCATGATGATGAGAGCTTCTGTTGGGGCGTGGTCCAATTGGTAGGACGCTGCACTGTTAATGCAGACGGTGGTGGTTCGAATCCACCCGCCCCAGCCACTTCCGAAATGCGCGATTTCGGGGAAGACGCAAAAATCCTAATCTTTGATTACCGGGAAACCGGATTCGGTCCAGCCGCGCCAGCCGCCATCCATTGAAATCACGTTGTTATAGCCCATTCTCTGAAGATTGTCGGCGGCCAGGGCGGAACGAAATCCGCCGCCGCAATAGAGCACAATTTCCGAGCTTTTGTCCGGGATGGCCTTTTCGATGTCACGTTCGATGATGCCCTTGCTCAAATGGACGGCGCCGGGAATGTGGCCGCGAGCCCATTCGCTGTCCTCGCGAGTGTCAACGAGAACCAAGGGATGGCCGGAGTCAATTTTCTTTTTTACTTCGCGGTAGTCTTCTTCTTTGATTCGTTTTTTCGCGTCTTTGACCAGCTTCAGAAAGCCTTCCGGGTGGTCCATTGTTTTCTCCTCACGATCAGCGAGCTAATAGTAGTAAAACAAGTTCCGGATCCGGAATAAACAAATTTTCTACTTCATGTCGCGCCAGTTGTAGCCGACCTTGGTGTCCACGAGCAAAGGGACGCTGAGCGTGTACACGTTTTCCATCACTTCTTTAACCAACTTGATGAGGCGCGGGATTTCTTCTTCCGGGCCTTCAAAAAGCAATTCGTCGTGAACCTGAAGAATCATTCGCGATTTGAAATCTTCTTTCGGCAGGCGGCGGTCCATCTCGATCATGGCAAGTTTGATCAAGTCGGCGGCAGAGCCTTGCATGGGCGTGTTCATGGCGGTGCGTTCGGCGAAGTTGCGCATGTTGGGCTGTGGGGAATTGATTTCAGGGATGGGGCGGATGCGCCCGAAAATCGTCTTGGTAAAACCTGTCTTGCGGGTTTCGGCGATTTGCGCATCGAGATATTTTTTCACGCCGCTGTAGCGTTCAAAATAGGTGGCAATGAATTTTGCGGCTTCTCTGGTGTCGATGCCTAAAGTCTGTGCCAGGCCGAAGGGTGAGAGGCCGTAAATCACTCCGAAATTGATGACTTTGGCGACGCGACGGTGGTCAGGCGTTTGCGCGAAGGGCGCCACGCCGAAAACTTCCTGGGCGGTTCGAGAATGGATGTCCTCGCCGCGGCGGAAGGCTTCGACCAGGACAGGGTCTTCCGAAAGATGCGCCAGGATTCTCAGCTCGATTTGGGAATAGTCCGCGGAAAGTAGCTTGTTGCCGGGCGCAGCGATGAAGGCCGCGCGGATTTCGCGTCCCAATTCCGTGCGGACGGGGATGTTCTGCAAGTTCGGATTCGAAGAACTGAGGCGGCCAGTGGCGGTGCCTGTTTGTGAAAAGCGCGTGTGCAAGCGGCCAGAAACGGGATGAATCAGCTTAGGCAAAGCGTCCGAATAGGTGGATTTCAATTTTGCCAGCTCGCGATATTCGAGGATCTTCTTGGGTAATTCATGGACCAGCGCGAGTTCGTTCAACACTTCCGCGGCGGTGGAGCGCGATTTAACGCGGCTTTTTCGCGGCGGCTGCAGATTCAGCTTATCGAAGAGCACTTCGGCAAGCTGTTGGGGAGAATTGATTGTGAATTCGAAACCTGCGAGCTCATATATGCGCTTTTCTAACCGGCCGATCTCTTCCTGGGCCTTCTTGGAGATGATATCCAATTCTTTCTTGTCAACGCGAACTCCGGCGGCTTCCATACGGGCTAGTACGGAGGCTAGCGGCAGGTCAATTCTCTCGTAAACGTCCAGGAGGCCTTGTTTTTCAACCTCCGCGCGCAAGATCGGCGCCAGGCGAAGCAGAAAATCCGCTCGCTCGCCGGAAGCACCGGACAGGGTTCTATTCAAGTGGCGCAGAACTACTTCGGCAAATTCATGATTCGAAGTGGTGGGACGCAACAGATAGGAATAGAGCATGGTGGCGTGGCGAATCCCGGAAACCGCATGCGGAGAGTCGGCAGAGTGAGATGGAGCCAGGAGTTGAAAAAGCTTTGGATCATGGACTATTTTCGGACGCTTGGCATCCGCTGACCATTCTTTCAACGCGGCCAGGTTCTTATTCTCGGCGTCATTCGCAAGGGTGCGCGCGCTACGGGGCTTGGAGGAGATCTCCACATTTAAGACATAGGTACCGTAGCCTTCTTCGTCCGGGTCTTTTGAGTCGAGTGAAAGCCAGGCGGATGTTTCGGCGCCGGGAGACGTCGCTTTGAAAAAACTAACGAATTCGTCGCGCGAATCGAATGCGGCATAATCGGTTTTCTCTTCATCTACTGCCGGAGCGAGCTCGCGCAGGAGGGAAGTGAATCCGAGTTCGGCGTACAAGTCGCGCAGAGCGGAAAGATGCGGTTGCTGGATCTTGAGTGCTTCGAGTTCGAGTGGAACCGGAGCATCGAGAGGGATTGTCGCCAGCTGCTTGCTGAGTCTTACAAACTCGCCGCATTTCTCGAGTGCTTCGCGGTAACTGGCGCGTTTCACTTCGCCGGCGCGCCTTATGGCTTCCTCGGCGCTGCCGAATTGCTGAATTAGTTGGCGCGCGCCGACTTCTCCGATGCCGGCTTTGCGACGCTCTCCCGGAGCGGGCTTATCGTTGGGATCGCGCGCGCCTGGGATGTTGTCAATGGAATCGCCCATCAAGGCCATCACGTCCGCGACTTTATTGGGAGGCACGCCCATCAATTCTTCGACCATCTTTTCATCGACGATCAGGTCGCCTTTTGTCGGGTTGAGCAGACGGACAGGTCCGCCGACGAGCTGCATCAGGTCTTTGTCGCTAGTGACAATGTAAATCTCGAGATCCTCTTCCCGGGCTTGGCGTGCCAGAGAGCCGATTACGTCGTCGGCTTCGTAGCCGGGATATTCGAGGATGGGCAGCCGCATGGCGTCGCAATAGCGGCGAACGAAGGGCATCTGAATGGAAAGCTCATCGGGCATCGGGGGGCGTTGGGCTTTGTAGGAGGCAAAAAGCTTGTCGCGAAAGGTAGGAGAGGGGTGGTCGTAAACCACGGCAAGGTAATCGGGGCGGCGATTCTTGTCGTTCAACAATCTCCGCATCATGGTGGCAAAAAGGTAGGGGACTTTTGTGGGTGTGCCGCCGCTCGTTTGCAGCCGCTCCATGGGGGCAAAAAAGGCGCGGAAGATGTAGCCCATGGCGTCGACCAGGAATAGGCGCTTTGTCTGTTTGGAAGGCATTCAACCGGGTTGGTGCGCTCGGTACAGAGCGAACGCCGAGTATATCAGAGTCGCGTTTATCTGCTTACGCGCCG
>JBEKSN010000102.1:0-16921 GCA_049517055.1 Candidatus Acidiferrales bacterium | reverse complement strand
GATCGCGGCGCGGTTGTCCCAACTGTTCAGGCGTAACAGGCGATCGGCGGCGCGCAGGTAGAGTTCGTAGGCGATTGGATTTTTGGTGGGAGGGCCAGCCGGCTCATCGTCGTTTTGCAGATGCTTGAGACCCAATGATTTTCCAATGCCCTCGCTGATCGAATCCTGCAAATGGAATAAATCTGCGGCTTCGGCGTCGTGCTTAGCCGAGAGCAGGACCGAGCCATCGGCCGCGCTCCAGACCCGGACGTGCACGCGCAGTTTGGTGCCAACCTTCTGAATGCTGCCGTCCACGACGATGTGAACATTCAGGTCGCGGGCGGCGGAGAGGGGATCGGTCTCGCGCTGGGCGTAACGCGCGACGGACTGTCCGGGGCGGACGAGCAGCTCACCGCTGGCGCTCAGGTGATTGATCACCGCGTCGGCGAGAGCCATGCTCAAGTACTCGTCGTTGGGATTCGGCGTGAGGAGTTTGAAGGGAAGCACCGCCACGGAACGCTTTCCCGCGAGCGCCGCGGGAAGAAAGGTGCCGAGTTCGAGATCCCGCGACACGTTGGTCAGTTCGCGCTGCAGATCTCGCGCGGTCTGGTAGCGACGAACGGCCTCTTTCTCCAGCAGCTTTCCGACGACGCTGCACAGTGCAGCCGGAGCGTCCGGCACGGCTTCTCTCAAGTGAGGCGTCGCTCCGGAGATCACTTGCGAGATGAGAGCTGCGATATTCGGGGCGGTGAAAGGCCGGCGGCCACTGGACAACTCGTAGAGAACGACACCTAGAGAGAAGAGATCTGCCCGACCGTCGGCCTCTTCGCATCGCAACTGCTCCGGAGCAAGATAAGCGATGGTGCCTTGAATGCCGGGCGTCGTGTTGGCGTCGAGCGGTGATTTGAGAGTCTTCGTGATCGGGTCTTCGATGCCGTGGCGCGCTACGCCGAAGTCCAGCAGCTTCGCGCGGCCATCTGCCTGCATTACGATATTTTCGGGCTTGATGTCGCCGTGGAAGACGCCGCGCGAATGAGCGGCATCGAGAGCTTCCGCCAGCTGCGCGCCAATTTCGATGATACGTTTCGAGTCGAGCGGGCCATCGGAGAGCATAGAGCGGAGCGTTCGGCCTTCGACCAGCTCCATGACTAGAAAAATGCTGTCGCCGTCCTCGCCCACTTCATAGATCGTCGTGATTCCCGGATGATGGAGACCCGAGGCGGCGCGGGCTTCTGCCAACATTCGTGAACGAGTTTCGGCCGAGCCGGAAGACGCATCGGAGAGAATCTTGATGGCGACGGAGCGGAGCAGGCGCTCATCGTGAGCGCGGTAGACGACGCCCATGCCTCCGCGGCCGAGTTCCGCGCTGATCCGATAATGCGAGATGGTTTGACCGATCATGGACAAGCAGTGGCGCAATCTTAGGTTGGGCCGAGCGGCAAGTCAACGAAGAGAGATCGTCTGCGGCCTAACTCCCGATTAACGCGCTACCTTGACATGTGGATTCCGCTTGTCCGTAGAGATGAAGTTATTTTGCCGAGGAAGGCGCGCCGGCGACCGCTCTGTGTTACTCGACGACCTCCCAATCGGCGGTTGGGTTGTATTCCCGGATCGAGGCCGCGACTTTGCTCGTCTGCTCACCCAGGTCCTGCTGGTACACGTCACCTTCCTGGTTGATGATGAATGTCATGATTCCGGACTCCCCATACTTAATCGGGGAGGCGATGACAGCGAACCCTCCAATCAATTTGCCGTTGATGATGTAACTCTTCGCTCCGCCTTGCGCTGCATGTCCTCGCGCGGTCAAGATGCGGAATGTGTAGCCGTCGATCACCAACGCTTCATTCGCTAGTGCATCCGCGGCAAACTCATTGACTCTGCCGAGCGGACTGAGTTCCTTGTCCTCAGGAACCTTCCAGTACAAACCGTCGTGTTTCGCCGGCGTGCTGAGGATCTTCGTGGTGTAGAGGCCTGCCGGATTTCCGTCGTGAGAAGTCTGGGAATAGATATCCTCGGCGTACGCAATGGCGCAAATAGCATCGATGGCCAACAGTTCATTTCGGCCGATCCGCCGTGCCTGGATTTCATCGGCACCGCCATGGGTGTCGAAGAACCATTTGGACGAACTGTTCTGCTGCAGAGGGATCGGGAATGGATAATTGTCCGCTCCGATTTTGAGGATTTCCGTCCCGTCAGTCATCAAGACCCAGCGATTCATTTGATCGAACTTGCTGACGAATTCCTGCAAGGCGGCCTTATCTTCCTTGAGATCACCGGAACTCATTATCGCCCTCGACTCGGGCCCCAGGATTGAACTTAAGGTGCTTTCGTCCCCCTTCTGCGCCGCGTTCCGAAGGGCTGTGCCTGCTTCCGTCGGGCTGGCAAAAGTGGCCTGGTCCGTCGGGCCGGCGGATGCGGCCTTGGCGGCATGAATCCCGACGACTCCCAAAGTCAAGAGAACCATCACAATTGAGCACATCCTGCTTCTGCTACCGGCCACTTTCGTTCGCGGATTCATTTTCGCGCCTCTCGCTTCTTATGTATGAACCATTCTTCCTTTTAGTTTGTGCGATCCCTGTCGTATTCAGGCTCCGAGTCTCATCTTCCGGCACCTGCTATCGCCGACGCGCGGTCGGGTGTGGATGCGACGCCTGCGGATGCGAAACGTGGGCTCTCGCTGTGCGATGCATAGTGTCTCGCCCGCGATCGCTTTCGGCGCGAGCGCGTCTGCCATCACCACTCCAGGAACTGTGGCCGCTCGCGGGCGTGCCGCCGCGCGTCTCGTTGTGGTAGCCGCCCGCGGGCGCGACGCCGGGTCCATTCTTCCCCGCATCGGGATTTTGGACGCCGCCCTTGCCTCCGATCAACCCGCGATTGCCGTTGTTTCCGCCATTAGGCATATCCTTCGTCGGGATCTGGGCGTTGGGATGCCAGCCGCCGTCGGGGCCATAATACCCGTTCGCGTGATAGGCGCCACCAGGGCCGTAGTGCGTGTCCTGGCCTGGATGCCAGCCACTCTCGGGGTGATAATTGCCGCTTGGGCCATAGTATCCGTGAGGGTTGTCGGGATGATCGCCATTCGGGACGGCGCCGCCCCCGCGGGTCGGTCCCCAGGGATGGTAGTTGTTGTAATTCGCGCCGTGCCAATTGTGGATATTCGTCCTGTTGATGTAGGTGTTGTTGTTGAAAATGACGGCTCCGCCGCCACCGCCGCCGCCCCAGTTGCAGCCCCACGCGTGCCAGCCCCAACCGAACCCCACTCCTCCGACAACGGCGCCTCCGCCACCGAAGAATCCGATTGAAACGCCGGCCCCGAATGAAATGCCGGTACCAACCACAGCTCCGGCGAAGACCGGCGGCGTGTAGAAGGGCACGACATACGGCGCGCCATAAACGACCGCCGGGTTGTATTGCGGCACATAAACGACCTGTGGATCAGCCGGCTGAATCACGATGGTGCTGGGGGACTGCTGAACAACTTGGATCTGCGGAGTGGACGCTAATGTTCCTGCTGCTTGTGCTTTGGCGCGCATGACCTGAATCGCCGCCATCACGTCGGGCTCCTGATTGTGGAAGGCCTCTCCGAGGTTCGAAGTCCAGGTCAGGTTGGACGCCAAAGCGCGTAGCACTGTGGGAAATTGCGTGATTGCCTTGACACTTGAGTCCCAAGGCTGCTGATCCGCAGCCTGAGCCAGAGCCTCGCCCGTTAAGTTCTTGTTCTGTGACACCCAATAATCGGCGAACGAAATTTGCTCAGGGTAGCTGGCTGCCGCAAGCACTTGCGCAACCAGCGAGTCCGGATAAAGCGCGATGGGGGCAACCAGAGCTTGCAGTTGCTCCGGAGTCTGCGGGGCTGGCGCTGCTGCTGAACTGTTTTGTTCTGTCGTATCAGGTGGCGCCGGCGCCTGTGCCGCGGCTGTGGGCGCTGGCGGAGGGGCGGACGGCGGTGGCGTAGGCGCAGGAGGTGGCACAGGCGCAGGAGGCGGCGTGGGAACCAACATCGGCATGCCGGAAAGTATTGTGCCCGTCGGATAATCCTGGCTCGACGCGGTCGTGCGAATCGCTTCCCACGACGCGCGCCGCCCACGGATTCCGTACGATCCAGTTATAGTGTCTCCAAAAATATCGCCGCCAAAATGGAGCACATTGCGAGTTACGGTGCTGAATCGGATGCGATGTCCATGGACCTCGCCTTCAATTGCGCCCGACTGGTTGGGCCCGTCGAAGTGACCCGTTATTTGGCTGCCAAACTGCGCAATCTGAACATGCTTGACGACGACCTGGCCGTCCTCAACATTCGTTGAGTAAATAATCCAATCGCCCGCTACGTTGTCCGGCGGCAGCTGCGCGTGTGTCGCGCTGCAAACCAAGAGGGAAAATAGAGCAATACCAACCAGCTTCAGCGCCGCGCTGATTTTCTCCATCGACGTTCTCCTTCTTCTCGTTGCGCTCTGATCCGCAGCGTATGCATACGTAGTACGAAACCACTTGCGCACTGGGACAGGGCAGGAGGCAGCAGGCACAAGATGAACCTTTGGGAAGAAAAAATCAAGAGCGGGTCCGAACTCGGCGTCCTGCCAAGTGCGAAGACGGAGTAGAGCGGCGATGGTGCGGCAGAGATCCATGTTTTTGAATTTCCTTCAGAACTTGGCTCTGCAGTGCGCAACAACACTACATACAAAATGATTCACCTAAAGCTAGATGGAACGGAAAAATTGGATGGCGCCGACGAAAATGCAGACGATGGCGGCCCACAAGAGAAAGAAGCGCACCCAGAGCAGGAAACGGAACCATCGGATGCTGTCGTCGCTGATTTCTTTGAGCGGAAGGATCACGGCGACGGTGGGGAAAATCGCGAAGACCCACCAGCGGAGAGAGGATTGCAGCGCGAGCTTGCGAGGTGCGTCGAGCGAGCTGGCGAGATAGGTGACGCCGGCGACGATGGCGAAGCTGAGGAACAGTAGGACTTGCGTGGCGGTATTGTTGAGTTCCTGGAGCCGGAAGGCGAGATGAGTGAGGTCGTGGCGTTCGGGGTCGGTGGGAGCGGGATTCACCGGCGGATTCTACAGCATTCGAGGGCGATTTCCTGCCAAGAAAGACGAGGGCGCGCGGCCGAAGAGTGAGCCGAGAGGCAATGCCCGATTAACGGTATCGGCTCAGACGGTCGACGCGGAGTGCACTCTGGGTCGAAGAAACAGCGCGACTTGATGGTGGCGGCCCGTCGGCCGCCCCTAGAAAAATTTATAGTAGAAAATCCTCACCTTTGTTGATATTGTCGCGGTCCACGCCCAAGACGGTGCACGTCTCTCCTGCACGTCTCTATGCACTTCGGCCAAACGGAGACTTGTTGCGCCGTAGCTGGCCTCGCAACTTCTGAAGCGACCGCGGACCGAATTGTAGGGCGCGAGCGCCGCGTACTAATAATCCAACGGCTGTGAGGAACAATGACCGAAAAGACGAAACCGACGAGCTTTCAAGCGGACATTCGCCCGCTTTTTACGGATCGAGACATTAAAGGCATGAGCCCGGCGTTCAACCTGGCAAGCTATGACGACGTCAAAAAGCACGCGGCCGCCATCCACGACCGCATTCGGGGAATTGGCGGCGCGTTAATGCCGCCGCCACCGCCGAGAGGGGAAGGCCCCTGGCCTCAATCTCGCATTGAACTATTCGCAAAGTGGATGGCGGACGGGTACCAACCTTAGGCGAAGTCGTCTCATACGCTACGAAACCCCGAAGGCTCGGCGGAAAAGCCGCCGGAAGGAAAGTTTGTCAAAGGCGGTTTTTCATGCCGCGGGTGAACCCGCGACCCACAAGGCTAGCGGATATGTCGCGCACAACGTCGGAGCGTCGCACGTGGTACGCAGTCGCCGCTTGAGTTCGCGGTTGACAGACTTAGAAAAGATAGAAGCCGAAATGCCCGGGATTGATGAGGTACAAGTCGATCGCCAACTTGTGAACGCAAGAATATACGATCTTATTCACCGGCTCAAGCCTCTGGACCGCCAAATTATCATGCTTTATCTCGAGGGAGAGGAAGCGGGACCGATAGCAGAGGTGACCGGGCTCTCCGCTGCTAACATCGGCACAAAAATACATCGAATCAAAAAGGCACTTAAGCAGAAATACATGGAAGGAGCGGCGGATGCGAGACCCTGAGGCGTCGGAATCTGAAATACCACAAACTGTCTGGAGAGAGCAGGGAAAGGAGCAGCAGAATATGCAAGTTGCGTTAACGCCCGACCAATTGCGCGCCATGGCGCGGTCGCGGGAAACATTAAGGACCCATGTACGTTCAGCCAGTTTGGTTGTTATGGCAGCCATTGCCGCGGGGCTTCTCTACGACGTGTACCGAGTTGATCAGCCGTGGATCAGGGTCGGAGTGGCGTGGACGCTGTGCGTAATTGTTTACCTATTCGGGCCCGCATTTGAAAACCAAGCACGACCGGCTGGCGCCAGCGAACCGTGCACTCGTTTTCTGGAAAGGGAGCATGAGGAGCGAAGGCGTCATTATCTTCGCATTCGAAATCGCTTATTTTTGTTCATTCCGGGCATACTCGCGTGCTGGTTCGGTCGCGCGCCCACGATAACCAAAGGCTCATTTGCCTCTGGTTCCGCTCCCACGTGGCTATTCCTCACTACTACAATCGCTCTGGTTCTGGTGTGGTTCGCCTTCGGGAAAGCAGCCCAACAAGCAGTTCGTGACCGCGATGAAATTCGCCGTATTGCCGGCCATTAAATTTCCGGGCGAACTCGAGGGCCAACTATCAGACAAGGAATTGAGGCAGTTCTCAATGTTCGATCAACGCCGTCACAGATTCCGGGACTCACGGCGTGATCAACGCGCGCAGCGAAAACTAGTTTGGATGCGGTAGACGATTCGATGGCCTCAGGCCGCGCTCCGGGATGCGGCGAGGTCAAAGCGATCGAGGTTCATCACTTTGGTCCAGGCCGCAACGAAGTCCTGAACGAATTTCTTGTGCGCGTCCGAGCTTCCGTACACTTCTGAAAGAGCCCGAAGTTGCGCGTTTGAGCCGAAGATGAGATCGGCTCGCGTTGCTGTCCAGCGGACTTCACCCGTCTTGCGATCCCGCCCTTCAAACGTATCCTTCGCATCCGAGGTCGCCTTCCACGCCGTGCGCATATCGAGCAGGTTGATGAAGAAATCGTTGGTCAACGCTTCCGGTTTCTTGGTGAAGACGCCAAGCTTGGTCTGTGCGTGGTTGGTGTTCAGCACGCGCATGCCGCCGATTAACACGGTGAGTTCCGGCGCGGTGAGCGTGAGGAGCTGGGCCTTGTCGAGCAGCTCGACTTCGGCGGTTCCGTCAGCGCTTCCATGAGGGCGTCCGTTGCGGTAGGAGCGGAAGCCGTCGGCGGCCGGTTCGAGCACGGCGAAAGATTCCACGTCGGTCTGCGCCTGCGAAGCGTCCATGCGGCCGGGGCTGAATGGAACGGTCACGTTGATGCCCGCATTCTTCGCGGCCTTTTCGACACCGGCGCAACCTGCCAAGACGATCAAGTCGGCCAGCGAGATTTTTTTACCGCCGGACTGCGAGGCGTTGAACTCGCTCTGAATCTTTTCCAGCGCCTTTAGAACTTTCTGCAGCTGCTCAGGCTCATTGACCTTCCAGTCCTTTTGTGGGGCCAGTCGGATGCGCGCGCCGTTTGCGCCGCCGCGCTTGTCGGACCCACGGTAGCTGGACGCCGAGGCCCAAGCGGTCGAGACGAGTTGCGAGACCGTCAGGCCAGAGGCGAGGATTTTTTCTTTCAGCGCCGCGACGTCCTTGTCATCAATCAATTTATGATTCACTGCCGGGATGGGGTCCTGCCAAAGCAGTTCTTCCTTGGGAACCTCCGGGCCCAGGTAGCGTGCACGCGGTCCCATGTCGCGATGCGTCAGCTTGAACCACGCCCGCGCGAATGCGTCGGCAAATTCTTGCGGCTTCTCGAAGAAACGCCGCGAGATTTTTTCGTAAACGGGATCGACTCGCAAAGATATGTCGGTGGTCAGCATCGCCGGTTCGCGGCGCTTGGAAGGATTGTGCGCGTCCGGAACCAAACCGGCGCCTCCATTGTTTTTCGGCTTCCACTGGTGTGCGCCGCCCGGACTCTTGGTAAGTTCCCACTCAAACTTGAACAAGTGTTCGAAGAAACTGTTGCTCCATTTCGTCGGCGTGCTGCTCCATGTGACTTCCAGGCCGCTGGTAATTGCGTCACCTGCGATACCAGTGGCGTAGGCGCTCGACCAACCCAGGCCCTGATCTTCGATGGCCGTGCCTTCCGGCTCCTTGCCCAAGTGAGTGCCGGGGCCGGCTCCGTGGGTTTTCCCGAAGGTGTGGCCGCCTGCGATCAGTGCGACGGTTTCTTCGTCGTTCATGGCCATGCGCGCGAAAGTCTCGCGGATGTCTTTTGCTGCCGCCAGCGGATCCGGCTTGCCTTCGGGGCCCTCGGGATTCACATAAATGAGGCCCATGGTGGTAGCGCCGAAAGGACGCGCGAGTTCGCGCTCACCCGCGTAACGTTTGTCCGTTCCCATCCAGGTTTCTTCGTGTCCCCAGTTGACGTCGAGGTCGGGTTCCCAAACGTCGGCGCGTCCGCCGGCAAAACCAAACGTCTTGAATCCCATCGTTTCCAGCGCGACGTTGCCCGCCAGGATCATCAGATCGGCCCACGAGATCTTTTTGCCGTACTTCTGCTTGATCGGCCACAGCAAGCGCCGCGCTCGGTCGAGGTTGACGTTATCCGGCCAGCTGTTGAGTGGAGCGAAGCGCTGCTGGCCCCGACCGCCGCCGCCGCGGCCGTCAAAGGTGCGATACGTGCCGGCGCTGTGCCAGGCCATGCGAATAAACAGCGGACCGTAGTGGCCGAAGTCGGCAGGCCACCAGTCCTGCGAGTCGGTCATCAACGCCGCTAGATCTTTTTTCAGGGCGTTGTAGTCCAGGCTTTTAAACTCCTCGGCGTAGTTGAAATTCTCGCTCATGGGATCAGAAAGAGACGAGTGGGAATGCAGCAGGTTCAAATTCAAGTGGTTCGGCCACCAGTCACGATTCGTTCTGCTGGGGCTGCCGCCATGTGGGAACGGGCACTTCTCTTCGCTAGCCATTTGTAATCTCCTTCAGAAAAATAAATTCAGCCGAATAAGTTCGTTGAAATCCACACAGCGATTTCCGGAAGTTAAGTTACCATCAAAGTGGGAGATAGTTCCAATACCAAACTCCCATTTTAGGTATAGGCATATCCTATGGAAGTTCATCAGCTTCGATATGTTTGCGCCATTGCGGACACGGGCAACTTCAGCCGCGCCGCCGAACGCTGCCAGATTGCCCAGCCGTCGCTTTCCCAGCAGGTGCTAAAACTCGAGGAAGAGCTGGGTACCAAGCTCTTCGACCGCCTGGGTCGCAGCATTCGCCTCACCGAGGCGGGCCGCGCTTTCATTCCTCGCGCTCGCACGATTTTGGAGCAGATGGAGGCAGCGCGATCCAGTGCCACCGACCAGAATACAGACCTTCGCGGCAGTGTGTCCGTGGGCGTGATTCCAACTGTCGCGCCCTATCTGATACCGAGTTATGCGGCCCGTTTCGCCAAGCGCTACCCCGACGCGAAACTGCGCATCGTTGAAGATACCACTTCGGTCCTGCTAGAAGGTTTGCGCGATCTCTCGATTGATGTGGCGATTCTTGCGCTCCCGCTACGCCACAAGGAGCTGGAGCTGTTCCCGATCCGAACCGAGCCGCTCTTTGCGGCATTGAGCAGACAGCATCCGCGTGCCTCGGCAAAATCGCTCGCGCTCAAAGAGCTTCGCGGAGAATCGTTCGTGATGTTGCGCGATGGCCACTGCTTTCGAGATCTCAGCATTGACACTTGCACACGCGCCCGCATCACACCCCACATTGCGTTTGAAAGCGGACAGTTCAGCAGTCTCCTGGGAATGGTTGCGGCCGGTGTCGGCGTATCGCTCGTCCCTGAAATGGCTATAGACCGCAACGTCGCGTGCCGCTACGTGCGGCTCAGTGATCCTCAGGCTACTCGAACGATCGTTACTGCTGTGCTGCGTGGACGCAGTTTTAACCGCGTTCAGCAGGCCTTTATGTCCGGTATTAAACGCAAAACCACGCTACCCGACGGCGGGGAATCGTCTTCCGCCAGTGGTTCCACTCGAGGTAATTAAAGAAGACTCGACGCGGTGTAGACTCTGGGGCGATCGAAGAAACTGCGCGACTTGACGAGTGCTGCACTCCGATTCCGCTGAAGCATCTAGCCTCTCGTCAAATTGGGGACTCAAGATGAACGATCAACAAAAGAATGAGCGGAATTCTGGAGTGCGACATCAAGAGATCCGTGCGGCACTGGTTAGTGCAGAAAACTGATGAAGCTTAGGGTCTACACGTGGAATATCCGCGCTTACGGTTGGTTTGCGATCGGTCTGTTGATCGCATTCAGCTGTATGCGTACTCGCGGACAAGAACGCCAGTCAGATGCACAAGTCAATGCCGTCAGAATATTCGTGGACCCGGAAGTGCGTGTCAGCCACGACGCTGACGTCGTACATATGGAAACCTATATTTCGGCTTCAGCCACGAATGCGGATCTTCTTTTGGCGGGAGGCGAACTAATCTTCCCAGGTCGACGATTGAATGCTTCGGAAGCTCAAATTTATCGCAGCAACGATGCCGGAGCCCGTTGGAGTCCGGTCTTACTTCCGGACGAAGTAAACGGCGGTTGGGACAATGCCATCGCTGGGGGGCTCGGTAACAGCGCGTATTTCGTCACTAACAATTCTGAGCGAGGCTTGACCGTTTACAGCACAAGCGACGGCGGGAGCACTTGGGCTTCGACGGTCTTAAGGGAAGCAGTAGGCTGGGACAGACCACATGTTGTTGTAGACACCACGGCGAGTCCGTTTCGAGGAAATTTTTATGTAGCCGGTGAAGCGGATGACGGAGTTCGGTTAACGAGATCCAAGGATGGTGGCAAGACATTTTCATCGCCTGTTACGGCGTGCCCACACCCGAAGGGCTGGAATGCCTCTACTAGCGCAAGCCCGCTGGTTTTGAGCGATGGAACTCTGGTCGTGCCTTGCTTGCCTTATCCCAATGATCCAGAACGAGCCACGTGGGTTGACGCCGAGGTTGGAATCGTTTCTTCGCGTGACGGTGGACAGACGTTCAGCCCATACCACAAGATCTTCTTCGCGCACCGAGCGTTGACCCAACAAATGTTCGCGGCGAGAGCTCGCGGCGTGGTCATGCTATCTGGGAACTTTATGCCAGGACCTTCCTTCGCTGTGTCCCCTCCGACAGGACAGTTCGCCGACCGTATTTACGCTGCGTGGCAGGACATCGATTCGACAGGTAGATCACGGCTGCTCGCGGCGTGGTCCGCGGACCGCGGCGACACATGGCGCACCGCCGCGCCGGTGGATTCATCGCTCGATCGTGACCGATCGACCATCCAACAGGGCGTGCCGATGCTGGCGGTGTCGCGGGACGGCGTGCTGGGCGTCGCATGGTTCGACGATCGTGGGACGCAGGGTGGTAAAGGTTATAACGTTTATTTCACAGCTTCTTTGGATGGGGGAGCAACGTTTTTGCCGCCAGCGCGAGTTTCGACAGTTACATCCACGCCAGGGAAAGGGTCGAATACTCTTCCAGCGCTAGATGTTGTGAAATCTGAAACTGGAGACAAGCTGCAGATTCAAATGACTTCTCCTTTTTCTGAGCGAGCGATCGGCGGAGACTATTCAAGTATGGCGGTAGACGCCGCGGGACGGTTTCACCCGCTCTGGGCCGATGCGCGAAGCGGCGCGTGGCAGATTTATACCGCGACCATTCGAGTTCTATCGGATGACGCGCTAACCACGCTTTTGAATCGGAGCACGTGTCCGGTCGATAGTAGTAACACCCGGCTTTTGTTCGACGAACCCGTTTGGGATAGTACGGGCAATGATTTAACCGTTCCTGTCCGCATCCTCAACACCTCCGCCAATCCGATCGTTAACGCCATTACTGTGCGCCTGACACCCGCTGTGTCGGGCCAACAATGGATGAAACTCGTCCCTGATCCAGCGTCTCTAGCGCCCATATTCATGGATGATTCCCATGCCGTTCAAAACCACGCGACTTTTGTGTATCGATTCTCTCCGGCATCGCCGTTATTTCCGAACAGCGTAAGTATTCCACTGCCGTGGTATCTGCACGTACCTTCCGCTGATTTCATTAACTTTTCCTTTGAAGCTGAACTAACGAATGATAAATGCCCGGAACTCTCAAAACCGAAATGACTTGAAGCGAAATCGAGGACTCAAGATGAACGATCAACAAGAGAACGAGCAGAATTCTGGAGCGCGAGATCGAGAGATCCGTGCGGCGCTGGATCAGCATTGGGCCGCGTCAGATGCCAACGATTTTGTAACGGAGCACCTGATCTATCGCGAGGACGCGGTGCTGGAGTACCCGCAATCAGGCGAGCTAACCCGCGGTCGAAGCAACATACAGGGGCAGCGCGCTAGCCAGCCGAGCAAAAAGCGGTTCACCATCCGGCGAATCATTGGCAGCGGTGATCTTTGGGTCACCGAATTCATCCTGACGTATGACGCCAAGCCGTCCTACACCGTGAGCATCATGGAGTTCACGGGCGTGAAGGTGGCCTATCGTCCCGATGAGCGTCAAGGCACCGGTGGCAGCATCGATGCTGTAGATCGAGATGTCGTTCGAGGCGGAGTTCGTTGCATAGGCGAAGTTTCCGGACGGAAGGATGGCTATCGAGGTGGGAGATTGCCCGGCAGCAATCGTTCCTACGGACGTCAGGGCGTGCCGCTACGTGCGGCTCAGCGATCCTCAGGCTACTCGAACGATCGTTACTGCTGTGCTGCGCGGCCGCAGTTTTAATGGCGTTCAGCAGGCCTTTATCTCCGGTATTAGAGGCAAAACCACGCTACCCGACGGCGGGAAGTCGTCTTCCGCCAGTGGTTCCGTTCGAGGTTAAAGAAGACTCGACGCGGTGTAGACTCCGGGGGGGCTGTCCATGTGCCGATCATATGCCGTATCTGAGTAAACCCCCTAGAAATACATGCCCGCAGTCGGCCCTCTTGCGAGGAAATGCGCAGTGACGTCATCCCAGTCTCCGCGCACTAATCCCGACTCGATTCGAATGGGTCCTGATTAACGCGGTGGTCTCAATGAGCTGACACGACTTATCAGAAGTTAGCCTACGGCGACTGTTCCGAACAGCAACCCGACGGCCGCAGTCAGCGCCATAGCTGCCGCGCCCCAGAACGTGACACGTATTGCGCCTGCAGCTACCGCTGCGCCGCCGACGTATGCAGCCAATCCTCCCAGAAGCGCGAGGAAGGCCAGTGAGGTTCCGGAAACAAAAAGGATCAGACCAGCCGCCGGAACGACGGCCGTAACTAAAAGAGGGATGGCTGCTCCAATAGCGAAGCTGCTCGCCGATGTTAACGCAGCCTGAATGGGACGCGCACGGAGAGTGTCGGAAATGCCTAATTCGTCGCGGGCATGCGCACCTAACGCGTCGTGGACCATCAACTGATCGGCAACCTGCTTCGCGAGTGAAGGTGAGAGTCCGCGAGCGACATAGATGGCCATCAGCTCCTGGTGCTCGCCTTTGTCGTCTGCTTTGAGCTCCCCGCGCTCAAGTTCGAGCTCGGCCTCTTCGGTGTCTGCCTGTGAGTGGACAGACACGTATTCGCCAGCAGCCATAGACATAGCCCCAGCCACCAGCCCGGCAACCCCAGCGACCACGACGCTGCTGTGAGTGGCATGGGAAGCTGCCATACCGAGAACCAGACTCGATGTTGAAAGAATGCCGTCGTTCGCGCCCAGTACCGCTGCGCGTAGCCAATTGATGCGTTCTGTAAGATGTCGCTCGGTCTTGCCAACAGGCATACTTGGAGCCTCCTCGATCTAGGATGCTGGAAACATGATATGCAAAAACGAGGCGAGAATCTCTGCTGGTTAGGATCGCACATGCTTTTTATAAGCCGGGGAGTCCGGCCCCTTGGACGATGAACGCGGAAAGCGGACATGTCCGATAATCTGACTAGCAAGCATTTGAAGACCGCCGGTAAATATTGGCTCACGTCGCTGTGGGAATGCCGCACTCGCACTGGGCCGCCCTGGTCCCGAACCTCTCTGCAGAGGAAAGGTGATAATATTCTGACCGCGCGCACGTCGGGCACAGCGCTTCAAGCGCTAAAGATGCTTGGGCCTTGTGCCGGTACCGGACTTCGGCGAGCGAATAAGGAGCTCACATGCAAAAAAATCGATTGCGTTTCGCATCAGTAGCTTTTCTTCTAAGTCTTGTAGCTCTGGCTCTCCCGGGTGCTGCGCGAGCTCAGACCGACGCTGCCAAAACCTTCAGCGTGAATTGCACGCTGTGCCATGGGGCGGATGGCAGCGGCAATACCCCTACCGGTAAAGCGTTAAAAGCTAAAGACCTCAGCTCGGCCGAAGTTCAGAAGCAATCGGACGAAGCACTCGCCGCCATCATTACCAACGGACAAGGGAAGATGCCCGCATTCGGTAAGAAATTTTCTCCCGAGCTGATCAAGTCGCTCGTCGCGTATATCCGAAAGCTGCCGAAGAAGTAAGAACACTCATTAACGTGCCGCCGAGTCTCGCTCCAGCAGTTTCTTGCAGTTCCAAGGCCCAGGTAACCAGGAGAATTTCATGAGGGACAGGCAAGAAGATTCTGTGGAGATGTGGAGGAAGAAATTTTCCACGCCTGAACTACCCTCTGGCGAAAGGCGTTCCTTTCTGGGTGCTTTGCTTGCTTTGGGCTCAGTTTGTGTAGGTGGTCTGCTCTCCGTTCCATTGATCCGGTTCGCACTTTTTCCTCTCTTGCGCCGTACCACGGAGCTTGAGGCCTCGCCGGTCGGGCCCCTGAGCGATTTTTCAACCTTGAGTGAGCCGCTCGTGCGAACCATTCAGGTCCAGCAGGTGGACGGCTGGCGCAAAGCAGTTTCGGAAAAGACCGTCTATCTGACGAAAGACAGCCACGGGCAATTGTGCGTTCTCTCCTCCATATGCCCGCACTTGGGTTGCACCGTACCCTGGATCAGTGACAAAAAGGAATTCATCTGTCCGTGCCACGGAGGCACCTTCGCACCCGATGGAAGCCGCATCAGCGGGCCACCTCTCCGCGGAATGGATAGCCTTGAAACAGTCAGTCGGGATGGCCAGCTTTTAGTGCGTTTCCAGTATTTCCGCCAACTCGTCGCAGATAAGGAAGTCGTGGGCTGAACAAGGGTTCTCCGAAATGCATTCAATCGATCCCAAGCGAAACGAGGCTTCTCCAAGCGCACAAAGGGGTTTTCGCGGATGGCTTAATCGCCGCACGGGCCTGGACGACATGCTTCGGACGGCCCTGGATGAGCCCATTCCCGGTGGGGCGCGCCTCGCTTACATTTTTGGATCGGGACTCTTGTTTATTTTTCTCTCGCAGATCATCACTGGCGTATTTCTAGCGCTTTACTATGTCCCTTCGGCAGACCACGCGCACACTACGGTCGCCTATATCACCAAGGTCGTCACCGCCGGCTCTTTTCTTCGCAGTCTTCACTCCTACGGCGCTAGCGCCATGGTTATCGTGTTACTTCTTCATCTGTCGCAGACCTATATTTACGGCGCGTACAAAGGGCGGCGCGAACTCCTTTGGGTTTCCGGGTGTGCACTTTTCGGTTTGGTGCTGGGAATGGCTTTCACCGGCTACCTGCTTCCCTGGGATCAAAGAGCATACTTTGCCACTGCTGTGGGCACCAACGCGATCGGTGAGATGCCGTGGATTGGTGAATCGCTTACTCGTCTCTTGCGCGGCGGCACCGAAATGGGGACCCTCACGATTTCGCGTTTCTTTGTAGCGCATGTTTTTCTGATCCCGGCGTGCATCTTCGCTATCGTAGCCTCCCATATTTTCCTGTTCCGCAAGGCCGGTCCCGCGGGCCCCGTCGTGGAAGATCCCTACAATCCTAAGTTGAAGCCGGAGCCCTTCTACCCGCGCCAGGTGTTGATGGATCTCTCCCTCACAGCTCTCCTCATTTTTGGACTTGGCGTGCTGGCTTTCTTCATGGCCGTGCCACTGGGACCTGCGGCCAATCCTGCGAATGCGCAATACGTGCCCCGGCCGGAGTGGTATTACCTACCGATTTTCCAGTGGATGAAATACTGGCACGGCGCCGGTTCGGTGATCGGCATCCTGGTCATTCCTATGATTCTCGTCATCGCCGTTATCGCTCTGCCGTTTCTCGATCGCGGTGTCGAGCGGCGCCCCTGGAAACGCCCCGTGGCCATGGGAGCTTATACGTTTTTAATGTGCGGCCTCGTGGGACTCGGATTGCGCAGCCAGTATCTGGACAAGCACGACCCGGGAGTTGCTCAACAAGAGGCCAAACAGAAAATTGAAGAACAGGAATACATGCGCAAGCCATTCGAGCCCGAGCTTTCTTCTGCTTCGCTGGCTGCGGCGAATGTGGCCCTGGCCGATCCGCTGGCAGCGAAAGGGAAAACTATCTTCGAAGCGCACTCCTGCAACGCATGCCACGGTGATGGCGGGGTCGGAACGGCCGCAGCTCCCGCTCTCATCGGCATTTCGGCGAAGTTTGCGCCCGATCAACTCGCCGGGCTCTTCAAGCATCCCACTGCCAAGATGACCGCGGGCGGCATGCCCCCGGTAGATTTTCCGCCGGATGACATGAAGGCGCTAATCGCATATCTCGAAAGTCTTAAGTAGGTCTCGCCCGTTCTTTCCGCGCAAAATGGGTTGAACGGATGCCCGCGTAATCTCGAGGCGCAAGAGCTGGGACCGTTTCATGTGCCTATCGTCCCGATGAGCGTCAAGGCACCGGTGGCAGCATCGATGCTGTAGATCGAGATGTCGTTCGAGGCGGAGTTCGTTGCATAGGCGAAGTTTCCGGACGGAAGGATGG
>JBEKSN010000101.1:0-12953 GCA_049517055.1 Candidatus Acidiferrales bacterium | reverse complement strand
TTAAACTGCGAGCTGCCCAGAAGGTCCTGGCTCAGCGTCACGTTGTACGGAAGCCCGGAGCTAGCGATCAGGAAGGGGCTGAACCGGAAACCGTGCGGCAGAGCGACCGAGGCCAGCAAGAAAAAACGATTGCGGATGTCGAATGAAGCTCGGCCGTAATCCTCTAGCACGTTGAACGGATTCGATGGGAAAGAGTTCACGCCGGAGGTATCGCTCTTGGCGTAATTCAAAGTGTAATAAGCCGTGATCAGGAGTTTCGCACCCGCGCGCACAGTGCCTTGGACGAACAGTTGGTTCTGCCGGAAGATCCCTTCCGATTCGTATTCGTAAACGTTTCCTATCGGTCCGAGCGGCCGGTTGAGGAGCGGAGCAGCGGGGTCGTACTGGCCGAGAAAAGGAGTGTTGATGTTGTTGGTGAATAACTGATCGGCTCCTCGCGAATTTAGATAAGAAACGGAGACGTTTGCGATTTTGGTAAGTTGACGCTCAAGAGTGACCGCTGTCTGCGTCGTCGACGGTGCGCGCAGATTGTGCTGTAACTGGTAAATCGTCGGCAGGGTCAAAGTCGGTGGCAGCCCCGCGATTGGAATTGGAGTCGTGGCGTTAAAGAAGCCCGGATTGGTGACGACGAATTGCGTCAGCGCATCCGCTCCGCCCCCCAACCTTTCGGCTTGCAGGGCGGAAGCTTCAGTGAAGCGATCGTAAAAAATACCGAAGCCTGCGCGCAACACGGTTTTCGGAGGAGTTTTGCCCCGACCAATGCCCCACGCAAAACCGAGCCGCGGAGCCCAGTCGTCATGATCTTGGATTTCATTCTGCGCTTCGAATCGCAGGCCAAGGCTTACAGTGATGTTGGGCTTCACCCGCCAATCGTCCTGAACAAAAAGCCCAACGTCAACTTGGCCCGCGGTAAAACGGGTTAGATTCAAATTAGGATTAGCGTTGCCGGTAATCGAATATTGCACCGCGTCTTGCCCCGTGCCTTCCAGTGTGGCCTGATAAGCTTGGATGGAAGGGAAGACGAATGCGCCATTGAAACCGGAAGTAGCGCTGTTTACGTCGGTGAGTCCTCGCAAACGACCGCCAAATTTCAAAAGGTTTTTCTTTAATTGAATGGAAGTGTAATTCTGAAGTTCGTAGTGATTTGTACTGTCTATGATGTTTCCCTGATTGCTGCCACCGCCGGTGAACGCGCCGCCGACGCTTACGGTAGGCGCGGTACTTTGCGCGATCTGGCTGCTTTCATCTCGAAGATATTGAAATCGCGTTTCATTGATGATGTTTGTGCCGAATGCCTGGGTATCGCTGACCTGCAAAGTCTGCTCGGTAGACAAGGAATTGTAGGCTTGAGATGGCAGAGAGAAAGCTGTGATTCCATCGTTCGTCTCATTGTTGCGGAAATATTGGTAACGCACGGACAAGGTATTTGTTTTGCTCAGCTGATAATCCACCCTGGGTGAAACGTTGTAGCGTTTCCGGGGGTTGGCAACCGCTGCACTGAAGGGAACAATTGCGAAAGTTGCCGGATCGACGGTCTGCGCGTTTACGACCTCAACGTCGTTGATATCTCGAATGTCCACAGTAGCGAACAGCGACAATTTCTTGCTCAAAGATCCGCCAATGTTGCCGCTGTACTGCGTGGTGTAATATCCCGGAAATTCCGCGCCTCCAGCAGTACTGGAGTTGAAAAAGGGATTCTTAGAATTCAGCGCGGAATCGCTCGCATTGATTGATACTTGGCCATGCCATTTATCGGTACCAGGCTTGGTGAAAATTTCAATGCGCCCGTACCCGACCTTGTCGTACTCCGCAGAAAACGGATTCTGATTGATGCGAATTTCCCGGATGGAGGCCTTGGGAGGAAGCTGGCCCCCGGTGAAACCGTCAATGTAAAACTGCCCTCCGTTAGGCCCTGCGGAAGGACCGGCCAGGGCTTCCAAATCAGTTTGCAATTCGTCCGGGTCATCGGGCAGGGCATCGAGCTCTTTTCCGGAGATGGTGATAGCGCCCGCGTTGTTCTGCGGGTTCACGTCCACCATCGGCGTTTCTCCCGACACGACTACTTGTTGCTCCTGTTCTTCGATGGTGAGCGAAATATTTAGATTCTTAATTTGCCCCGCAGCGATCTCAACGTCCTCGTTTTTGTAAAGTGCAAACCCTTTCGCGACGATTTCGAGCGTGTACTTGCCGGGAGCCAGGTTCTTAAGGTCGAAGGCACCTTGTTGATTCGAGGTAGCTCCGGTGGTACCCCCATCAGTCCCAGTGAGCAGCACTGTCGCACCCGACACCGCAGCGCCGGAAGGATCCAGCACTTGGCCATGCAGCCCGCTAGTTGCGGACGGCGTCTGGCACAGCGCACGCGTGCTAGCGAAACCGCAGAAAGCAATCGCTGCAATCTGCAAGAAAATCGTGAAGCGCCGAGAATTCATTCGTTCCCCTGAAACGGAAATTGGTTACCAGCGTCTGTTACCATCTCTATGGATTCGCGCCTGCGGCGTCCGCGGCAGACGAACCCAGGCTCCAAGGCGAAAGAGTCATCGCTTGGCTTGCGCTGGGCGCCGCCGCCAAAATAGGTTCGACGCCACCCAGCAGCGTGATTGCGGTAAGTCCGCCGGAACTTCCACCATCCGTGGAAACGACCATGACCGCATCTCCCTTCTGAAAATCCGCGAGCGGTGTATCAGGCATTCGACTCAATATTTGTTGCAGGTCCACTTGGCCGCCGGGCCGGCCGCTTCCGGCGCCGGGACTCGGCGCGCCGCCGGCCTGTTGCGCATCTGGCGGAGTAGATCCCGCCCCAGCACCACCATTAGGCCGGTTTCCACTTGCTGGCGCAGCCCCTGGCGCGGCGGGAGTGTTGCCTGTTTGTGACGTTCCGACCGCAGCCGCTTTCAGACGAAATGCAATCCGCTGCGCAACTTCAGGCGACAATTTGCGGAGTTGTGATTGTGATGAAAGCTTCACCACGACTGTTTTTTTTGTCAGCAAATCCATCACCGTAACTGAATTCGAGGCGGCGTCGATCGAAATGATTGTGCCGGCGATATTGCGGAACGATCCGGTGACGATTTCTTCCGCTTCCATCGCGCTTCCTTCCGCGTTGCGCGTTCCCAGCGCGCGAAGCTGATCTCCCGGCTTGATTTGGTCCAACGAGCTGGGACCGGCGTCGTCGAATTTCACGGAGCCAGGCGCATAGCGGCGAAAGACGGTCTTAGGCGTGGTGTGTATTGCCATAGTTTTCGTGCCGCCGAGTGCAGTAACTGAAATCGAAACCGTTGCCGAGCCCGGGTCTGCGCTGCTGACCAGGCCACCGACGCTGCGCTTTTGCCAGTCCTCGCGGTCATGTTCCTGCTTTGCGTCGACGTCAGCGCGTTTCATTACGATGATGCCGAGCGCGGGGACGGGCTGGGCCGTGTCCGAAGCTTTCCAGCGAACGAACACCCGGTCGCCTACTTGCAGATCTTTCAATTCCACCGGCACCGCGGTCTTTAAGTCCGTTTGTCCGGGAGCCACGCGAACGATCTTGGTTGTTGGTTGGACGCTTACCGCGGCGCTGCTTCCGGAGTCGGTCGTAATCGTGACGGTGGTACCTTCGATTGACTTGATGGCCCCTACTTGCTTTTCCACCGCGCTCGGCGAGGCAGTCTGCTGATCTTTCGACTGCGCGCCAATGGCGGGCGCCAAAACACTAGCGCAGGCCGCTAGCGTTGAGATTGCGCAGATGACAAATTCCAATCTCGTCTTTTTAAACCAGAGCATTCAAGACACCTCGTTAAGGGCCGCACACTTCACCATGCTTAGACGCTGGCAGACCCGGGAACAGTTACGGCGAATTAAGAGAATTTCGATTCGCTCTTGGTCGCTCCTTCTATCGGACTTCTCGGCTCAAACTTTATTGCTTCTCTGGAGCGGTGGAATCTGGCTTCGGGACCGCGAGGGGGGCGCTCATCATTCCTGCCGAGGGAAGCTGCGATGCGTCCCATCCGCCCCCCACAGCTTCGACTAGCTGGACGCTTGCCGTCATTTGTTGAATGCGCAGGCTAACGGCAGTTTGCTGGTTGGTGAACAATGCGGTTTCCGCGGTGATTACGTTCAGGTAAGGGTCGATGCCTAACCTGTAACGGTCGATCGCGATTTTAAGGTTTCGTTGTGCCGATCCCACGGCCGTATCCTGCTGCTTGATTTCGATGGATAAAATCCTCAGCGCGGCCAGGTTATCTTCCACGTTTTGAAATGCGGCTAAGACGGTCTGGCGGTAGTTCGCAATGGTCTCCAGGAAGTTGGCCTGAAACTGTTGCACGGTCGCCCTGCGCAACCCTCCATCGAAAAGTGTTTCCGTAGCGCTGGGACCCACAGACCAAAACCGGCTCGGCCAGGTAAACCACTTCGTAAATGAAGTGGTCTCGAGTCCGGCGGACGCGCTCAATGTGACCGTGGGGTAATATGCAGCTACCGCTATGCCGATCTGGGCGTTGGCTTGAGCCATCAATCGCTCTGACGCGGCAATATCAGGGCGCCGTTCGAGCAATTGCGAGGGAACTGCGAACGGAATTGCCGGCGGCTCTGGTCTTAACGGCGCGGTTGAAATTGAGAAGGTCGAAGCAGGCTGGCCTACCAATGTTGCCACAGCATGTTCGAATTGACTGCGCAGGATGCCAAGGTTCGTGTCCTGAGCCTGCGCAGATTCGAGCTGAGTTTCGGCTTGGGCCACCGCTTCGTCGGAATCAATGCCTGTTTCATAGAGTGCCTGGGTCAGTCTCAAAGATTCCTGGAAGGAGACCACAGTATCGTCCAACAGTTGTTTCAGCGCGTCCTGCCCGCGAATGCTGAAATAATCCACAGCGACTTCCGCTTGCACCGTCAAGCGCGTATTTTCCAGGTCAGCCGCGCTGGCCTGCGCTGCGTTCGCACTGGCTCTGACAGTGTTTCGGACGCGGCCGAATAAATCCGGCACCCAGGTGGCATCAAAAGGCAACAGAAAGTCAGTGAGCACTTGTGGGGTAAGAGGAGTTCCGCCGGTGCCCGTGCCGGTCCCAGTCGCTTGGCCGCTGGAGATTGTCGCTGACTGGCGGCTATTTGTGATGGAGGGCCCTACGGTTACGGTTGGAAAGTACTGCGAGCGTGCTTGCCTTACCATGGAACGCGCCACCAGGAATGCCGCAGCCGCGGAAGCGATATTCTGGTTCGATACATTCACCTGTTCTTCGAGTGCATTCAACTGTGGGTCATTGAATATTTCCCACCATTTGCCTTTTAGCGCGGCATCTTTAGGCTGCGCCACTCTCCAGCCATCGGTAGTTTGATAATCGGCCGGGGTAAGCTCTTTGTAGGCTTCCGGAGCGGTCACCGAAGGCCTGTGATATTTGGGCCCTACTGTGCAGCCTGACAGCAATAATGCGCCGCTAAGCGCGCAAGCTAGAAGCTGGCGCGCACTCTTCACGGAGGTCTTCGCTATGTCGTGTCTCAAGAGTTCAACTCCATAGTCTCGACTGATCTCCGTCATCCCAACGTCTCCTGAGGAAGCTGGTCGGGAGCTTTGTGGCGTGAACGTGCCCAGCGAATTCTCAAGCGGTCGAGAGAAAGGTAAACAACAGGCGTGGTGTAGAGCGTCAGCATCTGGCTGACGATCAAGCCTCCGATAATCGTGATGCCGAGGGGACGCCGGAGTTCCGAACCGGTCCCGGTGCCCAGAGCAAGGGGGAGCGCGCCGAATATGGCCGCCATAGTCGTCATTAAAATGGGACGAAAGCGCAGCAAGCAAGCCTGGTAGATGGCGTCTTCCGGGCTCTTTTTGTCGATGCGTTCAGCGGCGAGGGCAAAATCGATCATCAATATACCGTTCTTCTTCACGATCCCAATGAGCAGGATGACCCCAATTATTGCGATAACGCTTAAGTCGATGTGAAAAATAAGCAGCGAAAGCACCGCGCCTACTCCCGCGGAAGGTAGCGTGGAAAGAATCGTGATGGGGTGAACAAAGCTCTCATAAAGAATTCCCAGCACGATGTAAACGGCCGCCAGCGCCGTAATGATCAGGAGCGGCTGTGTCGAAAGGGAGGCTTGGAATGCTTGCAGGGTCCCGGAAAACATTCCATGAATCGTGCTGGGCATCCCAATTCGCTGTTCCGTATCGAGGATAGCTTTGGCGGCATCACTGAGGGCCACGCCCGGGGCCAGGTTAAATGACACCGTAACGGAAGGGAACTGGCCCTGGTGGTTCACAGAAAGGGGCGCCGTCGTGGTCTCAAAATGTGTAATTGCGTTCAGCGGGACTTCCTTTCCCGCAGATGCTTTGACGTAAACATTCTTCAGGGCCTCAGGACTTTGCCAAAACTGCGGAGCTACCTCCATGACCACGTGATACTGGTTCAGAGCCGTATACATTGTAGAGACCTCTGACTGGCCGAAGGCTTCATACAGGGTGTTATCAATCGTTTGTGGCGTAATGCCCAGCCTTGACGCTGTTTCCCGGTCATAGACGAGTTCGGCTTGCAACCCGCTGTTCTGTTGGTCTGTATTGACGTCCGTCAGCATGCTCTGCTTTCGCATTTCGGCGAGCAGAGTCGGGCCCCACTTCACCAGGTCGTCCAGGTTGTCGCTTTGAATCGTGTACTGATATTGCGCGCTGCTGCTCCGGCCGCCTATGCGCAAGTCCTGGCCTGCTTGCAGGAAAACCGTGGCTCCGGGAATGGATGTAAGCTTCGGGCGCAAGCGGTTGATGACCTGGCTGGCGGAAGTCTTGCGCTCATTGAGGGGTTTCAGCGCCAGGTAGATGAAGCCGCTATTAGCCGCACCCTGGCCTCCGGTGAAGGCCATTACATTTTGAACGGCCGGATCAGTTTTGATCATATTCACGAAGCGTAGCGTGTCAACTTGCATGGCCTGAAAAGAAATGTCCTGCTCGCCTTGAATGCCTCCGAAAACCGTGCCGTTGTCCTGCTGGGGGAAAAAGCCTTTGGGCACGATCCAGAAAAGATAGCCGTTCAGCATGATGGTGAGCAGCAAGACAGTGAGCGTCAGGGCCGAGTGCTTCAATACCCAGCCGAGACTTCGCTCGTAGGCTCCGAGCACCGCGTTAAAGGCACGCTCGCTAGCGCGAAATATCTTATTGTGATCTTCGTCCCGCTGACGCTTCAGGAGCCTGGCGCACATCATGGGAGTTGTAGTGAGTGAAATGGCGAGCGAGATGATAATCGCAATGGACAAAGTGACCGCAAACTCGCGAAATAGCCTGCCGACGATGCCGCTCATCAGCAGGATGGGAATGAACACGGCTACCAGAGAGATACTGATGGAAAGCACGGTGAAGCCAATCTCGCTAGCCCCCTTTAGGGCAGCGTCCATCGGAGAAAGGCCTTCTTCCAGGTAACGGGAGATGTTTTCAATCACAACAATGGCGTCGTCCACCACGAAGCCGGTTGCGATGGTCAGGGCCATCATGGACAGGTTGTCGATGCTGTAGTTGCACAAATACATGATGGAGAACGTGCCGATCAATGAGACCGGAACGGCCACGCTGGGGATAAGGGTGGCGCGCACATTACGCAGGAAAAGAAAAACCACCAGGATCACCAGTCCAATCGATATGGCCAGCGTGCGTTCCACATCGCTCACGGATGCGCGTATGGTGGTGGTGCGGTCGAGCATGATGGTGAAATCCATCGCGGCTGGAATGGAAGCCTTCAAAGAGGGAATGGACGCTCGAATGCGATCGACCGTGTCGATGATATTGGCGCCCGGCTGCCGGAAAATGATTAACAAGATCCCGGGCTTGCCGTTCACGAAGCCGGCGGCTCGAATATTTTCCACGGAATCCACTACGTCAGCGAAATCGGAGAGCTTGACGGCAGCACCGTTGTGATAACCGACTACCAGCGCTTTGTACGATTCTGCTTTGAGCAATTGATCGTTGGTCGTGATGTCGGCAGTTCCCTGATCGTCCGATATTTGGCCTTTGGGTGAGTTCGCATTCTGTTTGCTCAACAAGGATGCGACGTCTTGCAGCCCCAGGCCGTAGTTGTTCAACTGCGTGGGATTGATCTCCACGCGCACGGCCGGTAAGGAACTCCCGCCGACGCTGACTTGGCCGACGCCTTCAATTTGCGAAAGCCTCTGCTGAATGATGGTGGAGGCGGCGTCGTACATGGGCCCGCGATCGTAAACGTCGGAAGTGAGCGCAAGAATCATGATCGGGGCGTCAGCGGGGTTTACTTTTTTGTAGCTCGGGTTGCTCGGCAGGTTTGCCGGCAGATAGCTGCGGGCGGCGTTGATAGCGGCCTGGACGTCCCGGGCCGCGCCGTTTATGTCGCGATTCAAATCGAATTGAAGCGTGATGCTTGTGGTTCCAATGCTGCTGGTAGACGTCATCTCGGTGACGCCTGCAATTCGGCCAAACTGGCGCTCGAGCGGAGTAGCCACGGAGGAAGCCATGATCTCCGGGCTCGCTCCCGGCAAGCCGGCACCGACGGAAATTGTGGGGAAGTCAACCTGGGGCAAGGCTGCCACTGGTAATTCTTTGAAAGCCACGGCCCCGGCAAGCGCGAGGGCGACAGTCAGGAGTGTGGTGGCTACAGGCCGCTCGATGAATGGAGAGGATAGGCTCATGGCTAATCTGCCGGCACAGACTCCGGGGCTCCTTGGCCGCTGCGTCCGGTCCGCCACGCAGAAGCTTTCTTTGCGAGCCGGTCAAAGTAGATATAAATGACGGGCGTGGTGTAGAGCGTGAGGACTTGGCTGAGCAGCAGGCCTCCCACCATTGAGATACCCAGAGGACGCCGCAGCTCGGATCCGATTCCTGAACCCAGCGCGAGCGGGAGACCTCCGAGCAGAGCGGCCATGGTGGTCATCATGATGGGGCGGAAACGCAGCAGGCAAGCCTCGTAGATCGCTTCCTCAGAGCTTTTGCCTTCCTTGCGCTCCGCTTCCAACGCGAAATCGATCATCATAATGCCGTTCTTTTTAACGATGCCGATTAACAGAATGATACCTATCAGCGCCACGACGCTCAGTTCGGAGCCGCAAATCAACAGAGCTAGGATCGCGCCGACACCCGCTGAAGGCAGCGTGGATAGAATCGTGAGCGGATGAATGTAGCTCTCGTAAAGAATACCCAGCACGATATAGACGGTTACGAGCGCCGCCAGAATCAATATCGGCTCGTTGCTCAACGACGCCTGGAACGATGCCGCAGTGCCCTGAAACGCGGCCTGAATACTGAGCGGCATTCCGATTTCCTGCTGGGCCTTTTCAATCGCCTTGGTCGCTTCACCCAAGGAAGCGTTGGGCGCCAGATTGAAGGACAGCGTCACCACAGGGAATTGTCCCTGATGGTTGACCGACAGCGGCGCGGTCTTGGATTCAAAGTGGGTGAAAGCGCTAAGTGGAACGGCAGCTCCATTCGCGGTTGCGACAGCCGTGGGATTCGCCGAGCCGGAGCTCGGTAGGGCCGACGAAGAAGCAGACGGACTTGGCGAGCCAGTCGCTCCTCCTGTGGCTGTTGTGGCGGTTACGATACCGTTTGTCGTGCTGCTCGTACTGGAGGCGCCGGTCGTTGTTGCCGAGGACGCGATAGCCGACCGCACGTAGATGTCTTGTAGTTTCGCCGGGTTTTTCTGAAACTCCGGCATGGTTTCGATGATTACGTGGTACTGGTTCAGTTGCGTGTACATTGTGTCCACTTGCCGTTGCCCAAATCCGTCGTAAAGCGTCTGATCGATCATGTTCGGCGTGATTCCCATGCGCGAAGCCGTCACTCGATCGATTACCAAGGAGGCCGCCAATCCTTGCGTCTGCTGATCCGTGGCAAGATCTTCCAGTTCCGGAATTTGCTTTAGTTTGTCCACCAGCTTTGCGGTCCACAAGTTCAGCTCATTGGCGTCCGGATCTTCCAGAGTGTATTGATATTGGGTGCGGCTTACGCGATCGTCCACGGTGATGTCCTGGACGGGCTGCATGTAGAGCGTGATTCCTTCAATCTTTTCCAAATTGGGCTGCAAACGGCGAATCACGTCAGACGCGTTCATCTTGCGTTGGTTAAGCGGTTTCAGATTAATCAGCATGCGGCCGCTGTTCAGGGTTTGATTGGTGCCGTCAATTCCGATGAAGGAGGAAAGACTATCGACCGCGGGATCCTTCAAGATCACTTCGGTCAGTTGTTGTTGTTTCTGCGACATGGCCGGAAACGAAATAGACTGCGAGGCTTCCGAAATGCCCTGGATAATGCCGGTATCCTGCACCGGGAAAAATCCTTTGGGCACGATAATGTACAGGATAACGGTGAGGACCAGGGTGGCGAGCGCAACAAACAGCGTCGCGGTCTGATGCTTCAGCACCCACTTAAGCGTACGTCCATAAAAAGCGATGACACTCTCAAACGCGTGCTCCGATACCTGGTAGAACCGCCCGCGTTGCGATTCCGGCTTATGTTTGAGCAATTTGGCGCACATCATGGGTGTGAGCGTCAAAGAAACGACCGCGGACACGAGAATGGTCACGCTGAGGGTAACCGCGAATTCACGGAAAAGCCTTCCGACGATATCTCCCATGAAGAGCAGGGGAATCAAAACAGCAATCAGGGAAATCGTCAGCGAAACGATGGTGAATCCGATTTGCTCCGACCCTTTCAACGCGGCCTGCAGCGGCGGATCGCCTTGTTCGATGAACCGAACGATGTTCTCGATCATGACGATAGCGTCGTCCACCACGAATCCTGTTGAAATCGTCATTGCCATCAAAGTTAAATTGTTCAGGCTATAGCCCGCCAAGTACATCACGCCGAAAGTGCCTACGATGGATAGAGGCACGGCCACGCTCGGAATGATCGTGGCGGCAAGATTTCGCAAAAAAAGGAAAATGACCATCACGACCAGCGCAATCGTCAGCATCAGTTCGAATTCGACGTCCTCCACCGAGGCGCGGATGGTCGTTGTACGGTCCGTGAGAACGATCACGTTAACCGACGCAGGCAAGTTACTTTGCAACAGAGGTAAGAGCTTTTTCACTCGGTCCACAACTTGAATGATGTTGGCGCCCGGTTGCCGCTGGATGTTCATAATCACGGCGGGTGTGGTGTTCATCCAGGCCGCTTGCTTTGTATTCTCAACGTCGTCAATCACACGCGCCACGTCCGATAGAAAAACGGGGCTTTGGTTGTGATAGGCCACGACCACGTGTTGGAAATCCTTGCTGGTTAGCAACTGATCGTTGGCGTCGATCTGATAATCTTGATGCGGGCCATCGAAATTGCCCTTGGCCAGATCGAGGCTGGTGTTCTGAACGGCCGTTCTTACGTCTTCCAGATTGATACCGTAGGAAGATAGCGCCGTCGGATTTATTTGGATTCGTACCGCGGGCTTCTGCCCTCCGCTGATGCTCACCAGGCCCACGCCGGTCACTTGCGCGATCTTTTCCGCAAGGCGCGTGTCTGCCAGATCTTCCACTTGCGAAAGCGGGATGCTGGAAGAGGTCAACGCTAGCGTCAAAATCGGCGCATCCGCGGGGTTGGTCTTGCTGTAGATGGGTGGAACTGGAAGATCGGCCGGCAAATAGCTTTGGGCCGCGTTGATCGACGCTTGCACTTCCTGTTCTGCGACGTCAATGTTTAAATCGAGCGAGAATTGTAAAACGATGACCGAGCTTCCGTCCGAGCTCGTCGAAGTCATTTGATTCAGACCGGGCACCTCGCCAAATTGCCTCTCCAGAGGTGCGGTTACCGCTGAAGCCATCACGTCCGGGCTCGCTCCGGGATAAAACGTCACGACTTGGATGATGGGGTAGTCAACTTCCGGGAGAGCAGAAACCGGAAGCTGCAAGTAGGCCACGAATCCTGCGAGCATAATCGCTGCCATCAGCAGCGAGGTGGCCACCGGCCGAAGAATAAATGGGCGAGACGGACTCACGGATGGGCTCCCCCGCTGGTGCTAGGACTGGCGTTCGGACTTGCCGGCGCCTGAGTGCCGTTAGTTGCGCCACTGCCGCCGCTACTTCCGTTGCTTGCGCCGCTGCCGCTAGCTTTAGTGATCGTAACTTTTGCGCCGTTTTGTAATTTGTCGAACCCGTTCACTGCAATTTCGTCGCCGGCATTCACACCTTGCACCGCCGCGGTATTGCCATCCGTGGTGCCTACGGTGACCGTGTGCAATGTTGCTGTATTGTCTGAGCCGATGACATAAACAAAGGCCCCTTGGGCGTTGCGCTGAATGGCCGCAGTCGGCAGCAGTACGACCCCGCGCTGCGTATCGACCAACAATCTGGCGTTCACAAACTGATTTGGAAATAGCGCGAGGTCCTGGTTTTGAAAAATTGCCTTCAGTTTCAAGGTACCGGTGGTCTGATCGATCTGATTGTCTAGCGTTAAAAGCGAACCCGAAGCCAACTTCGTCGTTTGATCGCGCGCGAACGCATCCACCGGCATCTTTACGCCGCCACGCAACTGTTTTTGAATCTGAGGCAGATAATCTTCCGCCACGCTGAAAATGACGGTAATAGGTTGGAGCTGAGTGATCACAACCAGCGCAGTAGTGGCGCCGGAAGTAACGATATTGCCGGGGTCCACCAGGCGAAGCCCCACGCGGCCTTCTATCGGCGCGACAATCCGGGTGTAATCGACGTTCGTCGCAGCGCTTGCAACCGTCCCTTCATCCTGCTTTACCGTTCCTTCATCCTGTTTGACCGTCTGGGTCTGGTCGTCAAGCTGCTGCTTTGCGATGGCGTTCCGGCTATAGGCCTGTTGATAGCGGTCTAAATCGATCTTCGCTTCACTCAATACAGCTTGGTCTTTTGCCAGCGTGCCTTGCGCCTGGGTCAGCGCGGCCTGATAAGGTCGCGGATCAATCTCGATCAGAAGATCTCCCTTGCGAACCATTTGGCCTTCGCTGTAGGCCACGTTTGTGATTTGGCCGTCCACACGGCTGGTAATGGTCGCGGTATAGACCGGAGTAACCGTTCCCAGAGCG
>JBEKSN010000100.1:0-13105 GCA_049517055.1 Candidatus Acidiferrales bacterium | reverse complement strand
CTTTTGTCCTAATCGCACTCCTCGGTCACGTGGTTGCCGTTTGAACGTGACACGGTAGCGTTTCGAAGTCAGCCCCTAAGACAGAGTACCCGCGATCCGTTCGCTGCGAGGTTAGGCAGAGATTGACAGCCAAAGAGCGCAGCCGAATAATGCGGGGATGTCCAAGCCACAGACGGTGCGGCGAATCAAAGCCTACTCCGCGGAAAGCGGCTACGTTTACCAATATCAGTTCCAAGACGTGCATCCCGCGAAGCAGGACGGCGCCGCGGGAAATGAATATATCTATTACGTGTCCTCCGACCGCAAGTCGATGTTCCCGGTCCGCATATTTGTACGCCGCGACGCTCTGGATTTGTGGACGAAGCGGACAGGGCGCGCGCTGACTGGGACCGAGGAGTACGCGGTAGCAAAGATGCGATTATTTCAAGCGCTCGATGAGGTGGAGGATTTCGCCACCAAGCGCCCGGACCTGGTGGTGGACGGGTCAAATCTGGGAGCGCTGCTTGAGCGGTTGGACCTGTAATCAATCCGTTTCTTCTCTCCAAAACAAGTGAACCGAAACCGCGTTACCGGCGTCTGGCTTAGTGGGACCAAGATGGATGCGTTCGCAGCCGGTTTTCCGGGTAGCGCGGTGAGCCAGGACGCTTCGCTCGAACGCGAGTTCGAGCAGCGTTTGGCTGACTGTCCTACATTGGCCTATCGCGTCGCGCTGGGCCTGCTGCGCAATACTGCGGAAGCGGAAGACGTGGCGCAAGAAGCCATGCTGCGCGCGTACCGTAACTTTCATCGCCTAAGAGACCGCAAAAGCTTTCGCGCCTGGCTAGTGCGAACGGCGTGGCGGCTCGCGCTCGATCGCATTCGAGCGACTGGACGGCGCGAGCGGCGCGAACACGCTGCGTTCCTGGATAGCCAGCACGCCGCTGGAATCGAAAATGTCACCGCCGCTCGGGAATTCGAGCGTCAGGTGGCGCGCGCGCTGGGCGCCCTGCCCGAAAAGCTGCGGCTGGTGATGACCCTCGCAGCCATCGAAGGCTACAACACCAGCGAAGTGGCAAAACTCACAGGACTGCCGGAAGGCACGGTGAAGTCACGATTATTTTTAGCGCGGAAGAAATTAGCGGAGAGCCTGGAATGGATTGTCAAAAAAAGTCCGAGCAGATGACGGCGCGCATCAACGATTTAGCGCTGGGCGAACTGAGTCCGAAGAGCGAACTCGAGTTGCTGGCGCATGTGGCGGAGTGCGAGGCTTGCCGAGAAGCTTACGATCATGCCAGGGCTGTGCGCACTGTTGTAGATCGCGGCGCTGAAACGCTGGTAGCGGGAGAGCCTTCCCCGCAGTTCATCACGCGCCTGCGCGCGCGAATTGCCGCTGAACCTGCTCCTAGGCGCTGGAGTTGTGACGTCTGGAGGATTTGGGAGCAGGGGACCCGTCAGCGTTTAGCCTATGCGGCGAGCGCTGTTGTTCTTGCCACTTTATTGATAGCTGCGGTCACTGGTTTGCCGCACCGGCGTGTTTCTACTCCGACCGTAGCAGAAGTTGTGCCGTCAACGACCCCGTCTCTGCACGCCACGGCTGCTTTCCCGAAGGCCACTACAATTCAGGATCATTCTCGAAAGGAAGTCACATCGCGCTCAGTCCCTTCGCCCAGAATTCGGCGCGAGCCCGAAGTCATGGTTCCCAAGGGAGAACTTCTCGCTGTTGTGAAGTTTTACGAGGCGGTACACAACACGCCTGTCGATAACGAAGAGCTCTACGCCGCACAAGAGGAACCGCAGAAGCCACTTGAAGTAAAGCCTATTGAAATTACTCCGCTGGAACCGCTAGAGACGCCTGTGGACGATTCAGACAAGGGGCCTGGGCTCTTCTGAACTAATCCCCGCATGGCGGCGTCTCTTGTACAGCACTTAAAACTTTGATTTGCCGGAGGCAACGATGAGAGTTTCAGTTTGGCTCGGAGCATGTGCCGCACTCCTTTTAATTGCGGCGCCGGCGGCTAAGGCGCAGGACAAGCCTGCCGCCGAGACGCCCGCTCCCGAAGTCATGGTGCCTGCAAAACTTCAAATTGTGCTGACCGAGTATGACGGGACCAAGAAGATCAGCAGCATGCCTTACTCGATTCCGTTCGTATTGAGCCATGCACCGTTGACGTCCTCTCTGCGCTTGGGCGTTCGCGTTCCGGTCAACACGACAACCTCAAAGTCAGGAGAAAGTTCGCTGACGTATGTCGATGTGGGTACGAACATCGACGTCAGCAATATCGATTACCGGTTGAATCATGTCCTCCCAATCCCCGGTAGATTCAGTGTGGAGCTGAGGATAGATCGGTCTTCCTTGTATGTGCCGTCCAGAGACAAAGACGGCCATATCGATGGGGGAAAAGATTGGACCGCCGGCGAGCCGCCTCCGGGTAACGAGCCGATGATCCGGCAATTCCGTGGCGACTTGACCCTGCTTCTTCGCGATGGCCAGGAAGCTGAAGCCACAGTGGCAACGGATCCGCTTACGGGGCGCGTGCTAAAAGTTGAGGCTATTCTTAGCGTATTGAAATAAGGCGGTAACGCTATAAGTAATTCGCCCCGCCTCTTGAACTGCTTTAGCCGGCGGCGAGTCGGCGAACGCGAGCAAAATCGGGCTACTTCTTTGTGAGAATTGCGTGAAGGGCTGGCTCGAGATTCTCATATCGAAAAGAGTAGGCTGTAGCGGGTGAGCGCTCGGAACGAACTCGCTGGCTGGAGAGCAGAAGCGCATCGGCCATTTCGCCTAAAGCGAGGCGCAACGCGAAGGCCGGGGCCGGAAAAATTGCCGGCCGATGAAGAACGCTGGCAAGCACGCGCGTAAATTCAGAATTTTGCACCGGGTTGGGAGCCACCACGTTCACCGGCCCGCTGGCTTGTTCGTTTGAGATCGCGCTGCGCAGAATCCCGACTACATCATCAAGCGCCACCCAGGACATCCACTGTTTCCCCGTTCCCAGCCGTCCGCCCAATCCCAATTTGAAGGGAGTAAGCATTTGCGTTAGCGCTCCGCCTTTTGCGGAAAGAATGATGCCGAAGCGTGTTAATACGGTGCGGATGCCGCTTGCCTGTGCGCGGATGGCTTCCGCTTCCCAGTCGCGGCAGAGTTCCGCCAGGAAATCGCTTCCTGACGCGCTTGACTCGTCGAGAGTTTCATCACCGCGATTGCCGTAATACCCGATTGCCGAGGCAGAAACGAATACGCGGGGCTTCCGGTCGAGGCGCGCGAGAGTGTCCACCAGAAAGCGCGTCGAATCCACTCGGCTGGTACGAAGGATTTTTTTTCGCTCGGGCGTCCATCTGCCACCGCCAATGCTGGCCCCGTTGAGGTTTACGACCGCGTCGGCGGCTTCCATCGCGTTCAGGTTGATGAATGCACTAGCTGGGTCCCAACGGATGTCGCCTGCTGAGGCTGCGCCTCCGGGCCGAACTAAATGAGAAACCGCGTGCCCATCGCTTCGCAACGATTCCGTCAGCGCCGTCCCGACGAGTCCCGATCCACCGGAAATCAGAACTTTCATGAAATTCCCTCCGTGCCGATCGTGAATTCCAAGCACTCAGTTACGCCGAACGGGATGGACCGGACCGAGGAATCTCTCGATCGTTTATTCCAAGAGGCGCGCAGCATTTGTTGTTTTTCAAAAACTTGGAAACATGGCGCCGGATGCGGCGTCCCGCACCTTCTTCGTCGATTGCGAATCTTAGCGCAATTTGGAAGCTTAGGCCGGCAAATGTGAAAGTTTGCCCCGCATGGCTCGTTTCACTCGCTACCATCCGGGACTCTCACATCGCTTTGAAGCCTTCTGCGCGATAGAATGAATTCCTGATGCGCGTGCGAGTGCTTTTTTTCGGGCAACTCAAAGAAATCGTAGGTGCGGCGGAGGACGATGCCGACCTCTCCGAAGGCGCTCGCGTGGAAGATCTTTTCGAGCGTTACGCACGGCGGTTTCCCAGGCTAGCTGACTTTCGAAGTTCGATCGCGGCTTCGGTAAATCAGGAATATGCCGAATGGCGGGCTCCGCTTGTGGATGGCAACGAAGTGGCGTTTCTGCCGCCGGTCAGCGGCGGCCGGGAAACGACCGTTACCGATGACGTATTTCAGCTCGTGCACCAGCCAATCCAGGTGCGCGAGCTTCTCGAGAATTTGAAAGGTCCGGAAGACGGCGCAGTCGTGGTCTTTGATGGTTTCGTGCGCAACAATTTTAAGGGAAGGCGCACGCTTTACCTCGAGTACGAGGCCTACGAGCCGATGGCGCTGGCTAAAATGCGCGAGATTGGCGCGCAGATCCGCGCAAAATTTCCAATTCATCGCCTGGCCATCGTTCACCGTCTCGGACGTCTCGAGGTAGGCGAAACCAGTGTATGGATTGCCGTAAGCTCGGCGCACCGAGCCGCTGCGTTTGACGCATGCCGCTACGCCATTGACACGCTGAAGCGGGCGGTGCCGATCTGGAAGAAGGAGTTTTTTGCGGACGGCGCGGTTTGGGCCGAAGGCGAGAATGCCTCTCAGGAAGCCAATTCCCGGCCGGATGAATCTAATTCTTCGACAAACAAATGAAGAAAGCCCTCCTCGCAGTTGGATTCACTGTCGCTTGTATAACCGCTGGAGCGCTGGCGTGTGCCGGCCTGGCCGGGTCTCTGCGCGCGCAACAACCGAAGCAGTCCGGCGTGATCCGCGTGCAGACGAATCTTGTGAATATTCTTGCCAGTGTAATCGACGCCGAGGGCCGGCCGATTCCCGATCTCACCCAAGATGTGTTCGCACTTTCTGAAGAGGGCGTACCGCAAAAAATTGAGCGCTTCGAAGCCGAAACCAATCGTCCGCTGGATCTTGCTTTGATGGTTGATTCGAGCATGAGCACGTATAAGGACATGAAGTTTGAGGCGGAAGCTGCCGCTCACTTCGTCCGGCAAGTGGTGCGGCCCGGGGACACGCTGAGCGTTTTTGAATTTGATGAAAAAGTCACCCAGCTTTCGGAGTTTTCCGCCGACGTGCCGAAACTTCAGGAAGCAGTCCGCCGAATCAGTTCAGGTTCGGGAACTTCCATCTACGATGCGATTGTGCTGGGTTCGAATTCGCTGCGGCGGCGTCCGGGAGACAGGCGGCGGGCAATCGTTATGGTGACGGATGCCGGGGAAACGACAAGCGTTTCGAAGTTTGAAGACGCGCGGCGAGCCGCGATTGCCTCCGAAGCTCTGCTTTATTCCATCGTGATACGGCCGGCGAACGAAAGCGGGCGAAATACGGCCGGCGAGCATGCGTTAATTACGATTACCGATAGCACCGGCGGGGCCATGTTCATGGTGGACGAAATGGAGCAGCTCGACGCAACTTTTGACCGCATCGACCGCGAATTGCGGACGCAATATTTGCTGGGATACTATCCCACTCCCGTGCCGCCCCCGGGAAGCCATCGTCACGTCACGCTGCAGGTGAAGTCGGGAGATACGGTGCGTTACCGCAAAGAATATTTCACTGCCGCGGCGCCGCGATAGTAACTGCCAGCGCGCGCAGGCTGTCGCACTCAACATCATGAACCGATACCTTCAGACCGCAATAGAAGCTGCCCGCGAGGCGGGGGCTATCATTCTTGCCGGCCACGGCAGCCCTAAGAAAATCACGTATAAGGGCGATGTGGACCTGGTCACCGAAACCGACCGCCGCTCCGAAGCGGCCATTGTGGCTCGGCTGCGGCGCGATTTTCCGCAGCATGCGATCGTCGCGGAGGAAGGCTCGGGCAAGGATGGCGCGGCTTCTCCGTTCGTCTGGCATGTAGACCCGCTCGACGGCACCACAAATTTCGCGCACGGCTATCCGTGCTTTGCGGCTTCGATTGGCTTGTTGGAAAACGGCAAACCGATTGCGGGAGTGGTATTCAATCCTGTCGCGAACGAAATGTTTTACGCTTCGCGCGGCGAGGGCGCATACCTCAATCAAAAACCGATCCACGTTTCTTCTGTCGAGCGTCTGGGCGAGAGTCTGGTGTCCACCGGATTTCCCACGCACAAGCGCACCGATAATTTGAACATTCATTACTACTGGGAATTTACGCTGCGTTCGCATGGTGTGCGACGCGATGGCGCTGCTTCGCTCGATCTGTGTTCGGTGGCCTGCGGCCGGTTCGAAGCCTTCTGGGAGTTCGGCCTGAAGTCCTGGGATACCGCAGCCGGTATGCTCATCGTCACGGAAGCAGGCGGAAACGTTACCGATCTTTCCGGCGGCCCGTACAATCCCGGCGGTTCCTCAATCCTGGTTTCCAACGGCCTCGTTCACGACGAAGTGCAACGCATTGCCGCAGAGATCGCTGCTCGCCCTCCCAAATTCTGATCAGGCATTTCATGATAAAGCGGCGTCCTCTAGCTCGTTAGTTTCCTAGTATCCGATTCACCAGCAGTTGGCGCGTCCCTCGTCGTATTTACTAGCCTGGATGCTGTTAACCGGCCTAGCAAGAGCATACACTTTGCATATGAATCGTCGAGTTTTAGCGCTGTGCGCATTCGTCGAACTACTCACGTCTTTTTGGCTTTACGGAAGAGCCCCTACAGACGGTATCAGGGTCTGGTACCCGAGCGTGTGGGCATACATGGGAGAACACGCCCTGGTATGGGGAGTGTTGATTTCCTTTTTGTTCGCGATTCTACGAAAGAAGTCTATCAACGAGGCCCTGACTCTTCTTGCCTGTTTTCTCTCAGAGCTAGCTGCAACACTATATGTGTGGTTTGTAATCCCATCCGAAGGCGGCATTTCCAGGGCATGGTACACCGGTAGATTCAGCGATTATTTCCTATCGCGCTTGACCACGTGGTGCGTGCTTGCAGCCTGCGCTTCGCTGGTTTACTACCTTCGCTACAAGCGAATGCCAAAACGAACCTATTTGCGTGACTAACCTCTAGTTGGAAACTAACACTCTGCCGGGAGCTCCCACTTATTGACGTGTGTTACGGGCAATGCTAGGTTGGCCGCGTATCCTTCCTCATGCGAGTTGTTGACCTTATCCGCAAGAAGCGAGACGCCGCGGAACTTTCCCGCGAAGAAATCGAGTTCCTTATTGACGGAGTTACGCGCGGGCACATTCCCGACTACCAAATTGCTGCCTGGCTGATGGCTGTGGTTTGGCGCGGGATGACCGGCGCAGAGCTTGCAGCGCTCACCGAGGCGATGCTTCATTCAGGCGTGGTACTCGATTGGCCGGATCTGCCCGCAGCGAAAGTGGATAAACACTCCACGGGAGGTGTAGGCGATAAAACATCGCTGGTGATTGCGCCGGTGGTGGCGGCTGCCGGACTTTACGTCCCCATGATCAGTGGACGAGGCCTGGGGCACACCGGCGGGACGTTGGACAAACTGGAATCGATTCCGGGCTTCAACGTCAACTTGGGTCTCCCAGAATTTCGGCGCGTGCTGGAATTAACGCACTGCGGTTTGATCGGCCAAACGCCGGAAATCGCGCCCGCAGATAAAAAACTTTATGCTCTGCGCGACGTCACCGCCACGGTGGAAAGTCCCTACCTGATTTGCGCCTCGATCATGAGCAAAAAAATGGCGGAGGGAATTGATGCGCTGGTTTTGGATGTGAAGACGGGCGACGGCGCGTTCATGAAGAACCAGTCGGATGCCGAATATCTGGCGGGATTGATGGTGGAGACCGGGACGCGCATGGGCAAGAAGATCGTCGCGCTGATCACGGATATGGAGCAGCCGCTGGGCCGCAAAGTGGGTAACGCGCTGGAAGTGGAGGAATGCATCGAGATTCTGCATGGCCAGGGGCCTAAAGACCTTCGCGAACTTTGCGACGAGCTTGCGGCTTGGATGTTTTTCCTGGGGAAGCGAACCAAAACGGTGGACGAAGGACGGAAGCTCGCCGCGGAGATGATTACATCGGGGCGTGCACGTGATACATTCCGCGAGATCATCCGCTTGCAAGGCGGCGATGCAAGTGTCGTGGACGACCCGGCGCGGCTGCCGCGTGCAAAACATACCGCGCGGATAACCGCTCGGCAGTCCGGTTACGTGACCGCGATTCGCTCCGAGCAGGTGGGAATTGCCAGCATGACGCTGGGTGGCGGACGCGAAAAGAAGGAAGACTCGATAGATCCCGGCGTGGGAATCGTGTTCGAAAAGAAGATTGGCGACAGGGTTGAGGCCGGCGCGAATCTTTGCACCGTTCACTACAACCTGGATTCGCGGCTGCCGAACGCGGTGGAGTTGTTGTCGCGAAGCTTTGAAATTGGCCAGCAGCCGCCGCCAAATTCGCCGCTGGTGCGAAAAATTATTGGTGCAACAGAAACCGCGTAAGTTAGCACGGCACAAAATAGGAGCGTGCGTCGAATGCACCGCCTGGTAGGCATTCTGGGAATGATTACCATGATGAGCCTGGCGTTTTTGTTTTCCACCAATCGCCGGGCTATCCGGTACAAGACCGTCGCCTGGGGCCTGGGTCTGCAGATCGTATTCGCGTTTCTGGTGATGCGCTGGGAATATGGCCGCTTGCTGTTTCAGAAAGCCGGCGCCGCCGTGAACTGGGTGCTCGATTTCGCGTTTTTCGGTTCGCAATTTGTTTTTGGCGACCTCGGCAAGAAGGGCTCCCCGATGGGTTTTTTCTTCGCGTTTCAAGTCCTGCCCACGATTATTTTTATCGCTGCGGTTTTCGCGCTGCTCTATTACTACGGTGTAATGCAATTCATCATCAAGCAAGCTGCGCGCGTGATGACGCGGCTGATGGGCGCGAGCGGCGCGGAATCCCTCAACGTCGCCGCCAGTATCTTCATGGGGCAGACCGAAGCCCCACTGACCATCCGCCCATTTCTTCCTGAGCTGACGCGGTCGGAGTTGATGACGGTGATGACAAGCGGCATGGCGCACGTGTCCGGCGGAATCATGGCGGCTTACATCCTTTATGGCGTCGAAGCAAAGCACCTGCTTGCCGCTGTGATCATGACCGCGCCGGGAACCATCTTGCTCGCAAAAATGCTGGTGCCGGAGACGGAGATCCCGGTAACTTCCGGCCGCGTCGAAATGGCACCCCTGGAACGCGACACGAACGCGCTGGGCGCGATCTCTCGCGGCACGATCGACGGTTTGAATCTGGCCGTGAACGTGGGCGCGATGCTGATTACTTTTATTGCGCTGATTTATCTGGTGGATGGAATTTTCGGTGTGGTCCATAACGGGTTGACGCATATCGGAATTTCCTGGTTCCCGTCGAGTGTGGAGCAAATTTTCGGTTGGCTTTTTTCGCCTATCGCATGGGTCATCGGCATTCCCTGGCAGGATTGTCACGCCATTGGCAATTTGCTCGGACTGCGCATGGTAACGAACGAACTTGTCGCTTTTCAGCGGCTTGGGCCAATGAAAGACGGTCTGGACCCGCGATCCTTTACCATCGCCACGTTTGCGCTGTGCGGTTTCGCGAACTTCAGCTCGATCGGCATACAGATCGGCGGCATTGGGGCACTTGCGCCGAACAAGAAAGCTGAACTTGCACGTCTTGGCATTCGCGCCATGCTGGCCGGGACCATGGCGAATCTGATGTCCGCGTCCATCGTGGGAGTTATGCTGCGATGAGCGCGGCCCGTTCGAAGGCTCCTGCGCGCGACACGGAATATGCGCGAGCCGAACGCGCTGCGAAATTCATCCTGTCGAAAACGAAGTTGCGTCCGAAGATTGCGCTTGTGCTCGGTTCGGGACTCGGCGCATTCGCGGATGAGCTGACGGACGCCACGCGCATCCCTTACGAGAAAATTCCAGATTTTCCACGCTCGACGGCGATTGGACACGCCGGCCTTCTAGTGATCGGAAAAGCAGAGGGTATCGCCGTTGCGGCGATGCAGGGCCGCGTTCACCTGTATGAAGGTTACTCCGCGCGCGAAGTGGGCTTTGCAATGCGCGTCTTTGGACGGATGGGGATCCGCTCTGCCATCTTGACAAATGCAGCGGGTGGGATTAATCCGGAGTTCAAGCAGGGCGCGCTGGTGGTGATCCGCGATCACATTAATCTGCAGGGTGCGAATCCGCTGACCGGTTCGAACGACGAACGCTTTGGCCCGCGTTTTCCGGATATGACGCAGGCATACTGGCGTTCGTATCGCGAAATCGCCTTGGCGGAGGCCAAGCGGCTCGGCATCGAACCGCACGAAGGCGTGTACGCCGCGCTTCCAGGCCCCAGTTATGAAACTCCAGCGGAGATTCGCTACTTAAGGACCATTGGCGCCGATCTGGTCGGAATGTCCACGGTGCCGGAGGTGATTGTGGCGCGCCACATGGGAATTCGCGTCCTTGGGATTTCCTGCGTCACGAATATGGCGGCGGGAATTTTGGATCGGCCATTGGATCACTCCGAAGTGCTGGAAACGGGCGAGCGCGTGAAGGGCCAATTCATCGCGCTTCTCCGCGTTGTTATTCCGCGGATTGCCGCGGATAAAAATTAAAAGTGGAGGCTGGCCGCCGGCTGGCGTCCCAAAGGCAAGGCATGGGCGAATATGACGCTTTAATCTTAGCCGCAAAACAGGCCCGCGAAAACGCGCACGCGCCGTTTTCGGATTTTCGCGTGGGTGCAGCCGTGCGCGCGAAGTCTGGAAGAATCTATACCGGCTGCAACATCGAAAACGCAAGTTACGGGCTTACCTGCTGCGCCGAACGCGTGGCGATATTTAAGGCCTTGTCAGAAGGCGAGCGTGGATTTGAAGCGATCGCGGTTGTAACCGATACCGATGCGCTGACGCCTCCCTGCGGGGCTTGCCGCCAAATCGTGTGGGAATTCTGTGGAGATGTGCCGGTGGTTCTTGCAAACCTGAAAGGCAAGGTCGAGCGCGAGAGCGCTGCGAAATTGTTGCCGCGGCCCTTTGATTCCGCATTTCTGTAGGGATTTTCCGCGCGCCAGAGGAAAAATGCAAAACAGAAAAAGGTTTTGTTTTTGGAGAAGCTGCCCGAACCTCGTGTTTTCCGCGCTGACATCGTGCTTTGTAGTTTTGGTTCTCTCTTCAACAGCATCCGCCAAAGACAAAGTGGATTTGCTGGTTAGCGGTGGAACTGTCGTGACCATGGACGCACAGCGGCGAGTGATTGAAGACGGCGCGGTGGCCATTCGCGGCGATTCGATCGTCGCCGTAGGCCCGCGTGCGGAAATCGAGAGCCGATTCGAGGCCGCGCAGACGATTGATGCGCATGGCGCGCTCGTGATGCCGGGCCTGATTAACGGTCACGCGCACGCCGCGATGAGCCTGTTTCGCGGATTGGCCGACGATCTCGCGCTCGACGAATGGCTTCACAAATATATTTTCCCGGCGGAGGCGCGCAACGTGACTCCGGATTTTGTCAATTGGGGGACCAAGCTGGGAGTGCTCGAGATGTTGCGCGGCGGCATCACGACGTACGCGGACATGTACTATTTCGAGGATGTTGTGGCGCGCGTAACCAAAGACGCCGGAATGCGCGGTGTGTTGGGAGAGACCATCATCGATTTTCCCGCACCCGACAACAAGACTCCCGCCGAAGCGCTGGCTTACACGCAGAAATATCTGGACCACTGGAAGGGCGACCCTCTAATTATCGCGGCGGTGGCCCCGCATTCCATCTACACCTGCTCCGAAAAAACTTTGCAGGACGCGGCGGCTTTGGCGCGCCGCAATCATGCGCCAATTTTGATTCACATTGCCGAAGCGCAATTTGAACTGGAGCAAAGCCGCGAGAAACATGGCGCAACACCGGTAGCTTACCTGGAACGCGCCGGCATTCTCGGCCCGGACGTGATTGGAGCGCACTGCATCTGGGTGGATCAGGCGGACATTGCGACGCTGGCGCATTTCAACGTCGGCTGCATCAACAACCCGTCCAGCAATATGAAAACAGCCGCGGGAGTGATGCCCGTACCGGAAATGCTGGCCGCAGGCGAGCCCGTCGGACTAGCTACGGACGGCGCTGCGAGCAACAACAATCTCGACTTGTTCGAAGAAATGGATCTTGCGGCAAAACTGCAGAAAGTGGCGCGGATGGACCCGCGCGCATTGCCCGAGAAACAAGTGGTTGAAATGGCCACCATCAACGGCGCACGCGCCCTGCATCTGGAAAAGATTATCGGCTCGCTCGAAACGGGCAAGAAAGCGGACCTGATTCTGGTGGACATCGGCGCGCCGCACGCCACTCCGATGTACGACGTATATTCGGAGCTGGTTTACGCGTCGAAGGCAACCGACGTGCGCACGGTGGTGATCGCAGGCAATATCGTGATGAGAGACAGGCGGATGCTCACGTTAGACGAAAAAGAAATCCTCGCGAAGGCGGAAGAATACAAGAAAAAGGTGACATCCTCTCTTGCCGTTGCGCCCGTAACCGGCGCCCTGAACTCAACTTCGCATTAGGTGCTAGGCCGCGCAAAGGACCGCTGGCGATGAAGCTTCGCGGCCGTAGAGCGCAATGTTTCCGGAATATTCTTGTTCGATAACAGAAGCTTGAGGTCAAAAGGGTTTAGACGCTGCAGCAGGTGCAACGAAACATCCAGAGGCGTCTTGGGGTTCCTCACCAAGTTTTTCACCACGGTGTAACTTTTCATATAGACCCGGCTCGCCGCGATGATGCGCAAGACTTCAGTGGAGACGTTGGTCATGGCGGCGAAGTTTTCAACCTCGAGATCCGTGAGTCGCGGGGATTGCATCACTCCCCGCTGCACGATTTTATTCGGATCGCGGATCAGAAGCATGCGTTCCTCGCGACCGCCTTTGAGCGCGAGCTGGATTCGCTCCACCACGTTCATGTGCGCAAGTCTCTGAAGCAGGGTTGTTCGCTTCTTTACGTCCGGCTCGATCTCAGCGGCAGCTTCTTCGATCTCCGGCACCGCCAGTCCTTCAGTCTTTTGTAATTCGACCAGCAGTTCCTGCTGTTCGGGCGTCGCGGCTTTGCAATGAGTGAGCGCGACAACCAATCGCGCGTCGGAGCTAAGCCGGTCCAGATCGTCCAGCAGCGCTTGTACTCCAGCGGCGCTCAAACGCGAGGCCACGTGCGCAACCACCCCCGAGGAGCAAGCGGGATTCTTTGCGAGTGCGTCGGCAATCCCCGGTTTCTGAGACAAATTGTCGGCGCAATAGGAGAACAGGC
>JBEKSN010000099.1:0-13215 GCA_049517055.1 Candidatus Acidiferrales bacterium | reverse complement strand
ACCACAGCCCGGTGTTCCGGCTTTCCCGAACTCCTCGCGAGCGCGTCGCGCGCGTGAGCAGCGTCCTGGATCGGATATTTTCTCGCGCCTTTTTCCACGAAACTCGATCTCGGAAGCTTTTTTCGCTTGGCCGCGGTTAGTTTAGCCATCTCGCTATTCTCCTCGTCAAACGCTGCAGAATTCTGCGGTCGGCGCCCGTTAAACGCTCGACACGTTGAAAGCCTGCTTCACTCTGGGCCTCGAAAGGTAGGCCAACATCCAGATAGCCGTAGCCACCAAAAATATATGGCAAACGAGCGATGGCCCCACTGGAATCAAAACGTATCTCCGCAAAGCCACCAGGCTGATCACCGTCAATGCCGTACCCACGCCAATCGTCGCCATTGACGCGCTCCACGCCCATTCCTGCAAATTGAACACCGCCAGCGCCAGGCCCGCGGCCACACCCGCCAGAATCAGCAGCGAAAATCCGCCGCCAAGTGCCATGCCGGTGATCGCAGCGGAGACCGCGTCAGAACTGTCGCTGGTTATCCCCATCACTGCAATGAAGAAGGAAGCAAAACAGCCCAGCGCCAGAATCGCCGCTACGCCGACCATCAGAATTGCGATTAGCGTCACGCCTGTAGGACGTTTCATTGCTTTACGCCGCCCTTGGAAAATTCCCTTACAGCATTCGCATCATATTCCGTTTCGGGCCGGGCGGCATCAGGTCCATCCGGTAGTTCCCCGCCCTAGTTCCTGTAGGCGAGGGTTATCCGGCGGCTCTATACAGATAAGACCGTATCGTGCGGTTTTGGCCTTTGTGCTAGAAGATCGTCAGGGCAAGGTTATTTCGCCCTCGGCTATGGGCCAAAATCCAAATGGTTAAGACCGTTCTGGTAGCGGACGACAATCCAATAATCCGCAAGATTCTTTGCCGGATCTTTGAAGCCGAAGAGGACTACGATCTTTGCGCTGAAGCGGAGAACGGCGAAGAAGCCCTGCGCCTTGCCAAACGATGCAAACCGGACCTGATCATTCTCGATTTATCCATGCCGGTCATGAACGGCATGGACGCGGCTCGTGAATTGAAGCGGATTATGCCGCAAGTTCCCATAATTCTCTTTACTCTTTACGCCGACACTGTGGCGCACCATTTGTTAAAGAAGAATGCGCCCGTCGATCTGGTTGTGTCAAAGTCCGATGCCGCAAACATCATAAGCCATGTCCGCTCGTTGGTTGCTGCGTAGTAACTCTGTCTAGTCCGGGCCAACCTAGTTTTTCAGTCTTTATCGTCAGCATCTTGCGAGCGGCTTGGTCCATCGCGGCACGTTCTTTCGCACCGGCTCCCGTTCCATTCAACTGTTGCGCCCGGAAAAATATCGCTTGTTCAACGGCCAGGACAAGTTCGGTCAACTTCTGGGTATCAGACTCCGTAAGCATCTCCTGATACAGCTTTTGCCACGACGGCATAGAGCCTCCGTATTGCTCATCCACCCGCGCTATCTTCTTCACCATCTCCAGCGGGACCTGCTCGAAATGCGTTTTGTGTTTCGACCTCACAATCCCCCCCTTCCAGCACCGTCAACGTAACAGGCCGGAATTCATACGGGTCAACTCTTTAAAAATTGGATTGGGATTCTGGCTTTCGTCTAGCACGACGCTAGGCGTCGTTATCAAACCCGGCTGGAATTTGTAGGTGAGGCCATCATTTTGTATTTGACATCTATTTTACGATTAGACTACGATAAGGTCACGTTAGTTTAATGATTCGAGTACGGGAGGATCGCATGGCCGGCTCACGAACCAAAACTGCTTCCGCGCACTTCAAGACTATGGTGCAGTCCGACGTCCCGCAAGGCCGCAACGGAAAGCACAAGGAGATCGTCTCCATCATCCTCGACGATCTCGACCAGTTGAAGGCCGGCGCCGCGATCAAGGTGCCCTTGGCAGAATTGGACGCCTCGAAAGAAAAGGTGCGTTCCGCCCTGAATCGCGCAACGCGTAAAGCCGGGCGCAAAGTTGCCACCGCCACGGACGCCACTTTCTTGTACGTCTGGAACGAAAGCGCCTAATCCAATCAATCATCGAACGAAACGTCAGGCTAATCTGTAAAAACCTCGGCGTCCTTTGCCCTGTTGCGAAATCATCCTCGGCACTGCACCGTGCTGCAAGCCAAGCCGCCGGAAAATTAAATCTGCGGCAAATTTCCCCCGAAATCGTGGAAGAAGTCTAGAATCATCCCGCTGCTAGCTAGACGCTGGAATCCGGAGGCGTAACCGTGCTGACGGCATTCGACAATTTCATCGTGATTTTGGCCTTCACCCTGGGACCGCTTCCCTTTCTGTTTATTCTGAATCGCTTCTGGCCCGCCACCCGGCGCCGGGTTCACAACGACATCATCGGCTGGCAAGTCGGCGTGCTCGGCACCACCTATGCCGTGATCATGGGCTTCATGTTGTACGCCGTTTGGAGTTCCTACCAGGACGCGGAAATCAACGCCGAGGCCGAAGCGAATTGCCTGGTCAGCGTTTACCGCCTCGCCGACGGTCTTCCCGCCGCGCAACGCGATCAGGTTCATCAACTCGCCCGCCAGTACGCGACGATCGTGATTGATGAAGAATGGCCCGTGATGCACCAGGGAAAATTGAGCCTGGCCGGTCACGACACCATCCACGACCTATGGACTGCCGTGCTGCAAACCAAGCCCGCTACCTTCGGCGAGCAGACCAGCATGAATCTAACCCTCGGCGAAATTTCCGCCATGACCGAACATCGCCGCGTGCGCCAACTCGAAAGCCAATCCAAATTGCCCGGAATTCTCTGGTTGGTGCTGATCGTGGGGGGCGGCATCACCACGCTTTCTTCCTGCCTCTTCGGCATAGAAGATTTCAAATTGCATTGCATTCAAGTGGTATCGCTGGCCTTGATGTTGTCGTTTATCCTGATCGCCATCGCCGATATCGACCGCCCATTCCAAGGCACCGTCCACATCGAGCCGCGCGGCTTCGACCGCGCCCGCGAAACCTTCACCCAGGATCCGTAGGTTCGAGCCCCCTCGAACCATTACGGAACAAGTCGTTTCACCTAATCAGGCGTGACTCCCAGATAATCTTCGTGGCCGCTGAGGATTGGCGCCAGATTGGACATCAGAAACAGGTCAATGATTCTCTGATTCGCGTTGGTGAGTTTCAGTTCGCACTTCTCTTTCTTCGAGCTCACCCAAAACCCCACAATCGTCCCCAGTCCCGAACTGTCCAGGAAAGTTACGTTCGTAAGATCCAGCACGATACGCTTGGTATCCGGCATCAGCGGACGCACTGTGCTCTTCAGCAGCTCGTTCGTGCTGGACGTGATTCGTCCGGTGCAGCGAACGATCGTTTCCGCCGGGGTCTTTTCAACGGCCAGCGTCAATTGCGGGGAAGGACTAGCTCCGGTGTTAGACATAACCTACCTCCTGCCGTTCAACGGGTTACATGGAAATACAGTGGCTGACTCTAACACAAATATTCCAGCATGCCCGGATTTTCAATCTCTCTCTTGCGGCGCGCAGCGCATCAGAACAGCCTTGCTCGGCCCCTTCCAGATGAGTCCGAAGGAAACAACCGGCGCTGATGAACTTTCTGTAATCGCCAGCGGCGGAGCGGCTCGTGACAAGCCGTAAGTATTACTACAATGAGATGGCGTAGTACTATTACGCTAGGTATAGTACTCCCATGAAGGAACAGCGCAGAAGTCGCCGTATCCTGGCAAGCATTCCATTGCAGATGGAAGCTCAGCTCGAGACCTACCAGGCAGTGACGGCTGTGATCAATCTTAATGGAGCCTTAATTCTTTCTCCCGTGAATTTGCCCCACGGGACTGCGCTTAGTTTCAGCAATCCCGAAACGGGAATGCAAATTCGCGGCCACGTGGTGTGGTGTGGAAGTCCGGACCCGACCGGATGGTACAAGCTCGGCGTCGAATTCGAGTCCGCCGCGCCCGAATTCTGGGGCAAAAGCTACGATCCGCAAGGCACCGAAGCACCGTAAAGGAATGAATGCGCAGAGGCGGCTGCGCGGAAATCCGCAGTCCGCGCTTTGCCGCCCCTGAAACCCGAAGGAATTTCGCCCTGGCGCATCTGCGAAGGGCGACCTCACGGGGACGCAGTTAGTTACTGCTTTTCGAACACGAGTACGGTGCTGAAGTCCTTGCCGTCGGGTGTCTTTCCCGATTGTTTGATGGTCGTAGTCTTCCCATCCTTTGACACTTCCGCCGCGGACTTCCCGATTTCGCTTCCGCCCTTCTTCACGATCGCCTCAGTCTTATTCGCGCTGATGCGTTTGATGGCCAGGGCGTCCGCGCCTCCGGGCGCTCCTGAGCCGGTGATGGCGGAATCCTTGCCGTCGTAATTTGTGGAGAAGCTATAGTCGATCGCCTTTCCATCGGCGGCGGTTCCCTTGTAGGTGTATTTCGCGCCCGCGCCATCCGCGACCACTTCCCGGGTCAAACTCTTCGGCGCTGGTACGCCCGTGATTTTCGATTTATCGAGGTTCAGTTTCCAGGTGCCCACGTACGGATTTGCTTGCGTCATCGCCTGCGCCTTCAGCGGGCCGGAGACGGCAGCGGAGAGTGCCAGAACTGCGAGCAGCAACAGAATACGCTTCATGTATTTTTCTCCTTGGATTAGCTTCGGCGGGTTTTCGCCTAGCGGCTGCGGAGTATGCTCTCGCCCGGTTTGGATGGCAAGTTGAATATCGCGAATTGACTGATGTGCCGCCGGCGAAAATAACCCTCAGTCAGCCGCGCCCCGCGGAGTTGAGCGCGTCACCATACAGCCAGCGAAACGTGGCTTACGGGGCCAGCTAAAATGGACGAAGAAGCGAATACGCCAAGACCAAGAACGCGGGTAGTAGTTCGAGGAATACGAGCCGTTTCCGATTACGAATGTGAGTTACAGATTGCGATGATGAACCGCCATATCGTCGCAGATTACGCCTTGCGTTTCCGTCCCGCTCTAGCTGCTTTGGAAGCGACGACTTTGCGTCCTCGCGGCGTCTTGGTCTTAGCGCGTCGCTCGCCGCCAATCTTGCCCGCCTCCGTGCCCGTCTCAGACATAACCTTCGCTAGCAGCGCCGGGCTGGATAGCAGCGAGGGATTTTCCTCCGTCGGAATAGCTTCGATCGCCGATTCCATCTCATTCATCTCTTGCAGTTTTTTGCTGTCGCGCTCGCGCATCACCCGATAATGCCACGCCCCCCAAACCGGCGCAACCCGCCGCAAGGTGAATCGCGAACGGACTCCCTGCCCTGCGAATTGCAGCGAGAATCGCCGCGGGCCGCTGTGGCGAAGGTCTTCACTTCTTCACATTGATGGCGAGCGGCACCGTTACTATTTAATTGTCGGGATTGTCTTGCGAACAGCGAAGACGCGGGTACGTCAGAACCCGAACCCTTCACACACGGAAGGGTTCGGGACCCGCGCGGGTTGCAGGAACCTCTTAGCTGAACTATCTGTCTGGCGCTAACCGCAGCGCCTTCATCGCGACTGCCGGAATCATCGAAAACAAAGGATCGCCACCCGTCGTTATTCGACGGAGTGAATGATCACTGGGCCTACCCCACCTGACGGATGTTCTGTGCTATGTCCACCCCATGCTGCTCTTGATAGCGGCTTGGTCGCTTCGAGCTTCTTGGCCTTTTTCAAACGCTTGGTCCTGGTGATCGGTTTCTTGGTCGGCATGGATTTCTCCTCCTGCGTGAGATTGCCCCGCCCGGGGCGAATAACACCTTGTATGCAAATTGCGCGCCATTGTCAACAGGCTCGCGCGGCTCGCGGTAAGTTCCTTCGATTCTGCGCCCGCCCCCGCCCGGCCGATTTGCCGCCCGCTCAAAACCGTTGGAAAAATCAGTGCCCGTTGATTATTTCAACGCGCCCATCCGCAACCGTATGGCCGCTCCACCGCAATGGACCGCCCCCCTACTCCACGACAATTGTCGTTACAAAAACCTGCCCCGTACCTGCCGTAACACAAGCCCGGCGTAATCCGCTGGCAAATCACCGCTTTTCGTAGCGCCGGCGTCCCGCCGGCTCATTTGACTTTGTCCCCGGCTCAGCCCGCGCGTATTTAGTCGTGGCGACATCCGTAGGGGCGCCGCTTGCTGCGCCCGCTTCAACGCATCCACGGTGCATCTCTCGGCACGCGACCGGTTTTCGTAGCGCCGGCGTCCCGCCGGCTCTTTTGACTTTCGTCTCCTGTGTCGGCACTGTCCTGCCGTAGCAACGTCCCCACGACACCTTCGCCCCCAAAGTATCCCGATTTGTCCCGATTTGTCCTTGATTGCCGTTTGTTCTGCGAGCCGAATCCCTAGATAATCCCCTTGGGTACGAGTGTTTCCTGGCCGTTCTGCCTGCTGTTCCATATCAACATGCGTCGCATATTAAGGAGTTCCATGTCCCCACGCATCACCGCTCTTTTTCGTTCCATAACGCGCTCCACGGCGTGCGCGACCCAGGTATCCAGTCCCCTGAGCGGCTGTTCTTCGGCGGGTGCCCAGCGCAACGGTCGATCTGTGATGGCACATCTATCGACCGTTGCCACCGTCGCCGCTGTTCTTCTCGGCTGCGCTCTACTCGCCGCCTGCGGCGCAGGCCACTCAACGACAAAGGCCTCCGCGCCGGTGATTACCACCAACCCGATGAGCGTCACAGTCACAGCGGGGGCCGCGGCGACGTTTAACGCTGCAGCTTCCGGCCAGCCCGCGCCGACTGTGCAGTGGCAAGTCAGCACGAACGGCGGCGCCACGTTCACGAACATATCGGGCGCGAACTCGCCCACGCTGGGCATCGTGGGCACCACAGCGGCCCTCAGCGGGAACGAGTATCAAGCCGTGTTCATGAACGCGTCGGGTAGCGCTACCACCACGCCGGCGACTTTGACCGTGAACACAGCGCCTGCGATCACTACCAACCCCGCGAATGTGACGGTTGCAGCGGGCGCGCCGGCGACGTTTACAGCAGCAGCTTCCGGCACGCCAACGCCAACCGTGCAGTGGCAGGTCAGCACGAGCGGCGGAGCTTTTACAAATGTATCCGGCGCGACATCGACCACGCTAAGTATCGCCGTAACAACCGGGGCCATGAACGGCAACAAGTATCAGGCTGTGTTCACCAATGCCTCAGGCAGCGCGACGACAACCGCGGCAACTCTGACGGTGACCGGCGGAAATACCACGCCTGCGATCACGACCAACCCGGCGAATGTGACCGTCACTGCTGCCGCGACGGCGACGTTTACAGCGGCTGCTTCAGGCTCTCCGACGCCAACGGTGCAGTGGCAAGTGAGCACGAATGGCGGAGGCACGTTTACAAATGTGGCAGGCGCGACCTCTACTACGCTGAGCATCACGGGCACTACCGTGGCGATGAACGGCAACGAATATCGCGCCGTCTTCACCAACGCTGCCGGCAGCGCGACGACAACGGCCGCAACTCTCACGGTGAACGCCGCAAATACTGCGCCCACGATTACCACCAATCCCACGAATGTGACGGTAACTGCGGGCGCAACGGCAACATTCACAGCCGCTGCATCAGGCACTCCAACGCCGACAGTTCAGTGGCAGGTAAGCACAAACGGCGGAACCTCATTCAGCGCAATTACCGGCGCCACTTCGACCACGCTAAGCCTCACCAGCACCACCGTGGCGATGAACACCAACAAGTATCGCGCCGTCTTCACCAACGCCGCAGGCAGCGCGACAACAACGGCCGCAACTCTCACGGTGAATGCCGCAAATACTGCGCCCACGATTACCACCAATCCCGCGAATGTGACGGTAACGGCCGGCGCGACTGCAACATTCACAGCCGCAGCATCAGGCTCTCCTACGCCGACAGTTCAGTGGCAGGTGAGCACGAACGGCGGAACATCTTTCACCAACGTTTCCGGCGCCACTTCCACCACGCTGAGCCTCACCAACACCACCAATGCCATGAGCGGCAACAGGTATCGCGCCGTCTTCACCAACACCTCCGGCAGCGCCACGACAACGAACGCGACCCTGACCGTGAACGCCGGCAATACTGCGCCAACGATCACCACCGATCCCACGAACGTAACCGTCACGGCGTGCGCGACGGCAACATTCACCGCTGCTGCGTCGGGCTCTCCCACGCCGACCGTGCAATGGCAAGTGAGCACAAACGGCGGAGGCACGTTTACAAATTTATCGGGCGCAACCTCCACCACGTTGAGCATCCCGGGCACTACCGTGGCGATGAACGGCAACGAGTATCACGCCGTGTTCACGAATGTGGCCGGAAGCGCAACAACCACGAACGCGACGTTGACGGTAAACGCGGTCGCGAACAAAACCGGCACTGTGATGGGCGGATTGGTGCCGGTTTGCAACTCCACAATTCAGCTTTACGCCGTGGGCACCACCGGCGACGGCTCGGCCTCCACACCTCTTCTCACCGGCGCTCCCGTGCACACCGACAGCTCCGGCAATTTCGCGCTGCCGAGTTTCACTTGTCCCACGCCAGGCTCGCTCGTTTACATCACCGCCACCGGCGGCAATCCCGGACTGGCTGCCGGCACCAATAACGCCGCGATCCTTCTCATGTCCGCACTCGGCGCGTGCAGCACGGTCACGTCCGCGAAACAGATCGTGATCAATGAACTCACCACCGTCGCCACCGTCTTCGCGCTTGAAACCTATATGACTTCGCCGACCGAGATCGGCTCCAGCAGCGCCGACGCAGCAGACCTAGCCAAAGACTTCGCGAGCGTAAACGAGCTGGTGGATACCACGGCAGGGACAACTCCCGGCCCGGCTTTGCCGGCGGGCGACAGCGTCACAGCTACAGCTCTGAACACGCTCAGCGACATACTGGCGGCGTGCGTTGAGACTGCCGGCGGCGTTGCTGGAGACGGCAGCGCATGCGGCAATCTGTTCACCGGCGCAACTCCGCCTGCTCCGATTACCGGCGCAGCGCAGCCCGCCAACTCTCGCGCGCCCCAGGTTTTGTTGACGCGAAAGCGCGCCGCGAAATCCGGCGCTCAGCCGGAATCAACCGGTGCGCCCGCAGCTCCAACGAATACTGCGTCGGCAACACAAAGCATGGCGGCACATCCGCTAAGTAACGTGGCGGCTCTGTTCGCAGTGGCTTCCCCGACCGGCCCTTATGAGCCGCAGGAAGTGTCGTTTGCTACTTTCTTTTGGGACGTAAACATCGTGCCCGATCTCGGCGGCGGCACCTTCAACGGCAATCTCGCAACCGGCACTATCCCGGCCACCCTAAACGTTCCTGTAGGCACAACTGGAGTGTTCTTTACGGACCTCGTCAACAGCGGCACGGTATCGCAGACTTTCACCGTCGCTCCCGCTACGCTGAGTTCGCTGCCGGTCACACTTTTGGCTTGCGAGATGGACCCGGCAACAGAGGCCTGCCTGAGCGCGCCTTCGTCATCTTTCTCGACAACAGTCGCGCCCAATGACGCCGTCGGGTCATATGCTGTTTTCGTCACCGCAACCGCGGCGATACCTTACAACCCGGTCAACAATTTGGTGTATCTCACCTTCGCGGACTCTCACGGAACGGTGCAAGTAGCCGGCTTTACCAGCGTAAACACCGAAATAGATGTTGCGACGCTTCAGGTGACCGAGGCCACCGCATCGGACAACGGTGTCTTGACCATACCTTTCTCAACGCAGGGAACGGGAGCTTTCTCGGTCGAGGTTGCCAACTTCGGTATTCCAACTGACGCAGGCATCGTCACTGCTTCGGGGAATCTGCCCGTCAATATCACGATATGCCAGACAAATCCCAGCAACGGTCAGTGTCTGGCTCCGCCCGTCTCGGGTGGGATGGGAATAGAGCTCCCACTTGCAACAGGAGCAAGCGCAACTTTTTCCGTTTTCGTAACCGCCACCGCCGCAATCGCGAGCGATCCGGGCAATCGAATCTACATTACGGTCACAAATTCCGCCCAAACCGGAGGAGGTTTGACCAGCGTCGGAGTCGTAACCGACTGACGCGGTCATCACCTCGCTGGGGCAAGAGGCGCGTGGCATCGGTTTCAGTGTTAGCATGGCAGAGAGAGCGCCAAATCGGAGATAGCGTTTCAATTCACGCTGCCGCTCTCATAATTTGCCGAGGAGTCTTATGTTCCATCGAAAAGGAAAGCATGGCGTTCTCGCCGTAATCTTTGCGACGCTCGCGCTCGCCGGAATTGGCGCGCGTGCCGCTGCGCGGAATCACGCGCTGCAGCAACCGACCATGACTCCCGACGAGCTGGTGAAAGCCAAGATCGCGCGCGCGCTTTCCGCTGCTCCGCCCGACGTCGCCAAGGACGCCACCGTTGCGGAAATGAATTTTCTGGGCAAGATGACCGTCCTGCGTCCCGGCACCAACGGCTTCACCTGCATGCCCGGCGATCCCACCGGGGTCGGACAGCCCGCCATGTGCGAAGACGAGGCCTCCACGCAGTGGTCCAAGGATTTCGCCGATCACAAGCCCAAGCCCACCAATACCGTCCCGGGAATAACCTACATGCTCGCCGGAGCTACGCAGCGCAGCGACTCCGATCCCTACGACAGCACCAGCAAACCCATCACCATCGGACCGCACTGGATGATCATGTGGCCTTTCGATCCCAAAACCACCGGCCTTCCCACTACGCACAAGCCCACCGGAGCCTATATCATGTGGGCCGGCTCACCCTATGCGCACTTGCATGTGATGGGACGTCCCTGACGCTCACATTTTCGCTAGAGAACTTCGAATCCAGCTCCCTACATCTCACGCTCACGTTCTCTCTAGGAGAAAAACAGTGGCTGACCAAATTGTATTGATCGTTCGATTTTATGTGAACGCCGCTTCCAAACCGGTCTTCCTGGAAAAGTTGAAAGAAGTTTTTGAACACATCCGCCGTGAGCAAACCTTTGTCAACGCCTCGCTTCAGGAAGACATCGAGCATCCCGAGCAGCTCCTGGTCTACGAACTCTGGCAGGAAACCCGCGAATCCTTCATGAAGAACCAAATGACCAAGCCGTATCGCAGCGCTTTCGAACGCGCCATTCTCAATCTGAAAGTTGTAAGAACGCCACAGTGGCTAAAGCCCCTGGCCGCGTGGAAACCCTGAGCATACCCATCGATCCGAAAAGCGAAAGATCGGCCGACTCACTTCACCCGCGCGTCCTTACCTCTTTTGGTTTTGACGTGCTGAGCTTCGAAGTCGTCAGCCGATACTTGCCCTCATCCTCGTTCAATGGCGTAAGACCGAAGGTTACGATGTCGCGCCCCACGGCGACCGCAGCCGCGAAGTAATAAGTTTGTCCCGCCTCGGCGGTAAACGACGTCAAATCGATATTCTTCTTAAAAGTTCCCAGCGACGATTGCCAGCTTGCGCATAGGTGGTGAACTCCCGGGTCCACCGTCAACGCGAAGTACGAATTGCCGTTGTTAGCGCCCACCCACGCTCCGTCCATGCCGTAGCGGATCGTGGCATCGCCGGCCAGCGTGACCCTTTGGTTTTCCGTTTCGATAAAAATGATTTGCGCCTTACCCGCTTCTGGTGCGGCAGGCGCGGCTTGCCCCTCTGATGTCGTGACGTCGAATTTCACTTTGTCGTCGCCGCAGGCTTGCGGCAACGTGTTCGCCCAAACCTGTCCCGCCCCAGCAAGCGCCACGCACAGAAGAAATACCCGAACCGTTGGCTTCATAGGGATTCTCCTTACCGTTAAGACGTATCCCACAACCGTCCAGTTTCGGCCAACCCCGCCGTAAGACTCGCCGCATGCTCGGTCTGATTTTCGTGAATTCCGAAGGAATTCACCCTGAGCGCTTTCGCGAAGGGTAGTCCCGGGGCCCGTCTTGTGAATCCCGCAGGGATTCACCCTGAGCGCTTTCGCGAAGGGTTGCGCCTGCCTGCCGGCAGGCAGGCCGGTTTACACTGAGGAACGAACGGGTTTACCCTGACGAAGGAAGCGCGTCCTGCTTGCCCTGAGGAACGAAGGCTCGGCTCTTTTTGTTTTGGAATTCGGTGGATCGCTTTTGCGGGTGCCGCACTCTTCGGTTTTTGAAGGGTGCGAGTTTTGACGTTAGCCTGCCGCCGTCCTGCCCAACCCCTGGCGAATCCTCGGTCCGGGTTTCGTAGCGCCGGCGTCCCGCCGGCTCTTTTGACTTTCCTGGTGGGTCGTACCGAAGATGTCGTGCCGCACCGACCGACGTCCTGAATCATCGCAATCGCGCAATCCGTAAAACTTCAAACGCGCGCGCAAAAAAAAGAGGCGCATGGCAGACTCACACGCGCCTCCTTACAAATAAATCAATTTTTCGTGTACCTCAGGGATCACCTCCTTATCGACACAGCATGTCGATTCCGTATTATAAATCCACTTCCGCCGATTCCGTCAAGCCCGCGCGGCTAACTCTTTCGCACCACCGAACTGATCGCCTATCTCTCGCGGCCGCCGCACTCTTCTCCTGAGGAACGAACGCCCAGCTCTTTTGCTTCTCAGAATCGTTGCGAAGCACAAAATGAACAAGCGTGTGATCGATTATTCGTGGCGCAGCAAACACGGAAGGTGGAAAACAATCTAGACGAAACGCTCCGCCACGCAGAATTTAATCCGCAGCGCGAATTGACGCGAGACGCCCGGCCGAATGCTCGAGCGCCCCGCCCAGCGTTACTTCGGCTGTTGGTCCGCCGGTTTAGTCTTCGATCCCGATTTCGATTGCGAACTCGGTTTCGACTGTGAAGATGGTTTCGACTGTGAAGATGGTTTCGACTGCGAAGACGGTTTCGGCTGCGCCGCAGGCTTCGGTTGCGCCGCAGGCTTTGGTTGAGCCGCAGGCTTCGGCTGCGAACTCGGCTTAGTATCCGAGCTCGGCGTCGGTCGCGGGCTGCGCGACGGCCGCGTGGTCGGCTTCGAATCTGAACTCGGCTTCGGCTGCGCCGCAGGCTTTGGTTGCGCCGCAGGCTTCGGCTGCGAACTCGGCTTCGTATCCGAGCCCGGCGTCGGTCGCGGGCTGCGTGACGGCCGCGTGGTCGGCGTCGAACCTGGCTTCGGCTCTGTGCCAGGTTTTGTATCCGGCGTCGGCTTTGTGCCCGGCTTCGTGCCCGGCGTCGGCTTTGTGCCCGGCTTGGTACCCGGAGTCGGCCGTGTTCCCGGTTTTGTATCCGGCCGTGTTCCAGGCTTCGTCCCCGGCGTCGGCTTCGTCCCCGGTGTCGGACGTGTTCCCGGCTTC
>JBEKSN010000098.1:0-15270 GCA_049517055.1 Candidatus Acidiferrales bacterium | reverse complement strand
AAAATTCTCCTGCTTCATCGTGGAACGCGGAGCCCCCGGTTTTTCGGTGGGAGCGGAAGAAAAGAAAATGGGCATCCGCGGCAGTTCTACTGTGCCGATATTTTTCGAGAACACTCCGGTTCCCAAGGAAAACCTCCTGCATGAAGCGGGGCGCGGGCATATCGTCGCGTTCAACACGTTAAACGTGGGGCGTTTTTCGCTCGGTGCGTCGTGCCTGGGCGGGTCGAAGAAAGTGCTGGAAGCATCCTCGAAATATTCCAAGGAGCGAATGGCGTTTGGTAAGCGGCTTTGCGACTTCGGCCTGATCAAGGCCAAGCTCGGAGAAATGGCGATTCGGTTATACGCCCTGGAGTCCATGATGTACCGGTCCGCGGGGATGGTGGAAGCCGCCGTCGCAAACCCGAACTCTGGCACGGACAAAACGCAGCAGGCTATGCAAGTTCTCGAGGAGTACGCGATCGAAAGTTCCATAAGCAAAGTGGTCGGCAGCGAGACGCTGGACTTCTGCGTCGATGAGGGCGTTCAAATCTTCGGAGGCTATGGTTTTCACGAAGACTACCCAGTGGCACGCGCTTACCGTGACAGCCGAGTGAACCGTATCTTCGAAGGGACGAACGAAATCAATCGCATGCTGATCATTCAAATGCTGATGAAGCGTTCGATGGCGGGCATTTTGCCTTTGATTCCGGCAGCGATGAAGCTGGCGGACGAAGTGCTGGCAGGTCCATCGTATGAGGAGTCTGAAAGCGGAGCTTTTGCTGAAGAAGAGCGCTCACTGGCGCAGGCGAAGAAAATTTTCCTTCTTGCGGCGGGAACCGCGGTGCAGAAATTCCGCGAAAAACTTGCCGACGAGCAGGAAGTGATGGCAGCGCTGGCCAATGTGGTGATGGATGTGTATGCCATGGAATCTTCGCTCCGCAGGGCGCAGAAGGCGTCGGCAGCGCGAGGAGAATCCGCGAGCGTTATGTGCGACGCAGCCCGAGCGTTTATATATGACGCGATGGACCGCGTGGAGAAACAAGCTCGCACAGCATTAGCCGCGACGGTTGCCGGTGACACGCTGATAACACAGCTCGCGGTGCTGCGGCGTTTCGCAAAGCATGCTCCTATCGACACGATCGCGTTAAGAGCGCGTGTTGCGACCGCGGTGCTGGCCCAGGATCGCTATCCGTTCGAAGGGCGTTAAGCCTGAAAAACCGATTCGCTTCAGGCGAAACAAAACGCAAGTGAAATAGCCTGTAGCCGAAAAGGGGCAACAAAAAACGTCCGCGTAGGAGACCTTGTATCAAATCCGCACTTGTTCACGTTACGGAAACCCTTTTCTCTTTTCCCTCGATTTGACCTCCTGATTCCCCGACACTGGCGGGTTTTCAACGAGTTATGGGGCGTTCGTTTTGGTCTTCTGCTTGCTTCTACACGAATGAGGCAAACGAGGGCTAATGAAAATCATCCTGGAAAGACTGAATGCATTTGCAGTCGGGGCTATCGAAAAGGCGAAACTACGCAAGTGGATGCTAGTTGCGATCGGAATTTTCTTCTTCTTGCAAATCTATTTTGTGCGCGAATTGCTCGCTGCTGAGCTGTTGTTCGGTGTTGCGTTTGGCGCACTGCTGGTTATTGGCGGAACCGCTTATCTTCTGGGAGCAATCGGCGAGCGGGGGTTGGATTTGACGGAAACAGGAATTCGCGTGATCGCGCGTTCGGCGCGCCGGGGATACAACATGGTGGACGAGCTCAGTAGAAAGTCATTCCGCCATCCACGGTCAGAGTCTGCACAGTAATCGCGTTTAGTTAGTTCGGCACTAGAAACAGGGCCGCGGATGCAATTTCATCCGCCGTCTGCGGCCTGTCCTGCGGGTTACCTCGCAAAGTCTGCTCAAATAGCCATTCGCTGCCGGCGTGAAAATACCCGGCAAGTCCTCATCGTAATTCTAGCGACATTTTGATCTCCGGCACCTTCCCCGGGCTAGGAGCGTTTTATCCTTTCCAACTATATGGATTGGGCGAAGGAACGAAGTGGAAGGGAAGGGCCAGTTCAGGTAAAATAAGACTCTTTGCGGAGAGTTAATTGACCTTAACGAATATACAAGGCACGACGAATGGGGGCAAGACGCTGGTGCGCGTCCGGCCGCGCGGATTCTGTGCGGGCGTGGTTCGCGCAGTGGACATCGTAGAGCTCGCGCTCGAAGCTTACGGCCGCCCGGTTTACGTCCATCATGAAATCGTTCATAACCGCTACGTGGTAGATCAGCTGCGGCGCCGGGGCGCAATCTTCGTGGAATCGATCGATGAAGTTCCGGTCGGCGCTGTGCTTGTTTTCAGCGCTCACGGAGTGCCACCGCGGGTCCGCACGGAAGCGCAGGAGCGGCAGTTGCGCGTCATTGATGCGACTTGCCCGCTGGTGACGAAGGTGCACTTGGAAGCTCTGAAATTTGCGCGTGAAGGGCGCACGCTGATTCTGATCGGCCATCGCGATCATCAGGAAATCGTCGGAACGTCGGGTGAAGCTCCGGAGCAGACCCTGGTTGTCGGCAGCGTCGAGGAAGTGGACCGACTCGAAGTGCAGGACCCGAATCGCCTGGCATTCCTGACGCAGACGACCCTGTCGCTCTACGACACGCAGGAAATAGTTGCGCGCCTGCGCCAGCGGTTCCCGGCTATCGTCGGACCTGCTTCGGACGACATCTGCTACGCGACGCAAAATCGTCAAGAAGCAGTAGAAGCGTTGACGCGCGAAGTGGAATTGATTTTTGTGGTGGGCTCGGCGAACAGCTCGAATTCGAACCGGCTTGTGGAAGTGGCGAAGCGCGCGGGCGTGGCGGCGCGTTTGATCGAAGACTCGAACGATATAGACGCTTCCTGGCTCACAGGGGTGACCACTCTGGGATTGACGGCCGGCGCGTCGGCTCCGGAGATTCTGGTGGAGCAAGTGAGCCAGCGGCTCTCGAATTTCGGATTTACGAATCACCGCGATCTCGACCTAATTCGCGAAGACGTGCGCTTTACGTTGCCGCCGGAACTTGCAGCGCGGCAGAATCCGGTGGCGCAGTAGTCCGTCGACGACCGGATGCCGGCAAGAAAAATTTAAGGAGCTCTTGAGTGGCGGTTAAAGTAGTCCGCCAGCCGAATAAGATCGCACTCCTCGGCGCGCCCACAAGCGCGGCCGCAATGTCGCTCGGGCATGAGGGAGGGCCTGCTGCATTGCGTGCAGCGGGATTAACCGAGAGATTAAACTCGATTGGTTACGTGGTAAGTGATCTTGGCGATGATCCTGCCCAGCAATACAAACCCGACAACGACAGTCCCCGTGCACGCAATCTTCCGAGAGTACTTGCCGCAATCGAGGCGCTGAAGCCCCGCGTCGAGCTGGCCGTTAAATCCGGCGCGCTTCCACTGATTCTAGGAGGGGATTGCTCTATCGCGCTCGCGACAGTAGCAGGCGTGCGCCGCTATTTTCGCCATGTGGGCATGATTTATATGGACCGCGATGCCGATTTGAACACGCCGGCTACGACGCCATCGGGCTGCCTAGATGGCATGGTTGTTTCGCATTTGACTGCGCGCGGCGCTCCGGAGCTCGTGCGATTTTGGGGTGAGCCGCCTTTAGTGCGCGAGCCAGATCTCGCGCTGTTTGGAGTGGAGCGCCTCGATCCGGCCGAAGAGGAGTTGCTGAGGCGATCGCCGCTCCGGCGATACCTGGCGAAAGACGTGAAGCGCATGGACGCAAAAGCGGCGGCACAAGAAGCGGTCGATCGAATTCGCGGAAATGGTTACGAATTCTTGTTGCACATCGATGTGGACGTGATCGCAGACTTTCAGGCGACAAATTATCCCGGCGCCGGCGGCTTGGCTCTCGAAGAGGTTCGCGAGGCTCTTCTAGTGTTCCTGCAGCAGAAACATCTTGCGGCGATGGAAGTAACTGCTTACAACCCGGCAAAAGATTCGGACGGGCGCGGCGCGAAATTGATTATCGATTTATTGACTGAAGTGCTTGGCGCGAGGCTGGACGCGTTGAATGCGGCGGCAGCGTCAACACTCGTTCCTGAGCTTTCCAGCACAAGCGGGTCCGCAGCAAAACCTTCCGCGGAAAGTGCCGCACCCGCTCACGGACTCGACGAGCCGGTCTTGACCTCTGCAAAGGCGGGAGAGGCCTGGTCCTCTGATTCGCTCGACACCGAGAACGAGCCGGATTCCGACGAATCCGATTCCGGCGGCCACGACATCGGGCGAGCGGCATCTTCCGGCGAATCAGATGGATCGACTTCCTGAACGAGTCGCATATCAGTAAATCGAACTTGATATTCCACACTCCCAGTCCATGACATTCCAGCCCGCTGTGATTATTTTCGACGTGGACGGCGTTCTGGTGGACACGCGAGGGTCGTTTCAACGCACAACGCTTGAAACTGTGAAATTCTTTGTGGGCAAGAGAGTCACTCGCCGGGAACTCCATCGCTGGAAAAATCGCCCGGGGTTCAATGACGACTGGAAACTGTCTACAGCTTGGGTAAATGCGCTCGGAAAGAAGATCGATTACGACGAAGTGAAGGGCAAGTTTGTGGAAATTTACTGGGGTAAGAACGGCAAAGGAAATGTGACGCGAGAAAAATGGCTGCTGCCGACTGCGAATTTGCGGCGCCTTTCAAAACTTGCGGAGCTCTATATCTTTACCGGGCGGATCCGACGGGAACTTGATTACACTTTGGATCGCTGCAGATGCCGGGTTTTTTTCCATGGGATAGTCAGCGTAGAAAATGTGAAGCGGCCAAAGCCGGCTCCAGATGGTCTGCTGCAGATTTTGAATGGCCGCGATCCGGGGAACGCGCTGTACGTGGGCGACAATGTGGATGATGCCCTTGCCGCTCAGGCTGCGAAAATGCCGTTTGTGGGTATTCTGCCTCGCCGGAGCGAAGAACGCCGCCAGCGTGGTACCCGACTCCGCGAGCTGGGAGCTTTAACTATCCTTAGTGATATCAAGGAGTTAGAAGGGTGGTTGAAGAGACGGCGCAGGCGCTAGATTCTTCCTATTACCTCTCACCTACGATATTTATAGCCCAACGGTTAGTACCAATCACGACACCCGTACCATTGCAGCGCCAGTCCCTAACCTACATACTTTCCAGTAGAGGCGGGGTTCTAGCCCCATATCTATGGCCACAAATTCCAACACTCGGCCCGCAGCGGCCCGCGCTTTCGTGCGCAGCCTCAATATTTTATTGAAATTCGCGCGGATGTACGATTTTGGTCACCCGCGCACGGTAAAGCAGTTCGAAACCGGCTGGGGCGAGCTGCGCATCGCGCTCGGCTCAGGCTCGGAGAATGAAGCCGGCGTGCTGCTGGGCGTGTCAGGGGACCAACTTCTGCTCGATGGCACACCATTGGAATCGGCAGCGGCGGAGAAGAGTTTTGCAAAGATGCTTTCATCCGCGGGCATCGCCAGTATTCACTTTTCCCCGAAGGTAACACAAGCAAGTCTGGCACGGTTCGTGCGGGCCTTTCCCACCGGCACTGGCGCAAAGCCGGTGCAACTAGCCGAACAATTGAAAACTGCGTTGCAAGGCGATCCGCACATCCACGTGAACGAAGTGTGTTTTGTGCCGGCTGACTCCGCAGTCGCCAAATCCACCATTGCCGCGCAACTTGCTGCGCGCACGCTGGGTTTGAATTCCGAAAAATCCGACGAACTCTTCAACGATCCTGAGAGACTTTTGCAGTTGATCATTGCCGCGGAAGGAACAAAAGGGTCTGGGTCTGGGAGCGGGCCGAGGGCTGGCGGCCTGGGCGGGGACGGTTCCGGCGACGGCAATGGCGGTAGCGGATCAGGCGGAGACGGCAGCGGCGGCAGTGGTTCCGGCAATGGCGATGGGAGCGGCGGCAGCGGCTCCGGAAATGGTTTCGAGGGGTCTGGTTCCGGTCGCGGCGGCGGTTCCGAGTCGCGCGGAGGAGACGGGCGGGGCACGAGCGGATATGGCGGTGGTCCCGGATATTACGCAGGCGACTCATCGGAAATAATTCGAGGGATTCCTGCAGGTCACGGTGAGCCGGGTGCTGATGGTGTTCGCATGTCAGGTCCGGTCAGTTCCGTGGGCGGTTCGGAAGGCGGAGCCGGGAGCGGCGGATCGTCTGGCTCCGGAACGTGGAATATTGTCGGCGGCGATGGCGGTGGAGCAGCTTTGGAACCGGACGCCGGCGGTTTTTGGTTTAACAAAGACAGTTCGAAGCAATCGTCGAGCGAGGGACAAGGATCGGGGGCGCGCATCAGCGGCGGAGTTCCTGTTCACGGATCAAATTTCGCGAGCGAAAGCCGCTCAAGCGACTTCGGCAGTTGGAATATTGTTGGAGGCAGCGAAGAGGGTACTCCTCTTGATCCCAATGCCGGCGGATTTTGGCTCAACAAAGAAAATTCGACGGAATCCGGATCGAACGCGCGTGGCCTCAGCGGGGAAGCAATCCCGGTAGCTCCGGGACATGCTGCGCGGGGCGGAAGTGACATCGGTTCGACGCGTGGCACAGGTTCTGGCGGAGCAGGCTCCGGGCCCGGTGGTCCAGGCCGAAGCGATAGAAGCAGTGGATTGAGTTCTTCGCCTTCCGGTTCTGTTGGCAGCGTTCCAGCGGGACAGGGCGGAGGCGGGAACCGTGGCGCGGGTGCCCGAAACACAGGTGGATCCGGCCCAAACATTTGGAAAGTACCCGAAGCGGGCGGAGCGGAACCCGGCGAAGTGAGCCGATGGGGAAACGCGACGGCCGGAATTCGCGGCAGCCGTCCTGCGCGCGGAGGACCTGGTTCAATGGCTGTCGAAACCGGGCTCATGACGCTGCATGAAGACGAACTAAAGGGAATTTTGCAGGTGCTTGCGCAGATTGCCCGGACGACGGACTCGTCAAAGGACAGAATTGATCCCGCTTCGTTTCAATCGCGCCTATCCACTTTGCCGCGGCGCGCTCGCTTTACGGTGAGCCAGGCATTGTCGGCGCTCGCAGCGCAAGCGCCATCGGAAACGTCAGACAAGCCGACTCTGATGAAACTTGCGGAACATATCGCCATCCGTTTCGCGCTGGAAAGCTACGAGAAAGGCGACATTGAAGTAAACGCAGTCCGGCAAGTGTTAGACGAAATGAGCCTGGAGCTAGACGGCTTGCGAAAGATTCTGGGCGTGTATGAAGAGAAGATGAGTCGCCACGGAATTGAAGTGCAGTCTCACGTGGACCTTCTGGCGCAACAGTTTTGGGCTCAGGTAGGAGACGAAAAGAAGAAAGCCGTGCTTGAATCTTCCGAGGCTTGGTGCGTTCCTCCCGTGAAGATTCGAGAATACGTGGACGGATTGATGGAGCGCGGTGAAAAGGAAGCGGCAGAAAATACTCTGCGCAATTATGCGAACTGCGTCACGAACAAATCGCCCGAGCAGCGGCGCCAAACTTCCATGGGTCTTTCCGAACTGGCAAGCCTCTACGCGAAGAGCGATGAGCGGTTGCTGGTAGAGACAATCCGCAAGGTGGGCGTTCAACTCGCCGAAGAGCGGGATTCCGAACTGCAAAGCCTCGTAGGCGCGGCATTCGTTCGCCTGTCGCAGGAAGCGGCGAATAAGCGATCGTACCCGGCGATCCAGCGCGCTGTCGAATTAGTGGAATATGTGGAAACCGAGCGGCCCGGTCTGGGGAACAATCTGCGTCCGAGGATTGCAATCGAGAACCGCTTGCCGGAGTTCATCGAAGAAGCGCTGAAGGCGGGGAACGTTCCGAGCGGGTTGGCGGATCTTCTGCGACGCATGCCGGCGCCGGCATCCGAACATTTGGCCGGTCGATTCAGCCGTTCCGGTTTTCGCGAAGATTGCGATTTATTGATTTCGATGATGGAAGTGCTAGGGCCGGAAGGACTACAGCATTTACGTGAACAACTTCGCAAGGGCGGCGCCGCAGAAGTGACTGAAGCGATCGGCATTCTGACGCGTCTGGACGCGGACTTGGTAGTGGAAGTGCTTCCAGGACGAATGTCCGAATGGAAACGCACGACTCACGACAGAATGGTGCGGCAGATTTCTTCCAGCGGCGGGTCTGAGAGAGGCCGATTGCTCCTGACGATATTCGACAGCCTCGACGCCCTGATCCGCCCGCTCGCGATCGATGAGATTGGAATGAGCGGAGAGCAGGGGTCGGACATGCGTTTATTGCGCCTGGCCGAAGGCGATTTGCCAAAAGACGGCACGGGATACCTGCGGTTAAAAGCGATTGAAGCGCTTGGCCGACTTCGCACCGGGGGCGCGGAAGTTGTGCTGCGAAAAATTGCCGAGGCCCGCAAAGCATTTCGCTGGGCCAATCCGAGCGAATTGAGACTCGTGGCGGCGCAGGCGATGGAGAAGATTGACCCTGAATGGATACGCGATTTCATTCCGCGAAGCGGGCTAAGTGTTGCGGAACTTTCGATTGAGCCGCTCGACGCGGATCCAAATTCTTCGGCAATACGGCAACGACGTTACCCGCGCTTGCGGCTGGAACACGCTGTGTCGGGCATGACCACAAATCTGAAGGAAAATTGCAGGTTGGATATTCCGGAACTGACTTTGGGCGGTGGTGTTGCAATCTGCGACCAGAGTTTGCATCCTGGCAGCCTGGTGAACATGAAACTGAACACCGGACAAAAGCCGGTGAAAGCCCAAACCATCGTTCGCGATGCGAACACGCAGGCGCGCGCGTTCGAGGTGGTGGAAATGGACCTCGAGGAGCGAGCCAAGCTGCGCAGATTGCTGGTTGCGCTGGGAAACATTCAAAAACAATCCACGCCGAAGGATCGTAGCCGGCGCGGTACGCGTGCGATCATCATTAGTCAGACCTAAGAACGTTTCGCAAACTCCTGCCGCCATCTTCCATGTTGCGCTGATCGAAGTGAGGGCCTAGCTTTTCGTTCATTCGAAGAGATCCGAGCCGCAGGGCGGCGACCACTAATGCACCGATAGTGGCGGCGCACAGCAAAAAAGCCGGTGTGAAATCGCTTCTAAGAACAAGCCATGCAATGATGCACATCCCTGTGGTCAGCGCGTAAGTCGTCAGCGCTACCCTTCGCGGCGACCACATCAGCCCCAACAATAAGTCGTAGAAATGCCGACGATCCCCGAGTGAAAGCGAATGCCTTGAGTGCAGCCGGCGGAGGACTGCGAGGATTCCATCCAGTAACGGCAGCGCGGCCGTCAGCAGCGGGAAAGCAAGCGCAAGGCGATGCTCGCCCAGTGCGTTCGCGCGATAGAAATCAAATGCAAGAAACGCGATGCCAAATCCCAGGACGGTGCTCCCCGAATCCCCCATGAAGATGCCCGCAGGAGGGAAGTTGGAGACCAAGAATCCAAAGCAGACGCCCAGTAAACTCCACGCCACTGTCGTTCCTACAAGGCTGAGTGTGAAACCGGGGAACATGAGATATGCAGCGGCGATGATTCCTGCGACCCCGGCGCATAGACCGTCGGACCCATCGAGGAAGTTGAAGCAATTGATGAAAAGTACTGTCAAAAGGCAAACGGCGGCCAGGTTCGCCGAGCCCGGCGGGAGCCACGGCAATCGGCAACCTCCTGACCACAGCAAAATTCCTCCGCCGATTTGAGCTGCAAATCGCAGCATCGGTGAAAGATGCCATATGTCGTCAGCGAGCCCCGCTGTCCAGATCAAGAATAGCGCCGCAAAGAAAGGCCAGACATGCGTTTGAGAAAGATGACCGGAAAAGCCTATCCCTGCGGCAAACGCTAGAGTGATCGCGACGCCACCCAATCGCGGGATCGGTTTTGAATGAATTTTAAGGGCGCCAACGGAATCGTATAGCCTCCAGCGAACACAAATTCGACTGATAATCGGGATAAGGATTAATGTTGAAATAAAAGCAATTGCTTCGGGGCGTAGCAACTTGATTTATCCAGTAGCTTTACGCACCAGCCGTCGCACGTGGCGGAGGCGAATGCGGCTCATCTTAATCGCCAGGCCGCGAACGCCCCGGTGCTGAAATGCGGCGCGCGCGTCCCTTATATAAAGCCGTAACAGTCCCGGCGACAGATCTCGGTAGAACATTTTCTCGTAGGAGCCGTCTGCGATTTCTTCGGAGAGCTCCCGAAACCGGTTCAGAATTCTGTGGCCCATGATTGTGTCGGGTATTGTGCCGAAGCCGTTTTCATCGAGAAGCACGGGACGGATTTCCAGCTGAATGAATTTGCTGTTGCGATTGAATCCTGCGACGGCGATCAGACCCTCGCGTTCGAGTGGAGAAGCGATATAACCGGAAACCACACTCCCCAGACCGTAAAAGCTGAATGATGGGTTGTCTCGAGCCAAGCCGATCCGGCCATAGCCGCTAATGCAGTGGCTGTGCGAGGCGGCCACAATATTAAAACCGCATTTCGCCAAAAGATCCATTAGGCGAAGATCTTCCGGGTCAGGCCGGTTAGTTCTCAAAACGCCAGCGTGTAGTAAGGCGATACAGAAAGTTGCGCCACGGCGTTTCATTTCTTGGGCGGCTTCCAACGCGCGCTTTGGAGTAGCGGGCTCGACTCCGGGAGCTTGGGCCGAGGCGACGTCGTGGGTCGCTTTCGCCGCAGCCCAGAAGCCTACACGGAGTTTATTTGGGCCTTGCCAGATGAAAACCTCAGGCGATTCTCTTGCGGTGCGGCCGGCGCCAAGCGGAATCATTCCATGTTTCGAGACCGCCTGCCGCGTCTGTGTCACACCCTGATCGCCGAAATCGTAGCTATGATTATTTGCTATTCCTACTGCGTGGGCGCGGATTGATTGCAGATATGTTAGTGAATCTGCATATGCGAGAACGGTTTGCCCAATTCCTACAAGAGGGCGTGGACGAAGCGTTTCGTCTGCGACCGCACATTCGAGATTTACGAAAGTTGCGGCTACGTCGTCAAAGTAGTCGGCAAGGCTCTGCGCCATCTCGCGCCAACCGGCGCCGGCGGGGAGCGTCAGATTGCCGGCCGGAAGAAAATCGCCGGTGATGGCGATTTTCGTGACGATTTGTTCAGGGTCGCCGGAATTCCAGAGGACTAAGTTTCGATCTGTCATCTAGGTTTCAATTCTCTGCTCTGTCGTTTGCTTCAGACAGCCGGCGACTGCTTTCGGACCGGCTTCCACCTACCTGATTTGCGGCCGATCATGGACTTTGCAATTCCGATAAGTGCTGCGAAATTCACAATGCAAAACGACATCGGAATGGAGAAGGGAAAGGGGAGCGCATGACTGCGGCGGCACAGCCCGACTAACGCTGTTCCGTAAAAGATTAACTGCAACAGAAGAGCAACGCGATAAAAGGGAACGTGGCGGAGGAAAGTGTTTGATGCGAATAGGGTCAAGAGAAAGTACGGAACAAGCCATCGCAGAAGTTTGTGCGACCACAGGCTGATGGCGACTGCACCGTAACGAAAAGGATTTAGTATTCCGGGGTTTGCCATAAGAGCGCGGAAATCCTTGCTGATAACTCGGACTTTCAAGTCGTACATGGAGCCGGGCCGATTCTGCGTCAATCGAGTGAAAACTAGCGCGCGGGAATCCAAGACGGTTCTCATGCCCTTCAGCGCAACCTGTAGCGGCAGAGCGAAATCGTCACCCACATTTGGGTCGAGTGGCTTCCATAGGGAGCGGCGCATGGCAAACAGCGAGCCGGAAGCCATCGTCAGCAACCCACACTTGCTCTCCTCCGCTCGCAACCATGTTTCGTAGCGGAGATAAACGCTTTCGTTCTTTGCCACGCTGGTCTCCGGATCATTCTGATACCGAGGGATTCCCGTGACGAGACCGATTCGCTCGTCGGCAAAATTCTCAACGAGACAGGACAGCGCATATACCGGCACGATGCAATCCGCATCAGTAAAAACCAGAATAGAGCCCGAAGCTTTCGCGACAAGCCCGTTTTGTATCGCGCTCTTGCCCTGGTGGTGTGGAAATGAAATCAGGCCTACACCGTCGGCGACGAATTTGCGAACGATGTCCTCGGTGCTGTCCGAAGAGCCATCACTGCCAATCAAAACTTCGACGCGTTCGCGCGGATAGCCGGACGAAAGCAGATTCTTGATTTTCGATTCGATGACCGACTCTTCATTGTGAGCGGCGACGATCACGCTGATCAACGGCTGGGCGTGACCTCGATGCCAGGGTTTGGAACCTCTAAGAAAGTGAAGTTTAAGAAAGAGCGGATAGCCAAAATAGACGTAGATGACAACCGCCGCAGAAAACCAGAACAGCTGCGTCATTGTCTAAGCGACTCGCGTTACTGCGTGGTTGTCTTCCGCCCGAGCGGCGATATTGCCGGGAGACAGTTGACGATACGAAATCAAGTGAATTCCGCTTTTCTGAATCACCGCGCGCATTTCCGGATTCGTTAACCAGTCCAGTTCATCTTCGCGCTGGCGATGAATTGCATCGGACTCAGAGAAGCCGCGTTCAGAGAAGCCCGGATGGCATGCGAGTTCGAATGTTCCGGTTGGCAGGTTTTCAAATGTGGTTTTCCAAAGCGCACCGAGATTTGTGGAATCCCGCCTGGCTTCGCGAGGAAACGAAATGCGGCTGTCCGCCGAATGAAACCTGCGAAAAAGCGTACGCTGTAACACACCGCGGTAGCTTTGCACGAGCAGCCGACGGACGATTCCTCCTTCGTGAGGTCCACCCAAAACGCGATTTGTCGGCCAACAACTGAAGCGCGACGCACGGACGCATGGGATGCCTTCGGCCGTAGCAGAACGCGCAAAGGCGGCCGTCGCCGCCGGATAAATATGCATGTGATGGTGGGAATCGGCGTGAGTGGGATGGATGCCTCTGTATGTCATCCAGCGAATTTGCGCACGGAATTCCGCTTCTAGTTCCCGTGTGGATATTTGCCAGAGCCAGAGTTTGCGAATCATGACGGGCGGTGGGTGAAAATCACCGCTTGCATCCACCAGACTGGGAACATCATGAGCGGGCGAGATTGGCTTACCCCGGCAGATATTCAGATGGACTCCGATGCTGAGGGCGGGCGCGGATGCAAGGCGTTCGACGGCATAATCAGTTGCGGGCATGTTGACCATTAAGGACGCGCTGGTAAGGAACCCAAAGCGATGCGCGAGAAGAATACCGTCGGATATCCCGCGGCTCATGCCGAAATCGTCGGCGTTGACGATCAAGCGTTTTTCCTTCATTGCGCGACCCGATTGACGATGAGAGGAATTTTCCCGCCCGGAAAAACCAACGGCTCTGTGGCGATCTCAGCGGTGACGCGCATGGATTCGCCCAGCAGGTGTTGCAGTTCTTCGCGAATATTCATCATTTCCTGGGCAGCATGGCCGTTGCCAGCGACGGCTCGAACGACTACGCGTTCCGTACGGTCGTGGACGAACTGACAGAATCGCAGCGAGGTAGCTCCCTTGAGATACTGGTTTAGCGCACGTGGCGAAAATATTCGACCGTCCGCGCAACGAAGGATTTCGCTTTCGCGCGTAATGGTAGGAGTTACCCGGGGGAATGCCCGGCCACATTGGCAAGGAGGCCCCAGCTTCCATCGTCCCCGGTCGCCAATTCGATATCGCACCAAGGGCATCGCGCGATTTAAAAAACCGGTCCAAACAAAATATCCTTCCGTATCTCCCGCGACGGGATCGTTGTTCTCGTCCAGTATTTCCAAAAAACCGTACTCCGGTGCCAGGTGCATCTCACCTTCTTCGCATTGTTGGATCAGGCCGCAATATTCCGTCATGCCGTAGCTATCGAATGTGTGTGCCAGAAACGCGGATTCAATTTTGTCGCGGGCTGCTGGATAAAGCGGTTCGCCGGTGGTGAAAACGGCGCGCATGGGAATTGTTTGACCATGACTCAAGACGAGGTCCGCCAAGATGCTGAGCACTGACGGGAAACCCTCAAGCACGGCGCCTTGGTGCTCGCGCAGGCACTTTATGTAATGGGGAGCAGTGTTCTGGGAGAGATGGAAAATGCTGAAAAGAACCTGACGCTCGGGAAGATTATAAGTCCAATAAGGAGGAGTGGTCCGGATGGTGGGAACCACGCGCGCTCCAAAAAGTGTTATTCGCGGTTGTCGTGGGTTCACTCCGGCCCAGGCTCGTTGTCGAAGTAAGAAGGCCCAGTTTTCCCTAGCGAGTTTTTCTGTGTAGGCGACTTTCAGATTGCCGCCAGTTGTGCCGGTAGTCCCGGCGACGATGCGCTGATGCGGCAGTATGTCGCGCGAGAGAAAGTGTTCGCGGTTCTCACGAACGCGTTCGCGAGTGATAACGGGCAGAAGCCGCAAACTTTCAAAGTCGCGAATCTGGATTCGCGGATAATCGGCGTAGTAAGGCACCGTTGCACGCGCGTGCGAGATGGTTTCCCGGAGGGCATGAATTTGAAATGAAGCAATGTCTTCAGGCGTCCATGTTTCGTGCGCGCGAAGCTGTTCAAGAAACGAAAAAGTTTCTGGCGCGTAGCGAATGCGCGAAAGGAACCAGCCGCGCGCGCTGGTTATGAGAGTGCGTGCGGGGGAAGGCAGCCGGTCATAAACCGTTTGCAGCCGTCCAATGTTTGCCCGCATGAGAGGTTCGAGCACCGGCATACACTCCTGACCGGCCAGATCTACGGCGTTGCTGTTACGCGCGTAAAAAACTCACGAAGCTTGTGAATTTCGTTGTGATTATTAAACCTCCGCACGATTGCCGATCGTCCGTTCCGGCCCATGCGGGTAGCGGTGTCAGAATGGTCTAGCAACCAGCGGATGGATTGAGCAAGCTCAGCGGCATCGGTGGGTTTGTAGAGGAACCCGCCGCCGACGTTCCTGAAGAACGGCCGGATCGGCGGCAGGTCACTCGCTACTACCGGCAAACCACAAGCCCAATACTCGAAGATTTTGACGGGAATATTCAGCTGAAATTTTGGAATGTCCTGCAGCGGGCTGACGCCGACGCGGGCTTGGCTCAGCGCTTCAGCCATATCTTCGTGCTCCATGCGTCCCCGCAGTTCAACATTTGCCGAAAGACCGAGGTGGCGAATGCGTTTGCGCAACTCGCTTTCGAATACGACGTCGTCGAAATACCCGATCAACAAAAGCCTTGCCGGGTTTCCGCCATCCGCGAGCAACCGCATCGCTTCCAGAAGCACCAAAACGCCCGTGCGCGCTGAGAGTCCGCCACGATAAACAACGTCAAATTGTTTGGTTTTGGGTCGAGGAGGCGGAAACAGATCGAGATTTGGGAAATTGAAGAAGACGAGCTTACGGCTCTTTCCTGTGTGCGCGAAACGGCGCAACGTGAGCGGGTCTGCAGTCATCACGCCATC
>JBEKSN010000097.1:0-13322 GCA_049517055.1 Candidatus Acidiferrales bacterium | reverse complement strand
CGAATGGAGCGAAATCCAGCGTCAACTTAGTGCTGAAGGTGCAATAGCGGAACGGGATGTTTAGTCCTCCGGGTGCTGGCTAAGCTGGAGTGATGCTGAAGATGTGGGCCTGAAAGCCTTCTAGGCGTACGAATAGGCCGAGGTTGTGGAGTTCGTCTCCGGCGCGGTCGTAGCGGACGTTGTTTAATTCGTCGTTAAAGACATACTGCAGCGCGGGAGAAACGCGTTCTCCCAAATGGACGCGCCCTTGCGAAGCGCCTGCCGCTAGATTGACCGCGATTATTTTCCAAGCTTTCTTCGATCGCCATTCGTATACGAGAAGTCCCGCGGGTGAGGTGTAGCCTTCCGCGGCGACTTCGAGTGCGCTCCAATCCCCTTGGTGATAAACATCTTCACGCGTGAGGCTGAGAATTTTCTGGAAGAACGCGAGACTGTAAGAATCGGCAGGCTCGTCCGCAGCCAGGCGCAAAGTGATCGGCAGGCGAATTTTGCATCCTTCGAGTTCGCCCTGCTGATAAAAGCGCATTCCGGGCAAAGTTCCCATCAATGTTCCGACGGCGGGCAGGTGGTCGTTGGGAATTACTTCGGCCCGGCGAGGCTCGTCGTGATTCTCAAGGAAGCGCGCGTAGTGAGTTTGCTGATCGCCAATGCCGGATAATCGGGATTGGACCGCGCCTACATCTCCGTTGCGCACGGCATCGTAAAGAACTTTATCGTAGGCCAGCGAGAATCCCAGATCGATGAGCCGCGGCTCGGTGCCCCAGTATGCCTCGGCGAGCAAAATCAAGTTGGGAGCCGCTTCGCGCGCTTCGGTCCAAAACTCCTTGGCCGGCTTCGGGATATTTCCCAAAAGATGAGCCCAGCCCTTTTCGAAAATATCGTTCAGCTGGAGCATGGCCATATCGCAGCGAACACCGTCGCAATGCTTTGCGATGTTGGCCAGTTGCGCGAGATGTGCTGCGCGCATATTCGGCTGGAAATGATTTAGCTGCGCCACGTCATTCCAGGGAGGGAAGTAGGGATCTTTTGCCAGCGCGATGTAGCGCGTTCCTTGTACCGTTTTCGCCTGATAGAAGAGCGAGGCATTGTTTTCGAAATCCTGCTTCGAGCCTTGCACGTAAAATTCCGGATGTTCGCGCACCCAGGGGTTGTCGAGCGCTGTGTGGTTTCCGACGAAATCGAGGAACAGCGCCATGTTGCGCGCGTGCAATTTCTCGCGGACGCGATCGAGGGCGTCCCAGGTCCCGATGCGCGGGTCTGGAACGTATTGCGTAACGGCATAGGGAGAACCGACTATGTCCGCGGGCTTCCAGCCGGGAAGAGCGCGGTCATAATCGGGGAAATTCGCGGGATTCTCAAGATTGATCTGGCGGGAAACCGGGCTTCGCTGCCAAACGCCCATGAGCCAGATCGCGTCGAACCCAAGCCGCGCGAACGCATCCCATCCGGCATCCGGCATGCTTGAGAGATTGATGGTGCGGCCAAGACGCGCGGAAATCCGTTCGAGCCAGGCCCAGGTGTTGATCTCGTAGATGTGCGGATTCGGACGCATGGAGAATGGCGGCGAAGTCTTCGTAGTGGGCACGGGAGTGAGCCTAAATTGCACGCGGCCATCTGTCAATCGCCGGAGGCGGCTCAGATGCCGCGCAAAATCCGCTCAGGCTGTTCAGGTTTGGAATGCTGGACAAAAATAAGTACAAGTGACAAAGTAGGGTCGTTCCGCCTCGATATTTGGGCAAGTCGAGCGAAACGATTTTTTGTGAAAAGGAGTGCGATCATGGTGAAACGTCTAATGCTGTGCACGGCGGCAATACTTTTTATCGGCGGCCTTTCAATGGCCGGGCAAAGTGCGGGTAAGGCCGGAACGTGGTCTGGAATTATTACGAATGACAAGTGTGGCGCCAAGGACGCGAGTGAGCAGGGCGCCGGTTGCACCAAGGGTTGCGTGGCCAGGGGGGCTAAGCTGGCCCTTTACAACACGGATGATAAGAAAGTGTATGTGCTGGAACCGCAAGACAAGGCTACCGGACACGAGGGGCACGATGTGACAGTGAAGGGAACGCTCGACGGCGACACAATTCATGTGACTTCAATCACGATGAACCCGTCAAAGGGTAGCTAGCCTAGTTGATTCCGATCGAAGCTTAGCCCGGTTCTGAGGAAGCGTCGAAAAAATCCCATCTCCGCAAATATGGGCTTAAAAAAGGCAGGGCCAATGGTCCTGCCTTTTTTTTTGTGAAACGATTGCCCGGCGCCTTGTGTATGCTACGGGCAGAATGCACGACAAATTCCTTGAGAGGCGGGCCTAGGTATGAGCTTTCGATTCGCGTCGTTGTTTGCCATCGTTTTCCTCGCATGCGCGGTTTGGGCACAGAGTCCTCCCGCGACACAAAATTCCGGCGTTGTGCTTGGCACAGGCGCAGTAGAAAATTCCGCAGCGACGCGAAACCTGGCAATAGATGACTACTTCCGAATCCTCGAAATCGAAGATGCGCAGCTGAGTCCGGAAGGAAAGTGGATTGCTTATGTAGTGAAGACCCCCGATCTAAAGGAAGACAAGAATGAATCGCGGATTTGGATGGTCCCGACTTCGGGCGGCCCCGCGATTCCGCTGACGGCCGAAGGAGTCTCCTGCGATCATCCGCGCTGGAGTCCGGACGGAAAATACCTGGGGTTCCTTTCCGGGCGCGCCGGGCCCAAAGGCGAAAAGGAAGATGAGGACAGCAAGAAGGAAGAGCTCTGGATACTGAATCGCGAAGGCGGAGAAGCGCAAAAAATAACCGATACGATCCAGAGCGTCAACAGCTTTTCGTGGTCTCCCGCTGGAGACCGAATTGTTTTAATTCTGCAGGACCCGTCGATCAGCGAAATTGAGGCCGCGAAAAATAAGGACAAGAGTGACGCGAAGCCGAAGGCGCACCCGTGGGTGATCGACCGGCTGCATTTCAAAGAGGATGAAATCGGCTACCTGGACCGGCGGCGCACACATCTTTATGTTTTCGAACTCGCCGGCCGAAAGATGACGCAGATTACTTCCGGCGATTATGACGACAACGCTCCAGCGTGGTCTCCGGACGGGAGATCGATTGCGTTTGAGAGCAACCGCTCGGATTCCGAGGACCCCGATCGCAATTACAACACGGATATTTGGGTGGTGGCCGCGGACAATACGGATCAGGGCAAATCGCTCGTTCGGGTAACGACGAATCCGGGAACGGACGGCTCCCCCGCTTGGTCGCCGGACGGCAAATGGATCGCGTTTACGAGCCAGCTGGAAGCAAAACTTTTTCAATACGCGACGTTCCACATTGCAATCGCTCCGGCAGCCGGCGGCGAAGCGAAAGTATTAACACTTAAACTCGACCGGAACTCGAGCGAGCCGCGTTTTTCAGCGGACGGGAAATGGATTTATTTCATCGCGGATGATGATGGCACGCAGAATTTAATGCGGGTTCCGGCGATGGGTGGCGAGATTGCTCGGCCGATCGGCGGACGTAAGATGGTGGAGTCGTTTACGCTAGACAAGAATGGAGCCGCGGCTGCCGTGATCGGAGAGTTGACGCGTCCGGCTGAAGTGTATTTGCTGCCTGCAGACGGTGGTGATCTGAAGCGGTTGACAACGACAAACGATGCATTGATGGCGCAAATTCGCCTTCCGAACGTCGAGTACGTGCATTTCAAAAGCAAAGACGGGACGACGGTGGCGGGATATCTCTACGAGCCGCCGGAATATAAGCCCGGGACGCGCTATCCGGCGATACTGCGGCCGCACGGCGGGCCCGTGTGGGCGTATTACGCCGAATTTAATTTCACTCCGCAGCTCTATGCGGCGAACGGTTACGTGGTGCTGGCGCCAAATCCACGCGGGTCGTCCGGCTACGGCCAGGATTTCTGCAAAGCAATTTACGCCGACTGGGGCCACAAGGATTTCGAAGACGATATGGCAATGGTGGACTATGCGGTGGCGCAGGGAATTGCGGATCCTGACAAGCTTGGCGTTGGGGGATGGTCATACGGCGGCATCTCCACCAATTTTATTATTACGCAGACTACCCGGTTCAAAGCCGCAATTTCGGGCGCGGGAAACTTTCTTTACATCACAAATTGGGGACACGATTTGTATTCGAGAGACTGGGAAATCGAACTCGGGCTGCCTTGGGAGAACCGCGAACTGTGGGAGAAGCTCTCGCCCTTCAATCGAGTGACAAAAATCAAGACGCCGACGCTGATCATGGGCGGAGAAAGCGATTGGAACGTCCCAGTGATCAATGGCGAGCAGATGTACCAAAGCCTGAAACGCCTCGGCGTGCCGACATTGCTGGTAGTTTACCCGGGGGAATACCATGAATTTTCTCGCCCATCATTCATTCAAGACCGCTACGAGCGCGATCTGCATTGGTACGATCATTACGTGAAAGGCGAAGGCCCGGCAATTCCCGCGCCCGCGATTAAGACCGCAGACTAATGCCGCGGCATATTTAAATCTTCTAAATCACGTAGATACGCTCTACGAACAATTCCTCCGCTGCTCCAAGAACCATTTTGTTTCTCGGAGAATTGTGAGTTACTCCGCGTTGGAATTATTGCTTTGATGCCTTCGAATCAATCAGTTATGCGCCTCACACCGCCCTTCTGATTGTTGGCTGTGAAACTGCATGGAGAGCCCCAGAGATTGTCTGGCGCATCGGCGCCAGCCGGAAGTGACTATCGGATTGGGGGACTAAAATGATGAAGGGTCGAAGTCTGTTCACAGTTACGCGAGCAGTGTTTTTGATGATGGGTTTGTTGTTCGTAATTTTGGCATCGCCATCGAAGCTTAAGGCACAGGTGACCAGCGGGTCCATATCGGGTACCGCGGTCGACGCATCCGGTGCGGTTGTACCCGGCGTAGAAGTCCGGTGCATCAATTCCGGGACGGGTTCGGTTGCAACTACGACGACGGACGGCGCTGGATTGTTCCGCTGCTCGGAGTTGCAGATCGGAACTTACAACCTGGAGTTTACGAAGCAAAGCTTCAGCAAGTATGTGGTGAACAACGTCGTGGTGTCGTCTGGGACAGACCAGGGCGTAGGGTCGGTGAAATTGGCCGTTGGTGCATCCACCGTAACGGTGGAAGTCACCGAAGCTCCGCCTCTAATCGAAACGACAGAAGCCCAAGTCTCCACCACATTCACCACACAACAGATCACGAGCTTTGCTGGTTTGCAGGAGAACGAGGGAATGGATTTCCTCGCCCTGCAAATTCCCGGCGTCAATATGACGCGCGACAACACTTTTTCGAATTCCAACGGAGTGGGCTTTTCAGTGGACGGCATTCGCGGCCGGAATAACGACCAGCAAATTGACGGTCAGAATAACAACGACAACTCGGTTGCCGGGCCCTCGCTGTTCCTTTCAAACCCTGACTTTGTTCAGGAATACCAGGTTACAACCAACAACTTCGGAGCCGAGTATGGACGCAACTCCGGTTCCGTAGTCAACCTGGTGACCCCATCGGGCACTAACAACTGGCACGGCACCATCAACGGAGCCGAAGGTAACTCAGCCTTGGACAGCTTGACGAACGTGGACAAGGAGCCATTCCAAGATCCGAGCCTCACAAAAGTTCCTTGGTTCAACAATGTGTTTGCCAGCACGACGGTTGGCGGGCCGGTGCAGAAAGACCACATCTTCGTTTTTGGCGGGTTTGACACACAGATTATCGAGTCGAATTCGGTGGACCAAACCGGCTCCTTGACTCCCACACCTACTGGACTGGCGCAGTTGGCGGCATGCTATCCAAATAGCGCCAGCGTAGCGGCGTTGCGGACCTTTGGACCTTATGGAATCGGGGCAGGGAACCCGACTCCCAGTGGAACAGTAACTCCGATCACGCTTACCGGTTCCGACACGAACCCGTCTTGCGCCGTTGACTTCGCAGGCGTCACGAGGACTTTAGGCACACCCTTTCACGAATACGATTTTATCGGTCGCTCCGATTTCCAGTACACAAACGACAGAGTGTACCTGCGTTATCTCTACAACTATTCGAATTCTATTAATGCCGACCCATTCGTCACAGCCGCGGCAGGATATCCGGTATCAGTCCCGAGCCGGAGCCAGACTGGCCTAATTGGCTGGACCCACACGCTATCGCCGTCCATGACGAACGAGCTTCGGCTGTCTTATGGCCGGCAGAACACCGAATTTGGCGGCAATGGAATCGGGAATACGGTTCCAGTTCAGGGGAACCTCGGCAACGCCCTGACGAACATCGGTGTAAATGCCACTGACGGTAATCCTATCCTCGCCTTTGGGCCGAACGCTGACTCACCCCAGGGCCGCATTGTGAACACATATCAGGTCCAGGACAACTGGAGCTACGTTCACGGGAAGAGCCAATGGAAAGCAGGTGTGAATTTCACTTACCAGAAGTCTCCTAATGTGTTCCTTCCGAACTTCAACGGCACGTTCAACTTCGCTGCCAACCCCGTTAGCGCCACGACCATCACTACCCCGGATTGCACGATCACGCCGGGTGAAACCTTAAGTGCGTTTTCAGCGTTTGCTTGCAACATTCCGGACTTCGTTAATATTTCGCAAGGAAATCCAAAAATCGACTTCAGCGAAAAGGACACGTTCCTTTACGTCCAGAACGATTACAAGCTCCGGCCGAATTTGACCCTGAATCTCGGCCTCACGTGGTCTTACTACGGTCAGCCGGCAAATCTTTTCCACGATGAAACGGTTAACGACCTAAAGATACCGCTGTGGAATCCAGCTTTGCCGAATTCGGTTACCACATTTCCTTCGATTCCAGCTCCCAAGAATAGCTGGGGTCCCAGCGTTGGGTTCGCCTGGAGCCCGAGCATGGATAACTTCCTGACGGGTGGGAACGGGAAGACGGTCATTCGGGGCGGGTACAGACTCTCGTACGATCCGCCAGTCTACAACATCTACCTAAACATCGCGACTTCAGCGCCCGTCCTGCTCGCGCAATCGGTAGGACTAGCGACAGACCCAATAACCAATTCAGTTGTCAATCCGCTGCCCGCGGACCCGACCGGCACGGCTGTGCGCACGCAGCTCGCTCCGTCTCTGGTAACCGGTGTTGCCGACCCGCGGTCCTTTAACGAGACGACCATCACTCCACATTTTGGACCGGATCATGTTCATAGCTGGTCTCTCGGGGTTCAGAGGCAGATTTCGAACGCGACAGCCGTGGAAGCTCGTTACGTTGGGAACCACGGGGATAATCTGTTCCAGTCCATCAACGCAAACCCTTATGTAGCAGGCCTTGCAGCAAGCTTTCCGACTTTCCTGCCTGCTGGCGTGACGCCGTGCTCTGCGGCGGATGCGGTTGTGCCGAACGCGATAGGACGCGAAAATTGCGACGAAGGCATCCTCCGCAAACGGACCAACACCGGGTATTCCAGCTACAACGGACTGCAAGTTCAGTTCCGTGCAACGAATCTCTACAAACAGCTGACCATGACGGCCAACTATACCTGGAGCAAGACAACCGACAACGCGAGCGAAATATTCAGCACCTTTGGTGGTGGGAATTCGCTGGCCTTCTCGCAAAATCCTCTCAACTTCACGTCCGCGGAGAACGGATTGTCGGGATTGAACATTCCGCAAGCCTTCACTCTGAACGTTTTTGAACAGCTCCCGTTCTACCGCTCACAGCAGGGATGGATAGGCCACCTGCTCGGCGGATGGGGTGTCTCGGCCAACTACATCCTCTCCTCCGGTGAGCCGTACACTCCGATCCAGTTTGCCCTGAATGCTGAAACTAACGGAACAGGGTTCGATGTTCCGTTCAACAACGCTTTTGTCGGCACTTTCGACACCGCACGGCCATTCCTGGGGAGTTCAAGCGCGCCAGTGAACCAAGTTGGAATTTATGCCGGTGACGCTTGCTCGCTGTTTGGCCCCACGGTCGGTAGCCCGGCGATTCCGAACCCCAGTTGTGGACTGGCGCCCACGACGTTGTTGAGCTTCAACGGCGTGAATTCAACGGGTGGAACCACCGCACCGGTGACGACGACGAAAGGCGTGCGGACTATCGTAAATGGCGGGGAAGCGCAGGAGATATTCGGCACTCCCTTCGGCAACGCGGGACGGAATATTTTTAAGGACGCCAAAACGAATATTTCGAACATCGGGATAGTCAAATCGTTCAAAATCAACGAGCGTTCCACTGTTCAGTTCCGCACGACGATGCTCAACGCTTTCAACCACTCGAATTACTCCAGCGTTGATCCTTTTCTTGACGACGCGGGATTGTCCTCCTTTGAAACGGGCTTCGGGACTCCAAGCGTGTTTCCAAGCAACGGTACCGGTAGCTCGGTGGGGAAGCGGCAAATCCTCTTCGGCGCGAAGGTTAACTTCTAACTTAGGATCTGCTGCTAGGCACTGGGCAGATTCTCAAACCTCTAAAGCCAGAAAGCCCCTGATACGGGGCTTTCTGGCTTCTTTATTGTCATTTCGAGTGCTTCGAGCCACTCAACCGCCCGAAGCTCTAGCGTGCCCACAACGACATCACTGACGGCGGTCTAAGGAGATCGAGGGGAAAGCTACTCCTTGTCGCATGCGGCGGAAGGGAACGTTAACGTGATTTCTGTAGTTTCGGTGTCGGCGCCGTCGACGGCGGCGGGCTCGGCGTCGATGCGCGCGGGGATGGTGCAGGTTTCCTTGCCACGGCGCTGGCTCAAACGCTGAGGATCAAGATCTTCCCAGGCGGAAATTGCGTAATGCGCGGATTGCAGGAGCGTGAAGTCGTAAACACCTTCGCCGATTCTTTGAGCTGCCGGATTTTCTCCTTCACTGGCTTTGGCCATGATGGTGACTTCGCCGGGCGGGCGGCCGTCTTTCCATTTCAACTCCGCGCGAATTTTATGGGTGGGGTACCCGTTGTTAACTTGGATGTCTGCTTTAAGCAACTGTTCACCGTCTTTTAGAGTTATCACAGCCGTTTCGTTTTGCTCCGAGACACCGGGATAAAATGTGCGTGGAAATGGCGAGTTGGGATCCTTACGGTTTGTGCGGTTGAATACTAGAATATATTCACCGGGACCGACGTGATCGAACTCGAATTCACCTTTCGACCCCTGAAAACCCCAAAGACCCGGCTCGGTGTCCTTGAAGCGGTCCGCGCGATATAGTTCCACGGACGCAAGATTCAGAGGCTTCTCGTCCGGACCCAAAACACTGCCGCGAATCTTGCCGAGCGGCAGAGCGTCCACGTTGTATTCAAAACAGGCGCCGTTCGGAATCTTGATCGGGGGCAAAGCGCCCGGAAGAGTCTTCTCGGTCAATTCCATCCGAGCGGGAAGGCTGGCCGAAAAATGATATTCGCCGGCATGGACATCGTAAAAGGAATAGACGCCATCCGGCCCCGTGCTGGTCGCGAAGCGATCATCCTTTGAACGAAGCTTCAGTTTTATGTGGGGGAGGGGATCGTCCGGATCGTCTGCAGGAGCCAGCAGCGGCGGATCGGAGCGGCGAAGAACACCGAATACGGAGGCGACGCGCTGATGTTTGCGCATGGCGCGCAATTGAGGCAGCAGGGCGCGGCCATCGGCGGCCGGGCGGGTGCCGTTGCAAATCGTGGCGAAAAGGCGCCCTTCGATTTCCTGTTGCGTGAACACGATGTATTGATCGCCCTTCCGGAAACGGTAGCCACAATCACCGTCGTCGCCACCGGAGAAGACATCGATTTCCGCGGCGTCCGGCCCGGCAAATTTTTCATCAATTTTGAAACGATAACGGATCACCGGGGTGACGTCAGTGGCGGAAGTTGTGCTTCCTGCGTTTGGCGAATCGGCAGCGTCCGGGGCAGGAGACGGAACATTTTCGACGTCCATGACGGTGCCGACGAATACAACGTCATCCTGCTGCAAACCCTGGCAAGTTCCTGGAGGAGCCTTTGAACAGGTGCAGGCCGATATTCCTCCAGGCACCAAAAATAATATGGGAAGCATTGCGAGAACTGCGCGCCGAATCATCGTCGATATCGTACATGGAGCTGCGCGTGGAATCGAGTGCGAGGGGTATGATTTTTCAGAAGAGTGTCCAGGCTAAAGGTATTCCAGTTTGGAACATCGTGGTCTTTCAAGATGGTTTGCGCACTGCATGCATTTCACTCTTTCGCCCATAACCGAAATCCGCCGAGAATCGCATTTTCGTTGCGTCCCATGCGCGCGCCCGGTGGCAACTTTTTGAGTTTCTTCGCATTTCCGCCGCCCAGCACTACGTAATCGGCTTGAAGCGCGCCTATCAATTGCTCCGTAATCTTGAAAACTTCCTTCCGCCATTTTTTCTTGCCCAGCCGCTTTAGCCCGCGCAGTCCCAGATATTCCTCGTATGTTTTTCCGTGCTTATAGGGCAGGTGAGCCAGCTCCATGGGCTCTAGAACTCCGTCCACGATCATTGCGGATCCAAGTCCGGTGCCTAATCCAAGAAACAACATTCGCCCACCGTGATAGCTACCAAGAGCCTGCATGGCTGCGTCATTAACAATCCTGACGGGGCAGCCCAGGGCTTTCTTATAGTTGAACCCGACCCACCCACCGCCGAGATTAACGGGCTCTCGAACGGGATGGCCGGCGGTGACCGGACCCGGATAGCCGATGGAAACGCGGTCATATTTCCAGTCACGAGTGGCCGCTTTCACATCGCGAACCATGTCTTTGGCCGTCATGTCCGGGCCAGAAGGGATCTTGCGTGGCTGTTTTTGTCCAGTCGCCTGCACCTTAATATTCGTGCCGCCCACATCGAGTACCAGAATTTTATGGGAAGATTTCGCCATGGCCGCCCTACTGGTTTTCATGCTGCTTGCCATTCATCTAGGGCGCCTTTCCAATCCACCAAAGAACCTTGGCTAGTATGGTCCATTTGTGTTTGCTATCGAGCGTGATCGATTCATATTCCCGGTTTTCTGGCTGCAGAGTGTCGGTGCGGCCATAGCGCTGCAAGCGAGATACAGTCAAGCCCATGTCTCTGTGCCAGGCGATGACAATTTTTCCGTTCAGTTTACTTCGCTCGCTCTGAGAAGAGTCCACGGCGACCACGTAGCCGTCTTGAATTAGGGGCATCATGGAATTGCCCTTCACGCGCAAGCAGCTCGTAGACCTGGGATTGGGGCACCAATCCCTGGGTGCCGCAATCATGCTCTCAAACGGCGCCTGATGCAGCATCGAGGTACCGTCGCCTTTTTCGCCGTGCGACGCGGCCACGACCTTCAGCAAGGGGATGGCGACGAGTTGGACCTTGCTGCGCAAACGCTTCTTGCCACCACTGCCCGCCGTTACGATCTCGAAATCCGGCATGGAGGTTCTTTCAAGACGCCGCCGCATCTGCGGAACGACGCGCATCAAGTCTTCATTGCGCAATCCCGCCCGGCCCCAAAAAAACCAGCAAGCGGGATCTCCCGCTATATTCCCAAGTTCCACGTAGGCGTGAGAGGGCGGCTCTTGCACGCCGCGCTCCCAGCGCGATACCGTCATTGCCGAGCAGTGAAGCACTTCACCGAAAGCGGCTTGATCCAGACGCATATTTTGGCGTAGCTGCAGAATTGCTCGGGCGCATTCCTGCGGGGCGGGGGATTTCGATTTAGCGGGGAGTCTGGCCATAGGAACCGCTGTCCCCTTATTAGCACTACTGGCCCCGCCGTTCAATGGTAACTACGGGAATATTCGTGCTGGCCCAGATTTTATGGCCTAGAGGAGAGCGTGAATCCAAATTGCCGATTGCTAACATTTATAGCTAGTATCTGACGTTACGAAAGAGTATCTTGGTGAAGTCTCATGAGCACTTTTCCGCCACGCCTTCCCGGTGCCCGGTTTCCTGCGAAATCAGACAACTTTCCGATGACGCAGGGAGTCCTCTGATGTCCGAAACTACAACCCGAATGGTGGTCAAAAATGTCTCAAAGCATGCTGGGATTGACGGTAATGCTCGGGCCACGCAAAACAGAATTTTGCGCAGCCTTCCAAACGAAGAGTTCAATTCCGTGTTCCCGGCTTTGGAGTTTGTGGAACTGCCGACACACGCCACACTGAATGAAATCTCCGAGCCGATCGAGTTTGCGTATTTCATTGAGAGTGGGCTAGCTTCCATCTTGAACGTAATGGAAGACGGAAGAAACGTGGAAGTGGGACTGACGGGCAAAGAAGGCTTCGTCGGAATACCTCTGGTGGTCGGGTTCAGTAGCAGTCCCAGCCGTGTGGTTATGCAGATCGCGGGCAGCGGATTCAAGATTAGCGCGACGGACTTTGCGGCTATTTTGCCTCAATGTCCGCAGCTGGAAAGATCATTGCAGCGTTTCTCGCAGGAACTGGGTGTGCAGGCCACGCAGGTGGCGGCCTGCAACCGGCTTCACGAGGTGGATGAACGACTGGCGCGCTGGCTGCTGATGAGCCAAGACCGCCTGGGCGGAGACATTGTTCCGCTAACGCAGGAATTCCTAGCGCACATGCTGGGAACCCGGCGCGCGAGCGTGACTCTGGCTTCGGGCATGCTGCAAAAGGCCGGACTGATCATGTATTCGCGTGGGGAAGTAAAAATTGAAAACCGGAGAGAGTTGGAGGATGCCTCGTGCGAGTGTTACGCGGCGATAAACCGCCAGTCGGAGAACTGGCGCAACGAGGCTGAAAAATAATTCGGTTGGCACCTAAGTGAGCATCGATCAGATTCCAGAAGTAGTTAGGGGCTTATGTGAATCACTTCGATCGCTAGAGCGTTTATACCCCGGTCTTCCTTAACTCAATCCCACGAAACTTTGCACCCGAATCCACGAAGCGGAAGCCGCCATCTTCTTTCGAGAGCAGAATTGACAGCAAAGAGGGCAGCTCGCGGTTTAAGGTCTAGTTCGCAGAAGAACTACTCGGATTGCTGTTGCTGATACAATCCCTCGTCTAGAAAGGAGCTTTCGTTGCGTGTACACAGAGCCGTAGCCGTTACCGCGATTGCGGTCCTTCTGGGTGCGGGGAGCGCACATCTATCCCTGTTGCCGCGAATCGCACCTTCGGTCGCCCACGCCGCTACGACGGAAACGCCGAATATCGCCGTGGCGCCGCAATATGGTACGACCCACGTCTATGTCCCGCGGGATGATTTCGACAGCTTTGTCGCCAGTCTTCTAGCCACTTTTGGCGGCACCAGCTCCAAGGCGGCCGTTATCACGGTGACGCCAACTCCGAGCAGCACTCTATGGCAAGCGGTGTCGACGCCCGTGGGGATTTTTTCAGTTTTCGGTTTCCAGACGCCAGTCCCATATCCGTTCGGCGCGGAACGGACAGGCTATCTGGTCACGGACATGGATGCGGCAGTCCGGGCTG
>JBEKSN010000096.1:0-13443 GCA_049517055.1 Candidatus Acidiferrales bacterium | reverse complement strand
CTTTCCGCCATGGTGGCGGCCAGTTTGCCGGTAAAAAACGGCTTGTCCTCCTGGATATGGCGCACGGCGGAGAGCAACTCGCCGTCCGCGTCGGATTTCAGAACGTACCCGCGCGCGCCGCAGCGCAGTACTTCCCGCGCAACCTCCTCGGAAAAGTGCATGGTCAGGATCAGCACATCGGTGGACGGCGACCTTTCGCGAATCATGCGGGCCACTTCCAGGCCGTTTTTTTCCGGCATAGTGAGATCGAGCACAACCAGGTCCGGCCGCTGCTTGATCACGTAATCCATGGTGGTCACGCCGTCGGCCGCTTCCGCGCATACTTCTAGATCCGGCTGGGACTCCAGCAGCGAACGGATACCGCGGCGCACGATGGAATGATCATCGGCTACGAGAATCTTGTAGGTTCTCGGCGCCGCCGGTGCCGCCCCCGTGGTTGAAGTTGCCGCTTCTTTCGCCATTTTTCCCTCGCGTACCGAGATTGTGGCCGTCTCCCGCCCCTTGCCTTGCCCCGCCCATCACGCCGCGCCTTCGCTCCGCTCCGCGCCCCCGCCCTTCGCTCCGCACCTCGGCTCCGCGCACCGAGATTGCGGCCGTCTTCCGCCCCGCGCCTCGGTCCTTCGCTCCGCGCCCCGTCCATCACGCCGCGCCTCGCATCGGCCCTCGCCGGTCCAGCGACAACGTCAAAAGAGCCGGCCCTTCGCAACGGACTCTGGGTGAATCCCTTCGGGATTCACAAGACGGGCCCGGCGCTACGAAAAGCAAAACCCGCGCTACGGCTGGTGCGAATCTTCGGGCGCGGGGAGCTCTACCGAGACGGTGGTGCCGCGACCGGGCTTGCTTTTTATTTCGAAGGTGCCGCCGAGCTGTTTCACGCGCTCGCGCATTCCGGCGATGCCGATGCCCAGCGGGGAATTCCAGCCGGTGGCCGCGGAAGGCTGCGCCATCCCGACGCCCGCATCTTTCACCGCGATGCGGATGTTTCCGCCGGCGCGGTGCAGGCGAATCACCGCGACGGGGGATTTGGAATGGCGGTGAATATTCGTAAGCGCTTCCTGCACCACGCGAAAAAGCGCGATTTCGGTTTCCTTGGGCAAGCGGCCGAAATCTCCGTTGCTGTTCACTTTCACCTGGATGCCGCTGCGCTCCGCAAATCCCGAGGCGTACCATCGCAACGCCGAGCCAAGTCCGGCTTCTTCGAGCAACAGCGGGTGCAGCAGGTAAGAGACGGTGCGAACCTGGCGAATGACGGCGTCGGCAAAATCGCGCGCGGATTGCAGGAATTTCCTGCCCACGGTGTTGCGCTTTGGCAGTGTGTCGCCCACGCGCGCGAGTGACATTTTCAGCGCAGCCATTTCCTGCGAAACGGTTTCGTGCAAATCGCGGGCCATGCGGCGATGTTCTTCGTCGCGCAAAGTGAGCAACTGGTCGGACACGCGCCGCAGCCGCTCCTCGACATTCAGGCGGTCGGTGACGTCTTCGGTTACTCCCACCACGCGGGCTACGCGCCCTTCGGAGTCGCGCAGAGGAAAACCCCGAGCGTGAAAATGGCGCAAGCCAGCGGACGAAAGGCATCGAAAGTCGTGCTGGAAAGGTGTCCCGTCTGCTATCGCCCCTTGCATACGCTTCTGGGCCTCGGCGACATCGTCGGGATGCACGTTCTGCCCGATGTTCGGAGCTTCCATCTCGGATTTTCGGTGATCGACTCCGAGGATGCGATAGAGATTGTCGGAACACAAAACGGTCCCCAGGTTTGCATCCACTTCCCAGCTCCCCATGTTGACGAGCTGTTCGGCTTGCGCCAGCAAAGCCTGGCTTTTGCGCAGTTCGTCTTCGGTTTTCTTTTGTGCGGTAATGTCGTGAGCCAGCAATGAAACGGAAGGGCGCTTTCCCGAGGTTCGGCCGACCGGCAACACGCGGGCGTAAAACCAATGGCGGCCGTCTTCCAAGTCCACGGGGAATTCGATCCCGTCGGCCTGGTGGGTCGCGATCACGCGGTGAAGAACCTCGCTGAACGGGAGGAAAACGTCTTCCCCCAAAACCTCCATGGCATGCCGACCTATAAAGTCCGTCTGGTGCCCGATTTTGAGAGGCTGGCGGGAGCTCCACATTCCTAAGAACCGGCCGTCTGTGTCGAGCTCAAACAAAAACTCGTCGAATACTTTTGCCAACACGGCCAGTGGGCGCGACGCAGTCGCCAGCGATTCGAATCCGTCGTAGCGGGAATTATAGGCCAGAGCAAAAGTACGTTCGGCGCGCTCCGCTCGCCTCTTCGCGCGGGAAGCGCTCGCCTTCGGCCTGTTGAACTGACCCGAGTTGAAGGTTGCCCCAGGAAGAGTGGTCATTATTTAGTGAAAGCTAGACACAGTTGTGACCACAAACGCCTCGTGCGCGCTTGGGTCAGTCAAATTCGGTTGCGGTGTGGAATTCGAAGCCCAGGATTCAATTCCAACTCGAGCGCGAATTTACTCTCTCGTAAATAGTATTGTCAAGTAGTTTGTGTCTCAAAACGGGAAGGGCGGCGTCTGAAAGTCGCCGGAGCTACGAGTTTCATTTTGGAACTAGCACTATTGTTGATTGCATCGCGGAGTTGCGTACCGACCGCAAAACAAAAGCCGTAATGTTGCGAATTGAAACAACTATCGCGAAGATTATATTTGGTTGCCAAAGCTGGAAGGGTCAGGGAATGTTGCTAATGTTTCTCCCAAGGTTCCCCGATAAGTAAATAGGGAATGGACGGTCAACATCTCTCCAGAGCTGCTTGCAGCATCGAGACAAAAGTGCGGCAGGCGGTTCTGGGGGGATGAAGATTTGTGGCCGGTTTTGTACGTTTGAGTTTTTGGAAGTGTGCGTTTGCAGCGCCGCCTGCCAAACGCCGTACTCGTTCCGATTTGACCGTTTTGTGGGCCGCCCGTTCCCCGCCAAAAGGGGAAGCTATGTCCGCCTCCGCGGTTCGCATTCTTGTCGTGGGCAACGCATCCGCCAGCACTCTGGCTACGCTGCAACGACTTGAACGGGATGGCTGGAACGCTTATTCCGTAAGCAGCATCGCCGAAGCAGAATCTGTGCTTAAAACGATTCGATTCGATGTGATCCTCGCGGGCGAAAGCATCGGTGACGGCAGCGGCTACGACTTAACCGACGTGGTTTTGGAGTGTGGCGCGACATTGCTCGTTTCGGTTGCGCTCTCGGAAGCTTCGCTGTGGCTGCCGGTAGTCCAGCGTGGAATGATGACTCTCGGCGACCGGGCGCTGAACTCCTCCAAGTTGCAATTGGAAATCACACAGCTATTGGACAAACCCGCCCGCACGCAAGTGTCGAACTCGTCCGGCAAAGCATTCGGCTGGGTTGCCGAAACATCGCCGCGCGAAATGCTTTCCGCTGCGGACCCTGGTGTAGGCCCGGGCGAAAGAAGAGGACGCTCCGCGCAGGGAAGTGCTGCGCAAAAAAACTCGCTGCCGCCGCGACGCCGATCGGCGGGGGCAGCATTAATCTCCATTCCTAACGATGCGGGGCTCGAACTCGAACCCGCGAAAGCTCGCGGAGTCCCGGGCGACGTTCCCGGGGAACATTTTCGCCGGCACCCCGCTCGCACACTGATTCGCCATTGAGCGGCGTGAGCATTTGACGGCAGGAGCATTTGGCATTTATTAAACAGTGAGAGGCGCTATGAAGCCATTCGCATCGGGGACGCGCACGGTCCCGTCGCAGAAGCACTTGAAACTCGCGCTGCCCTCCGCCGCGCTGCGCGAATTCGTTCCGCTGTCCGATTTGACGGAGGCGCTTCTTTGCGCTTACGACGGAGTGGCGCGCCGGGCCTACGAGAAATTCATGGATCGTGGCGCGCGGACGGGCAGCGAACTCGAAGATTGGCTGGACGCCGAACACGAGGTGCTGGGCGAGATGCAAGTGGACGTCGCGGAGTGCGGCGGGTTCGTAAGCGTGCTGGCATCGCTGCCGGGATACCGGAGCGCGCAAGTGATCCTGGGCATCGAGCCGCGCTGGCTTCTGATTTTCGGCTGTCAAGAGTGCAAAGATCGCGCGGACACGTCCGGGTTGGTGCGTTCGCTGGACCCGTTGCGAGGGCCGCCGCGGATGGACGCGGCTGCTCTTGCGATTATGTGCGTCCATGCGTGCCGCGAAGAAGTTTCAGCGCGGCACGCCGATTCGGCGCATCCTTCAGTGAACCTTTTTTGCATCCAGGAATTACCCGCGGAAGTAGATCCGACCCGGTGCAGCGCGGTTCTTTCGAACGGATTACTTGGCATACGCATGTCCAAGACCTCCGGGGAAAAAACTGCACCGGACAAGAACCTCTCGACTTCATAGGCGCAACCCAGCGCCGTCAGTTTAGATTTTCTCGGCGGGTGAAACTCTTCGCCAGCCACGACCATAAAATAATTCCGGCGATGAATGACGCGAGGCTGGCGGCTTGCGCGTTGGACATTCCGAGGAAGGAGCGGGGATTGATGCGGATGAATTCCACCAGGAAACGGGCTAAGCCTGTCAGCACCAGGTACGCGGCGAAAACGGAGCCGGCGGGCAAGGGGTTGTTGCGCAGCGCGTCGCGCTGGCGATCGAACATGCGCCATAGAAACCAGGCGATGGCGCAGGCCACGATCAATTCGTAAATCGGGGTGGGATGGACACGCTGGGTTGTTGGGACGAGGCCGTTCGGGAAACTCATGCCCCATGGGAGGGAAGTGGGGATGCCGTAGTCGCCGTCGCCAGAGAGAAAGCAGCCGATGCGTCCGATGCCGTAGCCTAAGGCAGCGGCGGGCGAGCCGGCGTCGAGCAGAGTGAGGAGCGGGATACGCTGGCGGCGACCGACCCATACGAACGCCGCGAAACCTGCGAGCAGTCCGCCGAACCAGGCAAAGCCGTAAGGACTAATGAGCAGCGCGAGCGGATGGGCGAAAAAATCCGCCGGGGATTCGAGCAGGTGGTACAGCTTTGCGCCGGCAAGCCCAACCATGCAGGGAATCGCGATGAGCAGTTCGGCTTCGGCGTTGGCGGATTTGGGGGAAGCTGCGCCTGCTGAGTTCGACGCGTCCTTTTTGCCGGACAATGCGAGGCCGCGGCGTTCGAGGTCGGCGCGCAGGACGAAGAATGCAGAGAGCATGGCGCAGGCGACCATCAAGCCAAACGTGGGAATGGTGAGAGGTCCGAGATGGAGAAAGGGAATCACGTAGCGAAAAATAATTCAGACAATAGTTTACAGTTTTGGAGAGGCAAAACCACGGCATTCCACTCGATTGAAAAATCCTTGGCTCGAGCGTCTCACCCGCCTAGAATCCCTGAGGTGAAGAGAGGCTCTCTATTTCCGATTCTCGCAAGTACTGTGCTAGCTATTTGTATTTGTGCAGCGGTTCAGAGTTCTTTTGCGCAAGCGTCCAATGGTTCTGGCGGACAGTCCGCAGTCGTTTTAGCTAAGTTGACGCCGCCGGTCTATCCTCCGATAGCGCGGGTCGCACACATTACGGGTGAGGTGGTTCTAGCGCTTGGCATCCGGCGGGACGGAAGCGTCGAGTCGGCGAATGTAGTCAGTGGCCCACCGCTATTACAACAGGCCGCTATGGACAGCGCCCAGCAATCACAGTTCGAGTGCCGAGGATGCGGCGATGCGGTAACACCATATTCAATCGTGTATACATTTCAGCTCGATAGCACCGAACAGAAAGGGCAATATTTCCCTAAGGTAACCCAATTGCAGAACCATATAACGCTTATCGATCGGCCCCCTTGTCTTTGCGACCCTTCGCCGACCGTTATTAGAAAGGCTCGGGCCGCGAAATGCCTGTACTTGTGGAGATGCGGAACTCGTTAGCTACCCCGCGAGCAATCCTAATCCAACGAGGATGTCGGAAGTGTCGCTGCCCCTGCGACGAAAATGCGCCCGCCTAAAGGCGGCCGCTACAAGAACTAAGCGACGCCGATTTGCTGTTGGACGCTTTGGCGGAATTGCTGGGGATGGGCGATCATGACGAAAGATTCCGGGGTGCCTCCGGTGCCGCGGACGACTACGGAGCCGTAGCCGAGCATTCGGCCGAGAAAAGTTTCCTGTACGGCGATGCTTTCGACCTTGTTCAACACCATGTCGAGAGTTCTGCGGCTGGCCATGCCGGTTTTGATCAGCACGCGGCGGTTGGTGACGGCCATTTCCGTTGCGTTACGCTTTGCCAGGCCGTAGGCGAAGATGATCAGCGCGACCAATAAGAGGGCAGCGCCGATCGCGGCCAGGGCTTCAGGGCCGATCGAGTTGAGCTGCTGAACGCCGCGGCCGTTTTTCTCTGCGACGGCGTCGGCCAGAATCATGGCACCCGGTACGCCCAGCAACAAACTGACGATCACAGGGCCGATCAAGACAACCCAGTGGTGGCGCGTCTCGAATAGCAGGGTCTCACCCGGAACCAGGCTTTTCGTTATGTAACTCATTGATGTCGGCCTCTCCAGCCTCTGCTGCGCGAAGGCTAGTTCGCGACAGTTCGTTGTTTGGCGATCAGCTTATCGAGATAATTTCTGTAAATTTGGTATCCCTGACCTCCGACTGCGGGCGGGGAGTAAGTTATTTTTCCTAGTGTGTACGTGGCGGCAATAGCCATGCTTTTTGAAGGGATGTAGAGCAGGACCGAAAATACGTCTGGACAGTTATGCGGAGCACATCCCGAGAACTTGAAAGTCTGCTCGCCGAACGAATTGTAAGGTTGGAACTGATCGGCCGAGCTTTCAGCAAACAAATCGACGAGCTTTGCGGAGTTCCATTCAAGGGCGAACTTGCCGTTGGGTTGGCGGCGGAACACGAAAATCTGCCAACGAGTAGTTTCTCCGTACATCAGAATTGCCGCCCGATCAATCGAGTTGTCTGCTCGAAGAAACTGTATTGCCTCAATGGACCCGGTTGATGGCGGCAAAGAGTCGGCGATGTCGCGCAATTGAGAGCCGGATATACCCTTGTCCCTGGAGTCGTTATCCCCAGCTAACGAGTCCGCGCTTATTGCACTCAACAGGAGGACGGCAATACACGTTGCAAGGATTTTCGGTTTCATAGTGCTCGCTCCAAAGTCATCGCATTCCGCCGCCGGATACCTTTGCGGTGGGCCGTTCAACGTGCACGAAAGGATTGGCCGTTACGAACCTCGATAGCGATCAAGAAAGCACTCCTATCATAACGGACGAGCGGCGAAAATACGCGAATCAAGGTAGAAATTGATGGCAACGCCGCCGCGGGCTTATTCCGGAGATATCTCGGCTGCGGATTCAGGTGTTGCGAGAAGACTCGCGCGCGAAGGGTTATACAGACCGGCCCAGGGATTTTCGCGTCCCATGATTAAATCGGTGAGAAGTATTCCGGCAATGGTGCCGTGCGTGAGGCCCATACCTGAATCACCTGTAGCGATGTACATGTTCTCTTCATCGCCGGGGTTGCGGCCGATGAGCGCAAGGCCGTCGGTGCTGTTCATCACTTGCCCGGACCAATGAAACTCGGGCTCGGCCAAAGTCCCGAAGCGGGCTCGGGCCCAACTGCGGAGGCGCGCGAAACGGTTCTCAAGGTCTTCTGTCTGGGTTGCTTTGTGATCTTCGCCGCCGACGATCAAAAGCTGGCGCTCGCCAAGATGGTCGTTCATGCGCTGCAAGCGCACGTAATGGAACGGATTCTCGGTATCCCAGTACAAAGCATTGGGAATTGAATTCGCACGAATGGGGATGCCGATTACATAACTGCGGTAGGCAGTTTGTTTGGCGCGAAGGCTCATGCGGTGATTCGCAGGCGTGTTCGTGGCTACCACGACCGCAGCAGCCGAGATTTTCCTTTTATTTGCTGTAAGGATTTCGGCGGTCTTACCTGATTTTATTTTTCGCGCTTCGGTTGCGGTATAGATTCGGCCGCCATAGCGCTTGAATGCGGCAGCCAGGCCGGCGATGTACTTTAGCGGGTGGAATTGCGCCTGGCGCTGATATTTAAGGCAGGGGCCAAGTTTCAGATTGGACGGCGCGTGCTGCACTTCTTTCACGTTGACGCCCGCGCGCCGGGCGGCCTCGAATTCCTGGCGCAAGTGATTCTCTGAATCGTGGGGGCCAAGAAACAGGTATCCGTCAACTCTTTCAAAACGACAATCAATGTGTTCTTTCGCAACGATAAAATCAATTCGCGAAATCGCCGAGGAGTGGCTGTGAGCGGCAAGGCGCGCGCCCGTTTCGCCGTGAAGGCTTTCAATCTTGCGATAGCCGACGTCCAGAGCGTTGGAAAGATGGGCGCTGGTGTGAGAAGTTTCGCCGCCGCCGATTTTATTTTTTTCCAACAGGACTACGGACTGGCCCTCGCGAGCGAGCAGGTAAGCGGTGGTCAAGCCGGCAATTCCGGCACCAATTACGCAGACATCGGCGCGAACATTCTGCTCCAGAGCAGGCGAGGGAAAAGGCGTTGCTGTAGCACACCAAGTGGAAAGGCCGCGCATGGCTACAGACGAGCGCGGGTTTCGACCTTTGACGGACGAAGATTTGCGTTTGCGAGATTTCGCGGACGCGGCTTTACGCGCCATAAACGGCGTTCCCCCTCGGACGCTCGTTGGTTAGCCTGCCGTTTTCACGCCCGGTTCACGTGGCGAACGGGCACAGATGCTGCCCGAATCCGCTACAAGTAGCGGACTTGGATAACGATTCTTCGTTGCACATGGAATAACTTCGTATTACAGACCGAGTACGCGCGGCCAATTGTCATTGGATTGCCGCATACGCTCGCAGATGTGAACGATCGCTGGCTTTGCGCGCCATGCGCAGCCGCCCAGGACGGGGAGCCTCGCTGCGGTCTTAGTTGCGCGCAGGGTTGCCAAAGGTTGCTGACTAGTACCTAGCACGGTAAGTGACTGCTGCGTAACAGCGACAGGTGCGTGACTCCAGGATAGGAAGAGCGGGCGGCGTGGCGAAAAACGGGGCAGCACCGGAGTGTGCTTAATTGAACAGACGCCGCGGTTTGGAGCCGCTACGATAGTAGTCGTCTGCAAATTCAGACAGCCTGCGAATAGGCGAGTTCATCGGGTTTATCGGCGCTCGATGCCGAATTCCGTGTAACTAAGTTCGACCACTTGTATCTAAGCTACTAGGAGGCTTTCGATGCTACTGCTCATCATTATTTTGGTCCTGTTGTTCGGTGGAGGCGGCGGATACTACGGCTACTCGCGATGGGGAACCGGCGGCGGCCTCGGAATCCTCGGCACCGTTTTGCTGATCGTATTGGTTTTGTACCTGCTCGGAGCTGTACGTTTTTGAGAACACAAACCACAGTAGGGAGGCCATCATGAAGGACAGCACGAAGGACCAAGCAGAAGGAACGCTGCACGAAGTGAAAGGCAAAGTGAAAGAGGCCGTGGGACGCGCTACCAACAATCCGAACCTGCAAGATGACGGTACGGGCGAAAAGGTAGCGGGCAAAGTCCAAAAGAAAATCGGCCAGGTAGAGAAAGTCTTCGAAAAGTAACAGCAAAGCTCTGCGCGGCGAGGGCGTCCTCCCCGAAATAGGACGCCCGCGCTGCGGAGCTTGCCCCGCAAAAGATCCCCATCGCTAGCGACAACTTCCTATAATTTCCGCGGTATCGAGAAAGTCAAAAGAGCCGGCGAGACGCCGGCGCTACGAAAAACGGGTGCTGCCATATCGTTAAGGCTGGGAGCGCAGCATGCTGCGACCTTAAGGTAAAACCAAAATCCCCGTTTGCCGAGGATTCCTATGTCCGAGGGTTGTTGTAAGGCTTGCCCGGATAACGCAAACGAGAGAGAATGAGCGCCGTCGTAATGTTTCATTTTCGTACTTACTCGATCTGAGACTTGGGGGAGGATCGTCGTGACTGAAAACCAAACGGAGCAGAAGAGCAATTTGGTGATTCGTGTGCCGGTTTCCGCGAACGCCTATGTGTCGATTTATTACGTGAGTAGTGACGCGAAACAGATGAACGATCGCGAGTGGTGGCACCTGAAACAAGTAGTGGAACTGGCGAGCAAGGTGTTCGTGAAGCCCGAAGAGCGAGCGCAGGCCGCGACAGCCGGGGCCTAGTTTTATTTTGGTCTTGCGAGGCATGGCCGCGGAAGCAGGACTGATTAGGAGATCCGGGCTCGGAGAATTCGTCGCCGGCATTTTGTGACGGCTGACGTTACCGTATCCGCCGGGCGAATCCGCGGCGGCGGACTGTGGCGGCCATAAATGCGTGGCGAGGCTGGGGCAGATGGGCAAAGCGGGCAAACAGCCGCGTCTCGCGAGGCTGACGAAGATTTGCCTGGCGCTGCCTGAAGCCATGCGGGAATGCAGCGGCAGCCATGCCGCTTTCCGCGTACGCAAGAAAGTTTTCGCCTACTTCTTGAACGACCATCATGGCGACGGCATCGTTTCGGTGTGCGCCAAAGTCCTGCCGGGGGATAACACCGCGCTGATCGCCGCACAGCCTGCCCGATTTTATATGCCCGCATACATTGGACCGAGAGGCTGGGTAGCGCTGCGCCTGGACCGGGGTGCGATCGACTGGAAGGAAGTTGCCGAGCTGGTGGCAGGAAGCTACCAGCTCACTGCGCCGAAACGCCGCGGCGACAAACGGTGAATTTGCTATGCGGTCCGAGACCGCAACTCGAAGCGGACTCCTTCATTTTCTTGAAGAAGTTCGATAACAGCGAAGAGATTCTCGGCGCGGGGATTGCCGTCGGCGCCGAACATACGCATCAAACTCTTCGGCGGAATACGGGAAAGCTCGGCGAGCCCTGCGAAACCAAGCGTGGCATTGATGTAATCACGCAGCAGGATCTTGCCAGTCTCAACGTCGCCGGACATCAGAACTTCAAGCGCTTCGCGCAACAGGGCTCTCCGAAAAGCCGAATCTCGTCGCGCTCGTGCACGAACCGTATGATTAAAATCACGTGTCAGAGGCATATCAGAGTCTCCTGCGTCGTTGTTTGTAATCATTCCATCTCGATATAGCTATGCGGATGTCGTCTTCCTGGCGATGTTTTGTGCCACCCGCGAGCAAATTATAATGTCGCTGCCATCCTGGCCAAAATATAACCGGTAACCGGGCCCAAAATCGATGGTGCGCTCGGAAACGCCAGAACCCACAGGCTTGACGTTGGATAAGTTGCCGCAAGCCAAGCGGCTGACGGCGGTGTTCACTTTGGCCGCTGCTTCAGCGTTCAGGCCATTGAACCAGTGGGCGAACGGGCTTCTGCCCGAGGCGTCCAAATATTCTCGCGATTCGGGCATGCTGTATGGTAACATATACGGTACCAATGTCAAGAGGTTCCGGGGCCTGGTGTGGACTGGGGTGTGAAGCGAAAGGTTGCGGACGCGCGAAGGTGCGCGAAGCGGTCTAAACGCGGTATGCTAAGCGAGATTACTATGCCGCTGGAGATTTCAATCCGGGAGTCTGAAGATGTCACGATTGTGGATCTTCAGGGAAGAGCGACGATCGGGGCGAACACCGATCTTCTGGACTTTCAACTGCGAAAGTTGACTGCCAGCGGAGTGCGTAAAGTGCTGGTGAATCTGGCGGGCCTGACGATGATGGATAGCTCGGGCATCGCGTCTATCGCGGGGACTTATGTCGGGCTCACGCGCGAGGGCGGGAGCCTGAAGTTACTGCGCCCGAGCGATCGCGTGCGGGAAGTGCTGGCGGTGATGCGAATTTTAAACTCGATTCCCACATTTGAGAACGAAGCCGAAGCGCTGGCGAGCTTCCGGTTGGCCAGCCGATCTGCAACATCGTGATGGGCTGAACTCCGCGTTCGACTATCCTCAACGTCATTGCCAAGCATTTGTGCCGGGCCAGCAATGCTGCGCCGCTACGGAGTCGGGTGAATCGTTGGGGTACGAAAGGCCGGGCTTCTTTTTGTGCAAAAGAGATCGTCAGTTCATCTATAGATGAAAAGCGGAATGAACGGTATGCTATCAAGTGGAACACCGGATTCGGCAACGCACCGGTGATCGAAATCAAGACAAGGAGGAAAAGTTGCACTCTTACTCAATTAGTTTCGAATACCAGGATCGTCAGAACGGCGCAACGAAGAACGAAGTCAAGATGGAAGGTTCGACTATTCCGGTCGTGATCGGCAAAGCGTCTCGCGCTTTCTTTAAGGGATTAGATCGCAAACAGCGATTTGACGCGAACAAGGGATTGACGATTTCGTGCACGCGTGAGGCAGGGGCCGAGAACGAAGGGACATAAGCGCGCGGTGGACGAATCCGGTTCGGCACAGGACGGGATGAAATGTTCGAAGTGCGGAGCAGCGCTGGTGCTTCGGCCTGTTCCCGGTGCAAAACAATTTCCCCGGCGATGGGAGTGTCCGCAGCACGGATGGGCGGCAGAAAATCCGCGGCCCATCCGAATGCGATTTCATAAAGACAGACCGGACTGGTAAAAGAGGCTTTAGGCGCGAGATATTCCCTGCGACGGATCAGTTTGAGCGCGACAACAGAAAAGAGCCGGCGGGACGCCGGCGCTACGAAAGACTTGGCCGCCTTCCGCAGGTAAGTTACGAAAATCCGAGGGACTCTCACGGGATACGCGTCGCTGGGGTGAAGACGCGAATGCGACGCCAGATATTCCCCGGGGAGCTGCGCAAGTTCTAAGTTGCGCGCTTGCGGGGCTTCGGGGATTTCGGAGAGCTTTTGACGGCTGGCGCGAGTTTTTTCTTCGGGGTTTTGGTTTGGGGGTCGCCGGTGGCGGCTTTCTCGACGTCGCCGCCGCCGTCGCGGGCGATGTCGGCGAGGAGACGTTTGCTGGTGATGGAGCGCGGCTCTTCCATGGTGATCTCACCAGTGGAGGCGTATTGATCGCGATGTTTTATGAGCAGCCATGATTTGCCGGAACTACTACCATAGCCGTGCGTACGTACGAGCACCCACGAACCTTTTAGTTTTTTCCCGCGCAGAGTGAACTTCAGATCCCCTTTTTGTATTGCAGCGTCCACGTCTTCCACTTCAGGCTCCCAAGTTCCGTTGTCCCAGACCATGACGGTGCCGCCGCCATATTCGCCTTCGGGTATGACGCCTTCGAACTCAGCGTATTCAACGGGATGATCCTCCACCTGCATGGCCAGGCGTTTCACCGAGGGATCGAGAGAAGGCCCTTTGGGTACGGCCCAGGAAAGTAGCGTGCCATGCCATTCGAGGCGGAAATCATAGTGAAGCTGAGTGGCGCGATGTTTCTGAACGACGTACAAGAGATTGGGATGCTGGTTTTTCTCGCGGCTGGTTTTGCCGGACGGTTCCGGAGATATGCCAAAGTGACGTTTCTTTTTATAGTCTTCCAGAGTCATCGCAATCCTTGGTGGTTCGAAGGTGAAGTATGAGCGTCGAGGATAGCAAGCGCCGGCTTCGGATGACAACTCCGCGTTCGCATGACGAGACTGGCTCGGCGCGCGCTAGGCCGGAAGTTGTTCGGAAGTCGGATAGTGGTGCTGCCGGCGGCC
>JBEKSN010000095.1:0-13516 GCA_049517055.1 Candidatus Acidiferrales bacterium | reverse complement strand
CTGATCGCGACGGATTTGGCTTCGCGCGGCATTCACGTGCAGGATATCGCGCACGTGATCAATTACGATTTGCCGGATATCGCGGAGAACTTCATCCATCGCGTCGGACGCACCGGACGCGCGGGCGAACGCGGAATTGCTTCCACACTCTTTGGGCGCGAACAACGCTCGGAGTTGATGCAAATCGAGCGCACGCTTGGCCTTCGTATCGAGCGAGTCCAGTTGGCCGATGAACCGGCGCCTGCGGCGCTCAATCGCAAACCAGTCCTGATCGGACGCATGGAAACAGCGTTGCGTCAGAGGACGGGGCCGAGTTCGCAACGGATGACCCGGTTGGCGGGAGAAATCTTGCAAGTGCAGTTGGAAAACTAACCTACACCTGCTTATAAACAGCGCGCCGGTCGGCTATCAAGCGACCGGCGCATTTTTTTTATAACCACCTGCAATCTACTTCTCTTCAAATTCAGGCTTCAGCTAGCGCGCGGGGCGGAACTGCGTCTAAACCGTTCAAGTGAAGCTGTGGTTTGCCAGTTGCGGCGAAAATATGCACAATAAACACCGATATTGGAGGTGAGAAAATGTTTGTGAAGCGGAGATTGGCCGTGATTCTCGTCGCAGGCCTCGCCATGTGTTTCGGGCTGGGTGCGGCGCTGGATGCGTCGCCGGCGGATAACGATATAAAACTACCGAAGCTTGAATTTCGCGAAGTGAAGCTCGACAACGGATTGCGCGTGATCCTCGTGCCGGACCACAGCGCGCCGGTGTATTCCATAGACGTTTGCTATAACGTCGGGAGTCGCAACGAGCGGCCGGGGCGCACGGGATTTGCGCATCTTTTCGAGCACATGATGTTTCAAGGCTCGGAAAACGTGGGCAAGGGCGAACATTTCATCCAGGTGCTGAACAACGGCGGCGGAATGAACGGCACCACGAACGAAGACCGCACGACTTATTTCGAGGAGTTGCCGAAAAACCAGCTCGATCTCGGGCTGTTCCTGGAAGCAGACCGCATGAAGTCTCTGAACATCACGCAGGCGAATCTGGACAACCAGCGCAACGCGGTGCAGGAAGAACGGCGGCAGGGCATCGACAATCAGCCCTACGGCCGGGCGGGACTGGATGTGGACAATCTTTCCTACGACAATTTCGCTTACAAGCATTCCACCATCGGCTCGATGTCGGACCTGAATGCAGCGACGGTGCAGGACGTGTCCGATTTCTTCCGCATCTACTACGCGCCGAATAACGCGGTGCTGACGCTGGTGGGCGATTTCGATACGGACGAAGCGCTGGCGAAAGTTAAAAAATATTTTGCCGGGATTCCCTCGCAGCCTGAGCCGCCGAAAGTGCTGTTGGATGAAGAGCCGCACTACGGTGAGCGCCGCGAGACTGTTTACGATCCGCTGGCGCGCCTGCCGCAGATCATCATGGCGTACCACATTCCCCCCGGCAATACGCCGGAAAATTACGCGATGCAGCAACTGGCGATCATTCTGGGCCGGGGCGAAAGCTCGCGCTTTTACCAGCACCTGGTAAAAGACAAGCAACTCGCTTCGGAGGTTGGGGTGCAGGGCGACGAGCGGATCGGCGCAAGCCTGCTATACATTTTTGCGACTCCGCGTCCGGGAGTGAAGGTTGAGGACCTGGAAAAGGGTATTGATGACGAAATCGCGACGGTGGTGAAAGACGGTGTGACGCCGGACGAACTGGCGAAAGCCAAGACGCAGCTTTTGCGGCAATTCATCGAGCGCAGGCGGTCCTCGCTGTTTACCGCAATTCTGATTGGCAGCTATACCGTTTATTTCAACGACCCGAACCTGATTAACACCATTCTGGATAAGGAAAACGCGGTGACGCTGGACCAGGTGAACGCAGCGGTGAAGAAATTTCTGGTGCGCGACCAGCGAACCGTGGTGATCACCTTGCCGGCGGCGGACGAAGCGTCCAAAGCGCCAAAGGCGGGAAAATGAGCGGAGCAAATGTTCGGTTTGCCGGCAAAGTCCAGATGGAGGGAGAAGGCGCCATGAGAAAACCGTTTCCGAAATCAAGCGCATGGGCGGCTGCCGCCGGTGCGCTGTTTGCCGTGCTGATTTTTGCTGCACCGATCGCGCGTGCACAGGGACAGGGGCAGGACAAGTCCGCTCCGATGAGCCAGGTCCAGCGGCTAAACCGCGCGCCGGTGAATAAGGAAATACTGCGCGTTCAGCTTCCGCGTCCGACGGTTGCGAAACTGGCGAACGGATTGACGCTCGTGCTACAGGAAGACCACAAGCTGCCGACGATTGCATTCACTATGTGGATCCGTCCCGGTCAGCTCGCCGACCCAGCGGATTTGCCGGGGCTGGCATCTTCCACCGCCGACATGTTGACTGAAGGCACGGAACGCCGAACGAGCGCGCAGATCGCGGAAGAAGTGGCCAAGCTGGGCGCCACGCTGGATGCCAGCTCGCGATTTGGCGTCAGCTACACATCGGTGAATGCGTCGGGTTTGATCAATAGCACGCCGCAGATTCTTGACCTGATGAGCGATGTGTTGCTGCATCCTACGTTTCCGGCTAGCGAACTGGAAAAGTACAAGCAGCGTGAAGAAGCAGGACTTGAAGCGCGGCTCGCGAATCCGAATTTTCTGGGGCAACAAGCGTTCCGCCGCGTGCTCTATGGCGACGCTCCGTTGGCTATCACTTCGCCAACCAAGGAGTCGCTCGAAAAGCTGACGGTGGAGGATCTAAGGCGATTTCACGATAAGCATTTTGTTCCCGGCAATACGATCCTGGGAGTGACCGGCGATTTCAAGAGTGTTGAGATGCAGGCGATGCTGGAGAAATATTTTGGCGCATGGAAGGGCGCGGGGGAGGCGCCGGTGTCTTACTCTGCGGCCACGCCGCAGGCGACGAAGATCACACTGGTTGACCGGCCTGCTTCAGTACAGACCTACATCGTCGGGGGAAACCGAGGCATTCGCCGTGTCGATCCGGAGTATTACGGGCTGGTAGTGATGAACCAGGTTGAGGGCGGCGGTGCGCAGGCGCGGTTGTTCCTTGATTTGCGCGAGGAGCACAGCCTGACGTACGGATCGTACAGCCGGTTCAACGCCGATATTTATCCCGGCGACTGGTTTGCGTTCGCTCCAGTCCGCACCACGGTGACAGGGGATGCAATGGAGCGTTTCGTGTCCGAGTTCAAGCGCATCAACAACGAGCCGGTGCCGCAGAGCGAACTCGACGACGCGCACCGCGCGATCATCGCGAATTTCGCGCTGTCGCTGGAACAGCCTGCGCAGCTACTGAACGACTGGCTGACCGTGCAGCACTTCGGATTGCCGATGGATTATTGGGATAAGTATCCGGATCGCATCGCGGCGATTGACGCAGCCGGCGTTCAGGCGGCGGCAAAGAAATTCGTGGACCTGCAGCACATGCAATGGGTGGCCGTGGGCGACCGCAAGCAGATTCAGGACGCGCTCGCAAAGTACGGCCCGGTTACCGTGATCGATGTGACCGGAAAAGCGGAGAACTAACTGCAGTAAAGCGATCGCGCTTTCCGTCATCGGGCATGCACCAGAATCGCGCATGCCCTTGGCTCTTGCAGCTAAGCGCGCTTAATCAAGCGGACCAACAGAAGCAGTACCACCGCGCCGACAACTCCCATCACGAGTTGTCCGATCAATCCATAGGCGGCAAGTCCCAGCAAGCCGAATATCCAGCCGCCGAGGAGCGAACCGATAATTCCCACGATCAAGTCAACCAAGACACCCATGCCGTGGCCTTTCACGATTTGTCCGGCGAGGAAACCGACGAGGATACCGATCAAAATTTCCCAAAGCAGCCACATGTTTGCCTCCCAAGGCGAACGAATGGACTAAAGGCGCCTTCCATTTGTGGGTGCAGACGCCTAACTGCGCGCAACTCTAGCACAGGTTGGAATCAAGCCGCTCCCGGAATGCTAGAATGCGGAAGCCGCGGGTCCGCACAGAGAGAACGCGGCCTAGCGAAAAATATTATGGACGAACGAGACGTTCGAAAATTTCTGGCTGAGGTGCGAAGCGGAAAGTTGACGCTGGAAACGGCTGTGGAGCGGCTGCGCGGGATGCCGTACGAAGATCTGGGTTTTGCGAAGATCGATCACCATCGGGCGCTGCGGCAGGGGTTCCCAGAGGTGATTTTCGCCAGAGGCAAGACTCCACGACAGGTGAGCGAAATCGCGTGGGGAATGTTGCGAGCGAAAGCATCCCACAATATTTTAATCACGCGCGCAGACAAGGAAATTTTTGCCGGTGTGAAAAAGGTCGCTCGCACGGCGAAGTTCCATTCGCTTTCCGGGGCCATTGTGATTCAGCGCACGCAGGTGACGCACGGCAAAGGCTTGATCCTGGTGGTTACGGCGGGGACGAGCGACATCCCGGTAGCGGAAGAAGCGGTCGTGACGGCGGAAACCATGGGGAATCGAGTGGACGCTGTATATGACGTCGGAGTCGCGGGGCTGCACCGGCTGCTGGAGCACCGGAAGAAACTTGCCGAGGCGCGGGTGATCGTGTGCGTTGCGGGAATGGAGGGTGCGCTGCCGAGCGTGGTGGCGGGACTAGTGGCTGTTCCGGTGATTGCGGTGCCTACCAGTACCGGATACGGCTCGAGCTTCGGAGGCCTGACCGCGCTGCTTGGAATGTTGAACAGTTGCGCTTCAAACGTGAGCGTGGTCAATATTGACAACGGATTCGGAGCAGGTTGCGTTGCGAGCGTGATTAACCGGCTGTAGAACCGTTTAGCTGAGCGCGGAAGCGAGCGCGGCGGCGAGTTGGGATTCTTCGTCCGCGAAAACGGTGCGAAGATCCAGAATGAGCTGTTTGTTTTCGATGCGCGCGATCACAGGCGTGGAGTTGCCGGGTTGGCGTAAACGCTTTTCCAGTTCCGCAGCCGAATGGCGCGAGCAGGTAATCGAAATCAGATTCGTGGGAAGCTGCTGATCCGGCGTGGAACCCCCTCCAATTACTGAAAATCCCTCGGCTATCCGGAAAGTGACATCCCCGACTACTGATGGTTGCAACTGCGCGATAAATTTTCGCGCGCGCTCGCCGACGGCATCAGCATGGAGCCGAATCATTCGAAGCGCTGGGATTTCGTCGAATGCGCCTCGCAGGTAGGCCCGCAACGTAACTTCGAGGGCGGCGATGGTGAGTTTATCCACGCGGAGTGCGCGGAAAAGAGGGTTGCGCCGGATGCGTTCGATGATTTCTTTTTTCCCGGCGATGATCCCAGCCTGCGGGCCCCCGAGCAATTTGTCCCCGCTGAACGCAACCACCGAAACGCCTGCGGCGCAGCTCGCCGCCACGACCGGCTCGGAAACGCCACTCGCGGCAAGATCGGCCAGGCATCCGGAACCAAGATCTTCGAATACGGGAATTTTCGAGCGGCGTCCGAGCGCGATCAATTCTTCGAGTGACGGGCGCGCGGTGAAACCGGTCATCTTGAAATTCGAGGGGTGGACGCGGAGGAGCAGCCGGGTGCTCTTGGTGATGGCGCGTTCGTAATCGCGAATGCGCGTGCGATTGGTGGTTCCCACTTCACGCACGATGGCGCCGCTTTCGGCCATGATGTCCGGAATGCGGAAGCCGTCGCCGATTTCGATCAGCTCGCCGCGCGAGACGATTGTGTCGGCGCCTTTCGAGAGAGTGTTCAGCACCAGAAATACGGCGGCGGCGTTGTTGTTAACGACGATGGCGGCTTCCGCGCCCGCCAGCCTTGCGAGCATGCGCCCGGTGTGAACGTCGCGCTGGCCGCGCTTGCCGCCTTCAATTTCGTATTCGAGATTGGAGTAGCGCGTGGCAATTTCAGAGATGCGCGCGGCTGCTGCGGTGGAAAGCGGCGAGCGCCCCAGGTTCGTGTGCAGGATCACGCCGGTGGCATTGATCACGCGGACCAGCGACGGCGCAAGTTGCGCTTCCACTTGGGCGACGACCCGTATTTCGAGCTGGGCGGAATCCGCTGACGCCTCGCCGGCGTCGCCGGAAGGCTTTTTCAGCCGCGCTCGCAAATCTGCCAGGACGCTACGCGCGGATTGCGTCACTAAGCCACGGCCAGCCTTCTCAGCAAGTGCGAGCAGGCGCGGGCGGCCTAGCAATTCATCGACGGAAGGAATTCCTCGCATCCTGACGGCCCGTGAGGGTTGGATCTTCTGCACGGGCTTGGTTAACCGCTTCATGGCTGGGGTATTTGACCATAAGCGGAAACAGACTAGCAATCAGCCGGCGTGCAGGGGATTTCTCTTGCGACATAGATACAAAGGCCTACATTGACGCGGGCTGCGGCAGCCCCTAGGCTGGAAATGCACTGACGCAACCATGCCTACAATTGACGAAGAACTAAACCAGATCGAACGCGACATTCGGACGCTGAAGATCGAGTATGAACAATATTTCGGCGGCGGGCGTTCGCGCCCCCCTGCGGACACGCAGTGGCGAGTGGAATCGCTTCTGCGGCGTTATAACGAACGTACGGGCGAGTTGAGTTTCGCGCAGCGATTTCGCTACAACAATCTTGCGCAAACCTACGCGAAGTACGTGGACATGTGGCGCAAGAAGACCATGCAAAAAGAAGCCGGCGGCCAGCAACGCCATTTCGGCGCGGCGGCGAAAGCGATTGAGGCGGAACGAGCGCGTCAAGCCGCAGCCAACCCGCCAGTGGTTGCTTCCGTGGAACGTGCAGTTGCCGTGGCGGAGAGAAAAGCCGCGGAAGCTTTTGCGGCGTCGTTCTCCGATCCGGAGCGCGAAAAAGAAAAAGTGCAGCAGCTTTATGAAAGGCTGATCGAAGCTCGAACGGAAACGGGGGAAAAAGCCGGAGCGCCCAGCCTGAAGGATTTTCAGAGCTTCGTCCGCAAAAAGACGAAAGAGCTTAAAGACAAGGGCGGCCAGGAAGTGGAATACACGGTGAGCATCGAAAGCGGCCGGGTAAAGCTGAAGGCCCGCGTTTCCAAGTAGCAATCCACGTAGCAGAGTCCTGCGAACAAATACCTTTTATTTTGGCTGGTCCTGTTTTAACTCTTCGAACCAATGAAGGATGACGTTGAGTTGCGAGCTGGTGGCTTTGTCGTCGGCTTCGACGGCGACGACGAAGCGGCCGTCGGCGGCTACGTCGTAACCGCTCCAAGCTCGCTTGTTTTGGAATAGCTTCACCGGCTTGCCCGGATTCAGCACATTTCCCGGCGTGAACTTTACGGACATGAGCCCGTCCTTGGCGAGAAAAAACAACTCATTGCTGGAGCGCGACCACCGCGGGAACAGGCCGCCGTCCGACGAGATCTGCGCGCGCGTATTGGGATCATTCATGGCCTGCGCGAAAACTTCGCCCTGCCCAGACTCGTACGAGACGTAGGCGAGCCATTTTCCGTCGGGCGAGAGACTAGCCACATCTTGATCAAACGGCGCGACGACCAACGGGCGCAGCTTGTGATCGCCTTCGACGGCCACTGCGTAAATGTCTGTTCCGGTTTCCTTGTTGTCGCGGCTGAAGATGAGTTCACGTCCGTCCGCTGTCCAACCGGAGAGGTTTCTGAGCGGGGCACCATCGGTCACCATGGTTTCATCACCTTGCAGGATGCCGTGCTTCACGTATGCCTGCATGCTTCCGGATTTTGAAGAAGTATAGGCCAGCATCTTGCCGTCTGGCGACCAGTAGGGCTCATAATCGTCCCCTCCAAAGCTCGCCTTAGTGAATGTGCCGCGCTCAAGGTCGTACACCCAGACATCGAAAGAGCTGCCTTGCAGTGTGAGAGCGATGCGTTTGCCATCGGGCGAGACGATAGGAGAGGAATAGGGTTTCACTCCTTCCGTGATATTCGTGGACTTGCCGGTTCGGTCGAGCCAAACGAGGCTGCGCTGGTATGCGACAAAGCTTCCAGGTTGGAACGCCAGCGTGCCATTGTTCGAAACCGCAAACGTTGCATCACCATTGGATGCTCCGGTCATAATCCCTTCGGTTACCGGGATCGGCGTGCCGGTCACTTCCATTCGTTTGGGATCGAAGCCAACCACGTAGAGCGTACCGTTGCGCGCATAGGCCACGTACCCGCCGGGGATATAGCGCCCGTTGGTGCCGCCTTCGATCAGCACTTTGCGCTTACCTGAACTCAAGGACAAAACTTCGATTCGTGCTTCGTTGAAGGAGCGGCCGGTCCAGACCGTGAAGAGCACTCCGGTTTTTCCGGGAAGCGCGTTGGGCCACAAGTGGCCGCGATCTTCCGGAGTCGATTCCGTCTGCGTCACTTGTTTCGGCTGGCCTCCTCCGGCCGGGACTGCATACATCCCGGAAGCGAATGACTTGATGTAGTAGATTGTGTCGTCATCCGACCAGGAGCCCCCGATAGGACCGGCGTGATCCGCCAGTTCCACCGAACTTCCGCCGCGCAGCGATATTTTCTTGAGCTTGTAATCGTCGGATACGAATCCGATCCAATCTCCGCCGGGCGAGAAGAAGGGGCAGCGCGCGCCCTCCGTGCCGGAGATGGGCGTGCTCTCGAAGGAGGCCAGCTTGCGCATATAGAGTTGCGTCTTGTGGTCATCGCCGCGGGACGAGTAAATGATCGTAGAGCCATCCGGGGAAATAGCGAGCGGGTCAGTCGAGTCATTGGGCAGCACTTCGCCGGCGGGAAGAGCGACGGAGAGGTGCACGGGAGCAGTGCTTGGCCGCCACAGGCCGCTCTGCCAAAACAAGTAAGCGGCTACGAGTGCCAAGAGCGCACCCGCCGCAATCCAAATAGCGCGGTCACGCGTTTTGCGTTTGGCGATGACAGGCGCGGGAATGCCTGCTTGCGAACCGGCGGTAGCGATCCAGCCGAGTTCGCGTTTCAGGTCGCCAGCGTTTTGCCAGCGCTCGTCGGGATCTTTTTCGAGGCAGGTCTTCACCACTCTTTCGAGAGCGGGCGGCGCCATCGGCTGCAGCTCGCTAATGGGCCTGGGCTGCTCTTTCAAGATTGCGGCGATCAGGCTCGCGGTACTTTTGGCGGAGAAAGCTTTTTTCGCGGTGGCCATCTCGTAGAGCACGGAGCCGAAAGAAAAAATATCGCTGCGGGCGTCAGCTTCCCCGCCCTCGAGCTGTTCGGGGGACATGTATTGATATGTTCCGACAATGGTGCCTTGCGCGGTGAGCGCATCGCTCGGCGCTCTTCCCACCAAGGGACGGCTCACCGTGGGCGAGCTAGAAAAATCGCTGGCAAGCGGCGGCGCGGTAGCTTTCGCGAGACCGAAATCCAGGAGCTTCGCGCCCGACTTGGTCAGCATGATGTTGCCGGGCTTTAGATCGCGGTGGATCACTCCCTGACGGTGAGCGCGGTCAAGAGCGTCCGCGACTTCGATGGCGTAGCGCAAAAGGTCGGTGGTCGCGAGCGGGCCGCTCTCGAGGCGCTTCGCTAGCGTCTCGCCCTCGATATATTCCATTACGAGATATTCGATACCGTCCTGATTGCCGACGTCATAGAGCGCGCAGATGTGCGGGTGGTTTAGGCTGGAAACGGCGCGGGCTTCGCGTTCGAATCGCTGGCGAACTTCGGGAGTGTCGGCAAGACCTTGCGGGAGAACTTTGACGGCGACGGTGCGATCCAGACGCGTGTCCCGCGCTCGGTACACTTCGCCCATCCCGCCCGCGCCCAGCAGCGATTGAATTTCGTAAGGACCGAGTTTCGTTCCGGCGGAGAGGGACATCGGCGCGCATTATAGAACATGGAAGGCATCACACACTTTAGAATTAAAGCTGCTGGTAGAACTCAGCGCACGCTAAGAAGCGCCTATGACGATCCGGCAAATTGAAGCAGGTCTGAACTTTTCAGGCCGGTCCTAAAATTTTCCGCAGAAACTAAAAATAAAGACTGAACAGAACAGCAGGAAACGGAATATTCAAATCGAGGGTGAACAAAAGGGCGAACGCACCGTCAGTGGACCTCATCCCTGCGAGATACGTCTGTTAACCTGAGGTTTGAAGAAGCACAGGCAAAAAAGGGGAAGCCGAGTCTTGACGAAGAGATTTGCAGCTCTTTTTTTCATCTGCGCCCTGCCGCTCTTTTGCCAAAGCAATAGCGGCGAATTGCGCCTGAAAGTGACCGATCCGTCCAGCCTGGGCGTGAAAACGACGGTTCAGATTACGAGCGCGGCGAATCAGTACCGGAACACTCTGGCGACCAGCGATCAGGGCACGCTCGACGTGCAGCGGCTGCCCTACGGCATCTATCGGCTCGAAATTGCGCAGCCCGGCTTTGCAGCAGCATCCGTATCTGTGGAAATTCGCTCCTCGCTTCCGACGGAATACGCGATCCAGCTCAAGCTGCCCACGGTGAATCAATCCGTTACCGTCAGCGCGGCCAATACCTTGATAGACCCCGATCAAGCCGGCGCCGTCAGCCAGATCGGCTCGGACGTCATTCAAAACAGGCTCAGTTCGGTTCCGGGCCGTTCCTTGCAGGATTTGGTGAATTCGCAACCCGGTTGGTTATACGAAGGCAACGCGGTGCTGCATCCGCGCGGCTCGGAGTATCAGACTCAGTTTGTTGTGGATGGCATTCCCCTCACGGACAATCGCTCGCCCAGCTTTGGGCCTGAGATTGAAGCGGACGACGTGCAATCGATGAGCATCTATACCGCCGGCTTTCCTGCGGAGTATGGCCGCAAAATGGGAGGGGTGGTCGAGGTTAATACGCTGCAAGATTCGCAGGAGGGCTTTCACGGCCAAGTGGTACTTTCCGGCGGCAGTTTTGATTCGGCCGGCGCGTTTACCCAGGGGCAGTACGTCTGGGGCAACAATACGCTGGGGTTCAGCGCCAGCGGCAGCATGACGGACCATTATCTTAACCCCGTGGTGCCTGAAAATTTTTCAAATACCGGCACGCTGGGCGATTTTTCGGTCCATTACCAACGCAAGCTGACCCCAAACGATCGCATAAGCTTCATCGTTCGCCATGAAGTCTCGCGCTACGACATCCCCAATGAAATGGTGCAGCAAATCGCGGGACAGCGCCAAACGGCCGATAACATCGAGACCATGGGAATCGCTTCCTACCAGCACACTTTCTCATCCCGCGTGGTGGCCGATTTCCGGGCAATGATCCGCAACAATGCCAACGATTTCAACTCCAACACGAATTCGACTCCCATAGAAGTTTTTCAGCACAATTGGTTTCGCGAAGGGTATTTCAAGGGCACCGTCACCGCCGTTCACGGCCGGCACGAATGGAAATTCGGGGTCGAGTCCGACAATATTTTCCTGAACGAGAATTTCAGATACGCTATTACGGACCCCACCCAATTTGATCCCGGCACTCCGCCTACTTTCAGCTTTCTGGCGAATCGCCCGGACCTGGAGCAGTCTGCTTTCGTGCAGGATCTGATCCGGTTGGGAAATTGGACCATCAGCGCCGGGCTTCGCTGGGACCATTATCAGCTCGTCCTGAATCGGCAGGCGGTGGACCCGCGCTTTTCGATTTCGCGCTATTTTCCTTCTGCCGATCTTGTACTGCATTTTTCCTACGACAGAGTTTTTCAAACGCCCTCTTTCGAGAACATTCTGCTTTCGAGTTCAACGGCAGCCACGATGATTAACCCGATCTCCCTCCAATTACCCGTCGAGCCTTCGGAAGGAAATTACTATGAGGCGGGCGTGACGAAGGCTTTCTTCGGCAAGCTTAAACTGGATGCCAACTATTTCCGCCGGCTGGTGAACAATTATGCCGATGACGACCAAATCGAGAATACGACCATCAGCTATCCCATTGCGTTTCGCAAGGCCGTTATTTATGGAGCGGAAGCGAAGCTCGCCGTCCCCGACTGGCACAATTTTTCGGGTTTCCTGAGCTATTCCTACACCGTGGGCAATGCTTGGTTTCCGGTGACGGGCGGCCTCTTTCTCGGCGACGACGCGGTGATACCCACCACAGGTCATCTCCCGGATTCACAGGATCAGCGCAACACGGTTCGCGGCCGCGTGCGTTATCAGGTCACTCCGCGCCTTTGGATCGCCGGCGGGGTTCAATACGATACAGGTCTCCCGTTCGACTTTCAGTGCCCGGACGGCGAAACCCAAGCCCAATGCATCGCCGGAGTAGCCCAGGTGTACGGCCAACAAGTCGTGGATCGCATCAACTTCGTTCGCGGGCGCATCTTTCCTGCCTTCCAGGTGAATGCCTCGGCGGGCGCGGATATTTACAAGTCGGAGCGTTTGAATGTGCGGATTCAAGCCGATGGACAAAATCTCACCAACATTCTGAATGTCATCGATTTCGGCGGCCTTTTTTCCGGCAATGCCATCGGACCGTCGCGGAGTTTCGCTCTCCGCCTTACAACCAACTTCTAGACCCCATTGGGTAGCGTACGTTAGGGCCACCCATCCACTCCAGCATTCCTGCTCTTCCGAAATTTTCTGCAAACGCTTACACTAGCCAGCCTGTTTACATCCGGTGAGATTTTTCGGTTGTCCGCAATACTCGACGCATCGTCAGGAGACGTATGGCTATTGAACGGGCGCTAATCAGCGTCTATGACAAGACGGGAGTGGTTGAATTCGCGCGCGAGCTGGCAGCGCTCGGTATCGAAATCGTTTCCACCGGCGGGACGGCGCGGCTTCTGCGCGAGTCCGGCATCCCGGTGAAAGATGTTGCCGAGCTCACTGGCTGGCCGGAAATGCTGGGAGGACGCGTGAAGACGCTGCATCCCAAAGTGCACGGTGGGATTTTGTTCCAGCGCGCGAAAGCGGAAGATCGAAAGGAAGTTGCAGAGCATGGCATCGTGCCGATTGATTTGGTAGTCGTAAACCTTTATCCGTTTTCGGCAACGGCGGCAAAGTCGGGGGTCACGGCGGGCGAGCTGATCGAGAACATCGATATTGGCGGGCCGGCCATGGTGCGTTCTGCCGCGAAAAATTTTCAGAGCGTTGCGGTAGTGACCGACGCGGCAGACTACGCTGCGGTTGCGACGGAATTGCGCGGCAAACGGGAGCTGAGCCTGTCGACACGGCTGGAGCTGGCGCGAAAAGCTTATGCGCGCACGGCGCGGTATGACGGCGAAATCGCGACGGAACTCGAGCGGGTGGCGGCGAATGGCGACGTGAGAATCGGCACGCTGGAAAAACTGCCGCAGCGGATTCACATCGCGCTCGAGCGCCGGCAAACGATGCGCTATGGAGAAAATCCTCACCAGCAGGCCGCGCTGTACATCCCGGCTGGCCGTCCCGCGGCGGGATTGGCAGGCGCGAAACAACTTCAGGGCAAGGAGCTTTCCTACAACAATCTGGTGGATTTGGATGCGGCGTGGAATCTCGTCACCGAATTTCGCCACCCCGGCGTCGCGATCGTAAAGCATAACAACCCCTGCGGCGCGGCCGAGCAGGAATCTTTGCGCGATGCGTATGTGAAGGCGTTGGCGTGCGATCCGATCTCAGCGTTTGGGGGTGTACTGGCATTCAACCGCGCACTCGACGCAGAGACGTCTGAGGAAGTCGCGAAATTATTCGTGGAATGCATCGTCGCGCCGGGATACGAAGCCGCG
>JBEKSN010000094.1:0-13547 GCA_049517055.1 Candidatus Acidiferrales bacterium | reverse complement strand
GTAAGCGGAAACAAACATCGGAATTACCTCGCGGTTCACGTGTGCCGGTGGTACCTTACCCGCACAAATGGGCTGACCGCGTCCTCCCAAGCCAACCGGGCATCCCTATGGCAATCCCACTCAAAGGAGACACCATGGTCCGCAGAATCGGTTTGATTTTGCTCACGATCGGCGCGCTTATCTCGATTGTGACGATGAATACCCAGGCGCAGGCACAGTCCCTTATGACTCGACATGTGCGAGAAGCAGTTCTCGATGGGCAGGCGCTGTCCGTCGGACGGCTGCCCGCAACACAGACCATGCAGCTCAACATTGTTTTGCCGCTGCGCAATCAGGCGGAGTTGGATAATTTCCTGCGAGAACTCTCCGATCCTTCGAGCGGGATGTACCGGCGGTTCCTAACCGTGCCGGAGTTCACCGAGCGGTTTGGACCGACGCAGGCGGATTACGACGCGGTGGTTCGATTCGCGAAAGCGAACGGATTCACGGTGGTTGGCGGCACACGCGATGGCATGGACGTGCAGATCGTGGGCCCGGTTTCGGCGGTGGAGAAAGCTTTCCACGTAACGATGGGGACCTACCAGCACCCCACTGAGGGCCGAATTTTCTACGCGCCAGACCGCGAGCCCACCACAAGTTTGCCGTTCCAGCTCTGGCACATTTCCGGTATGGACAACTACTCCATCCCGCATCCGATGTTCGTGAAGAAGAGCGACTACGCGGCGGCGCACGGAATCGACGCGGAGAAAGTTGTGTCGCACGCCACCACCGGTTCGGGACCTTCGGCTTCGTTTTTGGGCAGCGATATGCGCGCGGCCTACTACGGCGGAACGGCACTCACGGGCGCGGGGCAGAACCTGGGACTGTTTGAATATCTCGGGACAGACTTGGCAGATTTGACGACCTATTACAAGAATGTGGGACAAACGAACAATGTTCCGATAACGCTGCTTTCGACGGACGGGACCAGCACATCCTGCGTGGATACGAGAGCGGGTGGCGATTGCGATGACACGGAACAGACGCTGGACATGACCCAGGCGATCGGCATGGCTCCGGGTCTGGCAAGCCTGGTGATGTACATCGGATCCACCGATACTGCCATCATCAGCGCCATGACGACGCACAGTCCACTGCCGACCACGATTGGCTGTTCGTGGGGCTGGACGCCTGCGGATCCAAGCACGCTGAATCCGTACTTCCAGAAGATGGCAGCGCAAGGACAGAACTTCTTTGCGGCTTCCGGCGACTCTTCCACCTGGTCGTCACGGAATGAGGCTTGGCCCGCGGACAATGGGTATATCGTTTCTGTAGGCGGCACGGATTTGATAACCGCCAGCGCGGGTGGGGCGTGGAAGTCAGAAACCGCGTGGGTTGACAGTGGCGGCGGAATTTCGCCGGATGCAATTCCCATCCCGTCGTGGCAGCAGATCTCGGGAGTGATCAATTCGAGCAACAAGGGATCAACGACGCTGCGGAACGGTCCGGACGTTTCGGCGAACGCGAACTTTACATTTTACGTTTGCGCGGACCAGACCACCTGCACGGCGAACGATTACGGCGGCACGAGCTTCGCGACGCCGATGTGGGCCGGGTACATTGCGCTGGTGAACCAACAGCTGGCGGCCAACGGCGACCCGACTATCGGATTCATCAACCCAACGATTTACGCACAGAATGTGACGTCGAGCTACGCAACGGACTTCCACGACATCACCAGCGGCACATCCGGCAGCTATTCGGCTGTGACTGGCTACGATCTAGTGACCGGGTGGGGAAGTCCGAACGGAGTGGGGCTGATAAACGCACTGACCGGAGGGTCCTCTCCAACTCCTAACTTCAGCATTTCCGCGTCGCCCACTTCGGTTTCAGTGGTGCAAGGCGGCAATGGCAGTTCGACGATCAGCACCGCCGTGGTGGATGGCTTTAACGCGGCGATTGCTTTGACTGCGAGCGGCCAGCCGACGGGCGTGACGGTGACGTTCAATCCCACGTCAATCGCTGCGCCGGGGTCGGGCAGCTCGACCATGTCCATGGCCGTGGCTGCGACGACCGCGACCGGTACTTACACGATCACGATTACCGGGACGGGCGGAGGCATTACGCAGAAGACTACGGTCGCTCTGACGGTGACCGCGGCGGCGGGCGCTGACTTCAGCATCAGTGCGTCGCCCACCGCGATTTCCGTGGTGAGGGGCAAGTCCGGCACTTCGACGATCACCACCGCGGCGCTGAACGGTTTCGACTCGGCGGTTACTTTGTCTGCTTCCGGAGAAGGAAACCAACAAAGAGTGACGTTCAGTCCTAACCCCATTGCAGCGCCGGGGTCAGGGTCGTCCACTATGACGGTGACGGTGGGAACACGGGCTTCGACCGGAGTCCATACCATCACGATAACAGGCACTGGCGGTGGCAAAACGCATACGACGACAGTCGCTCTAACGGTGGTGAAATAGCTGTGGCGGGAATGTTTCGGTAGTCACGGCACAAAGTTGAGTAAAGAGAGGCCCGGACGAAATGGTCCGGGCCTTTTCTTTTTTGTTCTGTGCGTAGCCTCGGGTCAGATTTCTGCACGATTCGCGTCGCCGTGCGGGACAGTCCCGCGATATCACAACAGTAAATGTATTCTCTCTGAATCCTTGGCACAGAATGATAGGATTCGGCAAAATGAGCAACATTCGTAGTTCTTTTCTGGCTATTCCCTTGCTATCGAGTATTGCTCTCTGTCTTGCGGCTTCGCCAAGACTCGCAGAAACAACGCCGAATGGGGTTGCCCGGGGCGCGCAGACTCAATCGGAAGAAAAGGGTTCTGGGTCTCATTCACAGAGTTTAATGACAGCTGCAAAGTCTCAAGAAGGAACAAAGCCCGTACAGGTTCCTCCTCCCGTGCTAACGGTCGCAACTCAGATTGTACAAGTGAGCGTAGTGGTGCAGGACAAGCACGGAAAGCCCATAACCGGTTTGAAAAAGAGCGATTTCACTTTGCTGGACGATAAGCGACGGCAGGAGGTTCAGTTTTTTTCGGGGGAAGAGAATTCAGAAGCGGCGGCTGGTGCAAAGGCACAGAGCCAGCCGCCATTGCCGCCGAACACGTTCACTAACAAAGTGGCCTCGGCAGGTGGAGGGTTGAACAATATCACGGTAATCCTGCTCGATGCCTTGAACACGCCGCTTCTCGACCAGTCTTATGCCCGCGATCAGGTTATAAAGTTTTTGCAACATCCAGCCCGAAGACCGCATTGCGATCTACACACTGGGCCGCAACTTACGGATGATGCATGATTTCACGACGGATTCGGCGAGCCTGGTGGAAATGCTGCAGAAGTATAAGGGGCGGCCGACATCGGAACTGGAGACCTCAAAAGAGTGGAACGACAGCCCGCTTCAGACGTTTTTGCTACCGAAAGAGTCCATCGAGACGGCGAGCAGATCCATCGCGGAGCGAGTAGAAATCACAGCCGCCGCATTTCTGGAAATCGCGAACCACGTGGCGTGGGCGCCCGGACGGAAAAACCTGATCTGGGTGTCCGGGGCGTTTCCCCTGGTGGTTGGACTGGAACCGGGGCGGAGCATTGAGGAAGGGCCGGTTTCCTTTGCGGACGAAATCGACCAAGTGACGAAAGTGCTGAACAATTCTAACCTGGCGGTTTACCCCGTTGACGCGCGCGGAATTATCGGCGCGGATCTGGGACCGCGCGCGCCTGTAGGAGGGCCTTCAGCTAACGAGGATGCGCCGAGCTTCCTAACAATGAGCACTATTGCTGCGATGACGGGCGGGAAAGCCTATTACAACAATAACGACATCAAGGGCTGCATCCGAGAGGCGATTAACGACGCGAGCGTAACCTACAAGCTGGCCTATGCACCGAATGGAATCGCCTGGAACGGCAGGTACCACAAGATCAAGGTGGAAGTGGACATCCCCGGCGCGAAGGTTCGCGCACGGGAAGGGTATTTTGCGACACCGTTACCCAGGCCGAATCAGCACGTCCGAAACGCCATCCTCGCAGGCACGGCAAGGAGTACGCTTGAAGCAACGGCCATCGATCTCACTTCGCGAGTAATGGCGATGGATGCGGATTCGAGAAAGATTGCTGTGGTGACCATGATGGACCTTCACCAAGTCTATTTTCAATCGGTGAACGGCAAATGGAGTGGAAAGATAGAGGCAGTGTTGGCGCAGGTGGACGATCGGGATGCGATCGTTGACGTTGACAGCCAAACATTGTCCTTCGACGTGGCTCCTGAAACTTTCCAACGACTGCTAGCCAAAGGCGGAACTTATTCAAGGGAACTTACCGTGAACCCTAGAGCCGTATCGCTACGTATAGTCATTCGCGATGCAGTTACAGGAAACATCGGCTCGGTCAGCATTCCACTCAACCAATATTTTCCGAGGAAGAACAGGGGAGCTTAAGCCTCCCGCTTGAAGAAGAACGCATTTCAAGTGGATGATCTGGAAGGACTGCCGGGATATTGCTAGCCGCTACTTGCTCGCCCGCCGTTGTAATTCAACCTCTTCTAGAAGACGTTAGGGCCGACGACGGCCCGGACGCCGTCGTAATACTCAGGGTGGTGCTTGAGAATTGATTTAATTTACCGTTGCCTCCTGTAACAGTTGTTTAGGCGGAGACCGCCGGGATTTCGTTTTCATTCATTTTCGATCCTGCCGATATCAGCTACTATCTGTTCGCGCGAGGCGGAACGAGGCAAGGCACGAAGCGAGTCACAGAAAAGGCGGAAGTCGGAGCCGCTGTGAACATTGGCGCAGTTTATTTTTGCGTGCGCTGTTCCGCGCGACGCGTGTGACATGATCGCAGGGCGGATAAGAGGAGAGCGGCGATGAAATTGCGGTTCAAGCCGAATTCGGTTCGGCTGCGGCTGAATCGAGATGAGGTAACGAAGTTTACGAAGACCGGGGAGATTGCGGAAACGATCGAGTTCCCGGGGCGCGCGGTTTTTCGGTATGGGCTGCGAGTTTCGAGCGGCGCTGCGCCGAAAGCGGCGCGGATTGAGAATGGCGAACTCATGTTGAGCGTTCCGGCGGCGGATGCAAAAGCCTGGGCGGGGCGTGACGGAGAAGTTGGATTGTATTACGAGCAGAAACTGGACGGCGGCGGGGCTCTGCGGATCATGATCGAGAAGGATTTTCAGTGCATCGACGGGCCGGCGGAAGAGATCGATCCGGCGGGGTACCCGAATCCTTTGGCGGCGACGGGATGCAAGCCGGGGGAAGAAACGTAAATTTCGCACGAGCGTTCCGCCGAAAGCCTCAGGTTCTAAAGGACTGGGCTCATCGAAGACCAAGAAAGTCAAGAGAGCCGGCGGGACGCCGGCGCTACGAAACCCAGGCCGTCTCCCGCGCGTTAAGACTGGGCGGTACGGCACGGCTAAAGGCGTGCGCTGACGTATCGCGAAACTGATACATCGGCGACCGCCGTTCGCAGGCGCCGCGCAAAAGCCCACCCGTTACGACTCGCCAAATTGAAAGAGACTTACGCGACGCCTCCAAAGCGAGGGGTTAGGGCTTGGCGACGTAGAGGCTCGGGAATTGCTGCTGGAGATTTTTTAGTTTGGGGAGATCGAACATGGCGATGTAGGGACTGTCGAGATGCTCGGTGGCGTAGTTTTGGTGGTAGTCTTCGGCGCGATAGAAAGCTTTGAGCGGAACGATTTGCGTGACGATGGGCTGCGAAAAAACTTTGGACTGATTGAGCTGGTCCACGTAGGACTGCGCGATGCGTTGCTGGTCGGTGTTGGAGAAGAAAATGATGGAGCGATACTGCGTGCCGGTGTCGGGGCCCTGGCGGTTCAGTTCGGTGGGATCGTGAGCGACGGAGAAAAATACTTTTAGCAACTGACCCAGCGTGATTTTCGAGGGGTCGTAAACGATTTCGACGGATTCGGCGTGGCCGGTTGTGCCGCTGCTGACTTGTTCGTAGTCGGGATTCTTGACGGTGCCGCCGGAGTAGCCGGACGTGGCGCGGGTGACGCCCTTCACGTGTTGGAATACGGCTTGGATTCCCCAGAAACAGCCGCCTGAGACGACGACCGTTTGTTGGCCTTTTTGCGAGGCGAGAGTTTCGTCCACGGCGGGATCGGGGATTACGGTGGCGGCGCTGGCGTAATTGTGGCGGGTCCAGAGGAAGAGAGCCAGCACGGCGAGTAAGACGGTCAGAATCGGGGTCATGATTGAACGCTTCATTGGTGGTTCTCCTTCGAGCGATTAACCGCTAAAAGCATAAAGAAAATCAAAAGAGCCGGCGCTAAAACCGGGCGCTGCCGCTTACGATGCTTTGGCGAAGCGCATGGAGACGGAATTCATGCAGTAGCGCAGGCCGGTTGGAGGCGGGCCGTCGTCGAAGACGTGGCCCAGGTGCGCGTCACACAGGCGGCAGGCGACGGCGGTGCGCTGCATAAACAAACTGTTGTCGGTGGTCTCCAAAACATTTTCCTTGGCGATGGGAGCCCAAAAGCTGGGCCAGCCGGTGCCGGATTCGAACTTGGTGCCGGCGTCGAATAGAGCGGTGTCACAGCAAATGCAGCGGAAAACACCTTTCTCGTGATTGTTCGGATTTTCGTTGGTGTAGGCGCGCTCGGTGCCGGCATGGCGAGTGACTTCGAACGAATCGGGCGACAGCTGCTTGCGCCAGTCATCTTCGGTCTTTACGACTCTGGGAAGCGTCACGGTGTCCTGGCGCTTACCCGCGTCGGTGAAATTCACGATCTTGACGGTCTTGGGAAGGTCGGCAGGCGCAGACGCGGCTTCGGCACGCACAGGACCGTGCCTTTGAAAATACGCCCAGACAACCGCCAGAGCAGCGGTGGCGCTGCCGATCAAAAAGACGCGGCGGCCCATCTCTCTGGGGATTTGATCTTTTTTATCCACTGAAAACATAATGGCCTCTTGTATTTCTATTTTATCCAAACGTAAAAGCGAATGCCTGCACGCCGGGATCGAGAAAATCGATCTCGAAAGTTCTGTCTTCCACTGCGCCCTTCTGGCGAATGAGCTGATACAGACGGTTGCCTTGAACGGTGCCTGAGCCGGTTGGGTCGGTGTCGGCGCCGTGATCGTCGCCGGGCGCAGTGCCGTCAAGTTTGACGGTGAAACGAATCGGCTTGCCATTTTTCGTGGGGCCGAGAACCAAGTGCAGGTCGCGGGCGTGGAAGCGAAAAACGATTTTGCCCGGAACGGACTCGAGTACGGCGCTTTCGTCGCCCACTTTCCAGCTTCCGCCCAAAGCCCACTGGTTCAGCGAAAGGCGCGGCTGCGGACTGTAGGTTTTGCGTGAATCCTTGGCGATGGGCTCAGCGGAAGCGAAATTCCCAGCGCGCTTGTATCCCACGTATGTTTCGGGTGAACCGACGTTCTTGCTATCGGAAGCGGCTTCGGCGCCGGTACCGGTGACGTTAAGGACTCCTTCGGCGAGCGAGGTTGCGCCGTTTTCTTTTAGCAGCTCCTGAATCACGCGCTCGGACTCGGCATAATTGCCTTCACCGAAGTGGTGGGCGCGGATGCGGCCTTTGCCGTCAATGAAATAGTGCGCGGGCCAGTATTGATTGTTGAAAGCTTCCCAAATTTTGTAATCGCTGTCGATGGCGACGGGGTAAGTGATATGGAGGTCACGGACGGCCTTTTCGACGTTCGAGCGTTCTTTTTCGAAGGCGAATTCGGGCGTGTGCACGCCGATGACTACCAGACCGGCGTCTTTATATTTTGCCGCCCAGCCTTCGACGTAAGGCAGCGCGCGCAAGCAGTTGATGCAGGAGTAGGTCCAGAAATCGATGACCACGACTTTGCCGCGCAGGGACTTGGTGGACAAAGCCGGGGAGTTGAGCCAGCCAACCGCGCCGTTCAGCTCCGGCATGGGGCCTTCGTCGGCGAGAACAGGCGCAGGCTCGGCGGCGCTGACGGGAACGAGCGCGGGCTTTTCCGGGCCGAGGGCGCTGACCAAATGTTCTTCGGCTTTGGCGGTGTTGACGAAAGAAAACTTAGTGAGCAGGTTGGTGTCCCAGCCGAGCGCGATGGCGACCACGCCGACGATTACCGCGACGCCGAGGACGCGGCGGATCCAGACGTCGAGAGACAGAGAGCGCTTCATGGCGGAAAAAACCTTCTTTCCTGCAAGGAGCGCGATGCCCAGAGAAGTGGCGGCGCCCAATGCGTAAGATAGCAGCAAAAAAGATGAACGCACGCCGGGGCCCTGAATCGCGGCACCGGTCAAAATCAGGCCGAGGATGGGGCCGGCACAAGGAGCCCAGAGAAGTCCGGTGGAAATTCCCAGGATAAAAGATTTTCCGACGCTGATTTCTGACGAAGGGCCGCCCTGAATTTTCGCGCCGGCCTGAACCAGCGGGTGAGTAAGCGCTTCGGCCAGCGAAGGGAAGACCAGGGTTAGTCCCAACACGAGAAATATGGCGATCGCCACGTAGCGGCCGCCCTGGTTGAGGCGGACGACCCAGTGACCGCCGAAAGCGGCTGCGGTGGCTACGAGCGCGAAAGTGAGCGCCATGCCGGTGAGCAGCGGCAGACCGGAGCGGCGGAACGGCTGGTCGGCGCGCGAGAACACGAACGGGAGCACGGGAAGGATGCACGGGCTCAGGATGGTGAGGACGCCGCCGACAAACGCGAGTAAGTAGATGAGCATTGTATATGGGTAGTACGCTTTTCAGGGCGCCGATGGATTGGAGCGGGCCGCGCGGGATTTCGCTCCTAACCCGATCATTTTACAATCAAATGGCGCTCGAGTCGCGGGGCGGATGCTATAAGCTATGCGACTGGGAGCACCATGATTCCGAAGCTATTGGATGTGCGCGGCATCGAGTTGGATGCGCAGACACGCTGCCAGCATTACCACGGGCCGACGGACATTATCGCGATCAAGATGAAGTGCTGCGGCGTGTATTACGCGTGCAAGGATTGCCACGAGGCGCTTGCGGGCCACCCAATTGTCTTGTGGCCGGAGAGGGAGTGGGAGCAAAAGGCGATACTTTGCGGAGCTTGCGGGGCGGAGTTGAGCATACGGCAGTACATGGAGTGCAAATCCTGCTGCCCGAGTTGCGGCGAGAGTTTCAATCCTGGGTGCAGAAAACATTATCATTTTTATTTTGGCGCGGGAGAAACTACAAACGCCCAATGAGGACGAGGATAGGGCCGCAACAAGGCAGAAGGCTCGGCGAAAAGTCCGCCGAAAGGAAAATTTGTCAAATCTCGGATCTTTTTGTCGCGGCTAAAGCCGCGACCCACAAAGATTACCAGAGGGTAGATCGGACGCTGCCAAAGCCAGCGACGCCGGCCTAGAGACCCGCTACAAGGGAAAGCACGTGGAAAAACGCTGTGCTGTGAGGATGACACCAGACCAGCTGGGAGGGTTGGCATGAATAACCGTTTGCATTACTTCTCCACCATGCGCTCGATTAGTTTCAGTGTGGCTCTGCTTGCACTCGCGGCGCTGGCCCCTGGCGCTGCGCGGGCGCAGCAGATCACCACCACAAAGGTGATTTTCTTTGTTACGGATCCGAGCGGTGCTGCAATCGGTAGCGCAACGATCGTTTTGGGGATGCCTTCTAATACGCCAGGGACGAAAACAGACGAGTACGGCCGTCTATCCGTGGATTTGCCGATCGGGGCGCAGTACAATTTTCCCGTCTCGGCGCCCGGATACGTCAGCGACTACATTTACATCGATCTCACCTCAGCCGATCTTCCGGCTGACGACACGAAGAACGTGACAGTTGTGCTTCACCCGGGCGACGGTGATTCGCAGAATTCGCTGAATTCGCAGACAGTCCCGAAATCCAAGCTGCTGGTGACAGGGGATGCGAATCATGCTCCCTTGAACCTGTCGTTTGCCGAATTCCGTGCGCTGCCGCATGTGGACGTCAAGGTGCACAACGGGCACAGCAACGCCGACGAAACTTATTCCGGAGTTCCGCTCGCCGTGCTGCTGGCCAAAGTGGGGGCGCCGCTCGAAGAGAATTTGCGCGGCAAGGCGCTAACCAATTATGTCGTCGCCACTGGTTCCGACGGCTACTCGGTGGTGCTGTCGCTCGCGGAAGTCGATCCCACCTTTCATGAGGGCCAGATCGTCGTAGCTGACTCTCGAGATGGCCAGCCGCTCGCGACTTCCGGCACGTACCAATTAATCGTCACCGAAGATAAGCGTCCCGCCCGCTGGGTCGGAAACCTTGTTTCTATCGCCGTGCAAAGTGCCCACTGACGGCCCTAAAGGGCCTCACGTTGCAGGCCCATTCGACCCGGTGGCAAATCTACAACATGCGCAGCCGAGAGTTAGCGCTGAGACGAGCCCGTGGAAGGCGAAGAATGCGCTGCATCACCCATTCGCACGGCGTGAATGGTGAACCAACGCTTCAGTGGACCGCCGGATTCACCGATATCCGCGGTTTGCACAAACGAATTCGGGGTTATGTCAGAAATCACTTCGTGCCAAACCACTTTCTTCCCCTGCTGCTCACCTTCGATGTGAATAACGAGTTGCTTGCCGTCCCATTTGGGACCGGGCTGCGGAGGAGGCGGAAACATCTCACATCCCGTTGGAAAAATGTTGATGCACCACATGTGCTGCAAACCCTTGGTTTGGTCCCACCACAAAACGCCGAAACCAAAAAGCTCACCGGCGGGAGTTTTCGAATGGTAATCCTCAGACAATGTAAATCCGCCGGGGCCCGGGTGAAATACCTGCTCGCCAGTTCCCACTCCTCCGTTGGGCGTCAAGTAGATGGGCTCGTACTTTTCACTGAGTGACCAAGTTCCGGCGAGGGCCTTGGTCAGCGTCTGAATCTCCGGAGACGGCTGGGGCACGCTCGTGTCATTGGTCTGAAATGGCGCGGACTGTTTGTCGGGCTGGGGAGTTTTGCTTTCCTGAGCCGATGGTCGCGGCGATGCTGCCGAAAGGCAGACTCCCAATGTGAGCAGACAAAAAACAATTAGCCTCATACGACCTCCTCATGGCCCATGGGGGCAAGCAACGAAGCGCGTTGGTCACAAAGAGTATCACTTTACGAGGGTGGAGAGCGCGAGGGCGGGGATTGGAAATTTCTTCGGAATTGAGGAAAAGGCGGAAGAGATCGGAGAGGGGGGAAATTTATTTACGAAGTGTGCTGTATTGCACGGAAAAGACCGGGGATTTCGCCTATCGTAAGTGTATGGCGAATAACAACGGGAAGAAGGGCCAAGCTCGCGCAACGCTCGACGGCATCGAGATCAGGAATGGGAAGAAACGCGCGAGTAGCGCGACTCTCAACAGCGGGGCGAATCAGAGCGGGAAAAAACGGCAAGCTAAGGCCACTCTGGCAAGCGTGGTGAAAGAAATGGACAAGCCCCGGTTGGCTGCATCGGTGGAGAGAGAGATCAGCAAGAAGTCGCGGCCTGCGATTTTAGAGACTGTGCAAAACTGAACAGAAAACCAGGAGCCGGGGTCTTAAACTGCACAGCACGAGGGAGGCGAACATGAGCAAACCAGAATGGGGATGGCAGGATCACTACCTGGAAGCGTTCCTGGAGACAAACCCGGACAACCTCGTTCAGCGGGTTGAGGCCGCCGAGAGTGCAATCTATTCGCGCACGAAAGAGCTGGCCTCAAGCGCGGACACGAAACCGGAGTGGCAGGCGATCGCAGATGCGATGGCGGGGTTGGCTATTCTCAAGAGAGAGATCAAATCGCAGAATGGAAACGGGATGCCGGCAGGGCGGAGCCCACGCGAAACGATGGATGCGAATCATTTATCGCGGGCGACGAGAAATTAATTCCGAAGAATTTTGGGCCTGGTTTTATTTGTAAGCGATAGAGCTTAATCTTCGACACCTTAACTTTACTTCCTTAACTCGCCACACAACTATTGCGTAGGGCCGGTCGGGACGACTTCCGGGGTCTCAGAAGTCGAGTTCCATACGATCCGGCAATGGAAAGGCACGGCTCAAGCCGTGCCTGAAGGCTTCGTCAAATCAAAACACTCTTAGGAAGCGGCCGCGGCAGCGGTGGAAATCTGCTGCATCAGGGCCAACTGGTCCCAATTGTCCCAGCCACGAACGATCTTGCCGTTTTCGATCTGCGCAATGGTGATGCCCGTGACGCGAACTTTCTTGTTGGTGGCCCGAATGCCGAGGTGGTCGCCGGTATGAGTCATTACGCCGGACCAACGGACCACGACGCTGTTGTCCGCACCGAAAGCGTCTTCGATGGTGATTTTAATATCTGGAAACGCGCCGCGAATGCGATTGAAAAGCGTCACGAAATCACGAGGTCCGCGTAATTCTTTGCCCGGTTGGTCCTGTCCAATGGCAATCGCATTTTCCGCCATGAGGTCGTAGATGGTTTGAACGCGTCCCTCGTTCCAAACTTCTTTGAACCAGCGCCGCATCAGTTCAATATTTTCTTCCACGGACACAGGACACCTTCCTTGTGAGGATGCCGGACGGTTCGGGCCGATAGACGTTCCCCCACTGCGCTGGTATACCACACAGTTACGGTGCAAGCTAGTTTCAGTCGCGGGAGGCTTGGGAACGTTTCGGGTAGTCGAGTTTGGCGACGGTGCGCGACTGTGCGTCGTTGGCCACGATCAAGAAGATCAAAGGAGCCGGCCCTTCGCAAAGGACTCTGGGTGAATCCCTACGGGATTCACAAGACGGGCCCGGCGCTAGGAAAACCTGGCTAGTGCGCCCCTTTCATCAGGGCTTCGATCCCGGGGAGCAGGGTGATCACGAGAGCCAGAAAGATGAGAAGCCAGTATAAATTTTCTTCGTCGCTGTAAATTCACGCTTTCCCTTAGAAACGATCGGATTCGGAGCGGGCTGTCTGGCTTGTCCAAGAATGTCTTGCATTGTATATCCGTTTTCTTTTCCAAGCGTTCCGGCGGAAGAAATAGCGAAATGCAACTTCTTTCTGGAGGGGGTGTTTAACCTGATAGACGCGGACGAAGGTATCGGAAGCGTCTGAAAGAAGTAAGAGACAGAAAGGACTTACGGGCTCAGAAGGGGCCCAAAAATGAAATACTTCATAATGCTGGCGTTGCTTGGTACTTGTTTAGTTGGGGCACCAAATGCGAAGGCACAAGTTGCAGTGGGAGTGGGAGTCGGCGGGCCGGGGTATGGCGCTCCCGTTTGCGCGTATGGCTACTACGGGTATTACCCGTATGCGTGCGCGCCGTACGGCTACTACGGCCCTAGTTGGTTCAATGGCGGGTTGTTTATCGGAGCAGGGCCGTGGTTCCGCGGCGGCTTTGGATTCAGGCCGGGATTCGGATGGGGTCGGCCTGGATTCGGCGGGCGACCTGGCTTTGGCGGACGACCTGGATTCGGCGGCAGGCCAGGATTTGGTGGCCGGCCGGGAATCGGCGTACGTGGATCGGCTGGCAATGGATTCCGCGGCAGTGTCTCGCGCGGAGGTAACTTCCACGGCGGCAGTGCTCGCGGCGGAGGCGGCTTCCACGGTGGCGGCAGTGCACATGTCGGAGGCGGCTCTCATGGTGGAGGCGGTTCGCATGGGGGCGGTCACGGCGGCGGACACAGGTAAGATTCAACGGTA
>JBEKSN010000093.1:0-13562 GCA_049517055.1 Candidatus Acidiferrales bacterium | reverse complement strand
CCCCTTAAATCTTTACTACTGAGTCATATGAAATGCTCACCGTAACAGTCCCTTGATATCTCTCTCCTTTTTCATCTAGCATCGGTTCGGGCGCTTTTCAGCCCCTGAGGAGGAAGTGATTGTGCACGACGAACAGAAGTTGGACGATGACGCCGAACTCGTACGAGCGGCGCTCGCCCTGAAACAGTTTGAAATTAGACTCGGCGGCGTGCCGTTGACCAATAGCGGCTCACGCCCGGCATCGTTCTACGCCGCTCAGAGCCATCCTGTGGGCTCCACTGAAAAGACTGAAGACGTCCCCAAGACGCAGAGCGATCATCAGCGCACAGACGCTGACCGGCCCCAAAAGGACTATCAACTCCGCGGTGGCCTGCGTGGCGACACTGGTCGCCCATCCCAACCGAAACCTCGCGCAGCCATGGGTGCTCACACCCGCCGGTGCAACGTCTGTCGCCATCCAGACCGCAAAGCCATCGAGCACGAGTTCCTCCGCTGGCGCAGCCCGGACAAGATCGCTCAGGAATACGGTATTCCAGACCACTCCTCGATCTACCGCCACGTCCACGCCACCGGAATCTTTGCCCGTCGCCGAAAAGCCGTCCGTGTTGCCCTGGAATCGGTTATCGAGTGCGCGGAAATCGTCAAAGTTACAGCTTCCTCCGTCATCAAAGCCGTGCACGCCTACACTCACATCAACGAGTTCGGAGAATGGATTAAGCATCCCACCACGCACATCGTAATCGTGCAGCACCAGAACGCATCCGGAGAGAATACTCATTCCGCACCGAACGAGTCCCCGATTGCTGTCCACTGTCATCCCGCTTGCCCTGATGAAGGAAGGGAGCGCAGCGAGGGATCTGCTCTTGCATTTTCTGTTCCTCTAGATCCCCACGCGAACACCGAAGCCGCAAAATTAAATCGCCAAACTCAGGAAGTAGAACATGCTCCAAATCGCTGAAAACAAACGAGCGCGACATGCTCAAATCGCCAAAAAATTCAGAAATGGATATCCTCCCTTTTGCCCAGTTTCTGCCCCTCTGGTAGCAGCAAGAATATTCGCCGTGAACACATCAACCGCAGCCCGAATTGGAGTTTTGCGCGCCTCGATGCTACCTTGGTGTCAGCGGTACCAGCCCGCGGTATCAGCCATTTCCCTCACACGCGCGGGTAAGAGGTGAATGACCATGACTTGGGGCAAGCGGCGAGCGATCGTAATCATCGTATTGTTTGTTTTTGTGATCCTCATTATTTGGGCCGCCTCGAAGCCGGGCGTACGCGTGGCCTCGAATTCCGTCCTGGTTATCGACGCGACCGGCCAAATCGAAGAGCAGCGCGTCCCGGACTTTTTCAGCGCCTTCAACGGCACCATCCCTGTCCTGCATGATTATCTCGACGCTCTCGACAGCGCTCGTACCGATCCGCGCATCACCGGTCTGGTAGTCCGTATCGCTCCGCTCGAAACTGGCTGGGCAAAACTCGAAGAGATTCGCAATCATCTGCTTGCGTTCCGCGCGAGCGGCAAACCCAGCATTTGTTATCTGGGATATGACGGCATCCAAAACCAGGAATATTATCTCGCCAGCGCTTGCCAGCAAATCTGGCTCGTGCCCACCACGCCTGTCAGCATTCGCGGAATGATGGCGGAAGCTATTTTTGTCCGCGGCACGCTCGATAAGCTGAAAATCGTCCCCGAGTACTATCACATCGCCGAGTTCAAAACTGCCGGAAACACGTTTACGGAGAAAAAATTCACCCCGGCGCACAAAGAAGAAGTCGAATCGCTTCTGCACAGCGTTTACGAGCAATATCTAGGCGACACTTCCAAAGCGCGCGGCATCAGCCGCGATGAATTTGAAGCAATTCTTAACCGTGGCCCGCTCGCTACCGGCGACGCCCTGGCAAGCAAGATCGTTGACAAGCTCGGCTATTGGGACCAGGTCCAGGACTTTTTCAAGACACGCGCAGGTGGCTGGAATCCAATTTCTCTCAACAGCTACCGCACGTCGCTGAACGCACCGAATTTTGCCCTCGAGAAAATCGCCATCGTTTATGCCAGCGGCCTGATCGTCTCCGGAAGTTCCGGCACCACACCCGCCGGCGGGTCCATTATGGGCGGCGATTCGGTGGCCGCGGACATTCGCAAAGCGCGCATGGACTCGAGTATCAAAGCCATCGTTCTGCGCGTGGATTCAGGCGGCGGCTCCGTTGTCGGCAGCGAAGTGATTCGCAGGGAAGTGGAGCTCGCGCACGAAGTAAAACCCGTGGTCGTTTCCATGTCGGATGTTGCTGCTTCCGGCGGTTACTGGATTGCTTCGCCTGCGGACAAAATTGTCGCGGATCCGAACACTATAACCGGCTCGATCGGCGTCTTGATCGGCAAGCTGAATGTGTCGGGACTCTTCAATCTGCTGGGTGTAAGCACGGATTACGTGGCCACCAGCGACAACGCCACGCTTTTTTCCGCGCAGCAGAATTTCACGCCCGCGCAGCGGGAATACATCGAAAAATCTCTGCATGAAACCTATGCCGAATTTACAAAGGGAGTAGCCGAGGGCCGTAAAATGTCCGTGGAAGCGGTGGACAAAGTCGGCAAGGGCCGCGTCTGGTCTGGAGCGCAGGCCAAAGATCTGGGGCTCGTTGACGAGTTGGGAGGTACGGACCACGCAATCGAAGTCGCCAAGCGGCTGGCCCACATCCCCGCGAGCGATTCCGTTCGCATCGTGCGCCTTCCCGAAGAAAAGAATTTCTTTCAGCAGCTTCTTGAGCGCGAAAAAGAACAGATGAACGAATCAAGATCTCTGGAAGCCACGCTGCAGCACATTCTGGGCCTCATGGAACCCATCCAGGCGCGCCTGCCCTACGAACTGCACATAAAATAAATTGGGAATAAATATTGATGGCCAACCTAAATTCTGGCCGGCCCCATTTGGCGGCGAATGGAACCTCGCGCGTCTTTTCCGGGCTGAAACAGAACGCGATTTTCGTTATACTTTGAATCTAAGGCGCGGTACCCAAGTGGTAAGGGAGAGGTCTGCAAAACCTTCATACGCGAGTTCGATTCTCGCCCGCGCCTCCAAAATTTCCTCCCGGCTAGTCTGCCTTCTTGTATTTTCCTGCCCCGCCATTTTTGCGCAGGGCGGCCCGCCGTATTACGCCAACGATCCCGGTACCCCCGGAAACCTGCAATGGGAAATCAATCTGGCCTACATGCCGTTTCTTTATCCCGATCATTCAGTCGCGCACACACCGGACGTGGACATCAACTTCGGGCTCGGCGATCGAATCCAGTTGACTTACGAAAACGCGTGGCTCCGCGTGGACAATCCCTCGCCGGTGAAATACGGGCTGGGGCAGGATCAATTGGGATTCAAGTGGCGATTCTACGACAATCAGGATTCGGGATTCGCTGTGTCACTTTTTCCGCAGCTCTCCATCAATAATCCGAATAACTCCGTCGAGCGAGGAATCACCCCGCGAGGTGCGAGCTTGATCTTGCCTCTCGAATTTTCGAAAAAGCTCGGCCCGATCGATCTGAATTGGGAGGCTGGCTACAATCTCGTACACCGCGGCCCGGATGGTTGGCTCGCAGGCGTTGTCGTCGGCCATGACTTTACAAAGAACTTGGAACTGGACGCCGAATTCTACTCGACGGGAACATTCCATCCATCCACGGACCAAGAAACGCTGGAGGGAGGTCTTCGCTACAAGATACATCCCCCCGTAATCCTCCTCTTAATGGCCGGACGCAGCGTGCAAACAGCAGGAACCACCCAGCCGTATTTCGTTGGCTACTTTGGGTTTCAGTTCTTGCTGCCTTCCCGGCCTTTCGAGAAAGAATGACCGAGGCATTACACGTAGATGACTGAACCTGGGGAAATAATTGATGCCCGGAAAACACTGTTCAGTTCAACGCCTGCGCGAGTGCACCCATATGCCGCGCATGTGCCAGACGAACACAGAAACGCCAAACCAGGCTGCGGTCGCGCCGATCAACACCGTGGGAGCAGGCTGCTTCGGCAGGAGCCCCCAAACAATCGCGGCAAACGCCATCATTCCGATGCTTCCCATGGCGGCGCCGGCTGCATCTATACCGGCGACTCTTCTTCCGCGGATCGTACCGTGCAATCCAGCTCGTTCTTTTTTTTCTTTCTGTTCGTTTTCAAGTAACGTCGCGCTTGCCGGGAAGATAGCAGGAAAAGCCATAAACAGGCCGCCGACCGCGGGCCCATATTTGTTCGCGATGATGCCCGCAAGAACGCAGATGGCTCCTCCGAATAGGAATCGTAGAGCAAATTGGTACCATTTCGCTTGGCGCAGGGCCGACAAATTGACGCTGATATTCAAGAATATTTACCTCAGCAGCAAAAACCAAAGACCAAGAGAAACGGCCAACCACACCGGGATCAGACTCACGGTAACCGAAAGGCTGGACCACTGGCCCTTCATCAGCAGCCAGGTCGCGCAGGAGGCATAAATGAAAAATGCAGCGGCACCAGCAATCATCGAGCGAGTTTCCGCTGCGGCGTAGATTTTACCCTCTGAGGAAATCGTCATCCACAGCGTAGCCAGGGCCACCGACGGCGCAGCGCCAAAAAGTCCGGCGAAGCTCTTCGGTTTCAAGACGTCGCTGATCGCAGCAAAGCCACAAACGATAATTCCGCCGATCAGGAAGCGAAGAAGAAGATGTGTGAGCAATGAGGTTTTGAAGTCTACAGGGCGCCAGCTCGACGCCGCGGCAGCTAGGGCACTCGCTGCCCGTTAATTTTCCCGCCCGTATCGATCTTCGTGCAATTGGCGTGGACGCCGGTGTTCGTCGCGGTCGTGCCGCAAGATTGTGTTTTGGTGACAACACGGACCACCACGATTGCGACCGTGGCTGCCACTGCGGCACCCACTCCGACGGCCACGCCGCCGGCAACTCCAAGTCCTCCGCCCGCCGCACCAGCGCCAGATGTAGCAGTTGTATTTACGGCTTCGGTCATGTTCAGTGGCGTAGCTTGGACAGGCTGAGACGGCGGTTCGTTGCTACGAACACTGGATTCCTGGCCGCCCTTCATCAGAACGCAGTGCGCGTTCGTGTCGCAAACTTTGCAAGCGCCCTCGATGCAGAAGACCTCCATCTTTCCGTTAGCGTCAAATATTACGGCCATGTCTGTGCCGACGACGCCGGCAACGCCGACGGGAGTGCGGATCTGGAAGTGGGCATCCGGCTTCACGAGCTTGGCCGCCTTGGCGCGGACGCGCCCGTAATTCAAATCCAGGTCGGTCTGCTGCTGTGCCGCATCATGCTTGGCAATGGCCAAGTTGGAATCCGATCCGACGCTCAGAATCGAGCCGTCATCCAAGGCGACGCGCGCGCGCGCCAGATGCCCGGTATTAATAACATCGCCCCAAAATACTTGCTGGGAAGTTGAGGCGGCCACTTGCTGGGCGCCGCGAATCACGTTCACGATCGGCACCACCGCAGTGATTTTCCCGGCGCTTTGGGCTGCCTGAGCCGCGACATCCGGAGGGATTACCAGCGCTAGGCAGATTACGAGCACGAGAGTAGAAATGACAGGATGACGGACATTCATTTGGATATTCCTCTCCGGATGCCCTGGGTCGCGGACGGCAAACTAAGCAATGCTCCCGGATTCCTTACGTCTTAGAAAAAAATCTGATCGCGGGGTCTGTGAAAAGCTATCACAAATTCCCTAAGAAAACCTAGGGAAATTGCGGCAGTCGAGGTGTTTGAGGCATCGACTTGGCCGACCGGGCCAGCCCCCGCTCCCGCTGAATCATGACCGGCTATTTCTTTGCGGCTGCCGCGGCCTTTTCCATTTGGGCAAACATGTCACGCATCGCCTGGTTTGTTCCGGGCGAACGCTTTTCGCGCCACGCCTCCAGGCGCTTGCAATGTTCTTCAAGATTCTTGAGCATGTGCGGATTTTTGAAAAGCGCCCGCCAGGGACCGACTACGGGCTTCAAGCGTTCCCAAACGATCCACTGCTCCCCGGAGTTCTCGAAGAACAATTCTTCATCGATCAATCCCCGGTTGACGATACTGGCCACCATGTCCCAGTAACTCATGACCATGCGGAAGTAAGCGTTTTCCTGGCTCGCCGGAGGATATTGCTTCAGCACGTCGTCCATCGTGGCGGGGCGGAAATTATCCATGAACCATTGACGCGCTTCACGAAGGCGAGGTTCCCGGCGGATATCGTACAACCGCAGCATTAAATTGACCTGATCGTGCGTAACTTCACCCATAGTTCCTCCTGTCGAGAAAGAATTAGGAATTCGGCGGTGGAACTTCGCGTACGGAAACATTGTACATCTGGCTAAGCGGGATGCGAGATTGCTCAAAGCCAAGTTTGATCCGACGCCGGAGTTCGCGCGCTACGTCTTCTTTGCGATTCAGAACGGTTCGCACCTGCAATCGGATCGCGGTGCCATCCAGCGAAAGAGCCTCGATACCGAGGACGCGAGGGCCATCCACCAGGGCCGGCGACCAGTCGGCGTCATCGCGGAAATCGCCGGCGATTTTTTCCAAAGCGGTAAGGGCACGCCCCACCATTTCTTCCGAAGGAACGGTGACGTCGACAAAAACCTGCGACCAATCCCGGCTAAGGTTAGCGACCGGACCAACAAGTCCATTCGGAATGGTTACCATCGCACCGGTAACATTTCGAAGTACGGTTCGGCGCAGGGTGAGGTGTTCCACGCGTCCTGTTTCGCCATTCGTCTGAATCAAATCACCGATGACAAACTGATCCTCAAAAACGATGAAGAAGCCGTTGATGAGATCCTTGACGAGATTCTGCGCGCCGAATCCGAGCGCAAGGCTGGCTACTGCAGCCGCCGCTTCCACCGGGCTCACATTGAATCCGAATTCAGGCAGCGCAGTCAGAACCGCGACGCCGACGATTATTCCTAAACCAACGCTGTAGAGTAATGCGGCCACTGTGCGCGTTTGCTGTTCGCGCATCTGGGCCACGCGCGACGGGGACTTGGCGGATTGAATCAGACGGGATGTGAGGGCTCTCAGCAGGCGGGCAACCAGAAGGGCGACGAAAACGATAATCAGGACGCGCAGCGCGCGTACGCCCGCAAATTCCATCCACCGCCTGAGCGAATCAGTCATAAGATAAGGGGAGCGGAATTATACCATTCACGCGTCCTGGTGCATGGAGCTTCCGCTGCAAGTATAGCTGCCCGGACCGCGCGACCGTGGCAAGCATTTTTTTCGATAGGAGCTGATTTATGATGGACGCGAATAAGCGAAAGTTTTTGACGGTGGTGATCCCGATGGCGTTAGGAGTGCCGTTAGGACTGTTTTCCAGCGCCGGTATTGCGTGCGCTCAGAACGGCCTGCCGGCTCGGCCAGAACCGGCACAGAACCCCGGGGCACCCAAGATCAACCAGCCGATGCCAAGCGACGAAATCAAACCGAATTCCAAAGAAGCCAAGGACATCCTGAAACAGAATCAGCGGCAGATTAAAGAGAATGTGGAGAAAATCTACAAGCTGGCCGAGGAATTGAAAGACGAAGTAGAAAAAACGGACGCGACGAATACGCTGTCCCTTCCCATGATTCAAAAGGCGGAACAGATCGAAAGACTGGCGAAGCAAGTGAAGAACCTCGCCCGCGGCGGATGATGCATAGCTGTGGCCAGTATCCGACTCGGAAGCTAGCTCTGCGGCTGGCCGATTAAGTATCTATCTACGGAGAGGCTCGCGGCCCTATGGGCCCAACGCGATCCCTTGATTGCTTTTGCTACCGGACGGGAAGCAGAGTAAAATCAATCGCGAACGTCGCTCCTTTTCCGATATGCGCCCGTAGCTCAGATGGATAGAGCGTGTGCCTCCGGAGCACAAGGTCGGGGGTTCGAACCCCTCCGGGCGCGCCACCTTTCTTCGCAGCTGGCTTCGATGATTGGAAACTCTGCCTCCTCACATTCCGAAGCGATCAAGAAAGATTACATTCCGAAAATTATCTTGACGCTCTTGGTTCTCTTTGTCCTTGCTTATGGATATTACTATCTGACTGCGGCGCTAACTAGTGGCGATGATGTTCTTGAATGCAAGGCAATCGCGGAACTCGTGGCGTCAGCGGCTGTCGTCCCAGCCTCGGTTTCTACTCCAGGGCGCCCGGCGATTTTCTGCGACGCAGAGGCGCGAGGTTTTTTTCTGACGCGATTCGACCATGTGCGAATCTACGGCGTCACGGACAAGAATCAACAAGATTCAATCCTTGAAGCGCTCGGACACAAACAGACGCAATCGAAACTTCGGAAGATAACCGTTGATTTCTACGAAAAGGAAAACTGGAGGACTTGGTCAGATCCAGGAACTGGCAGAAGAGGCGGAGAACGGGGGCTTGAAGCTCCGATCCGACAGGTTTTCGTAAAGTGATGGGACTGCGTTATTCAATAACAGGGAATTTAACTTGGGGGGTACAACTGTGAGACTTGAGGGCAAAGTTGCCTTGGTTACGGGTGGAGGATCTGGGATCGGGCGAGCCATCGCCACGTTGTTCGCCGAAGAAGGCGCTAGCGTAATCGTCAACGACGTCGTGCTGGAGGGGGCGCAGAAAACGGTTGAGGGAATGGGGCCTGCTGGCGCTCGCTGCATGGCGGTGAAGGCTGATGTGTCCTCAAGCGCGGAGGTGAAATCAATGTTCGCGCAAATTGCGGCGCGCTACAGCACGCTCGACATCCTGGTGAACAATGCCGGGATAGGTGAAACGGACGCCAAACACGGCGAAGAAATCAGGCGGAAAGCGGACGCGCGCATTATGGAATTGATGAGCGGCGGTGAAATCGGCACGCATTGGGATGTTACTTCGGAAATGTCGGACGTGGATTGGGGCCGGATGATCGGCGTCCATCTGAACGGAACATTTTTCTGTACTCGCGAGGCGCTCAAATTGATGGGTGCAAAAAATCGGGGTGCGATCATTAACATGTCAAGCGTGGCGGGGCTAGGCGGCCTCGAGTACGCTCCAAACTACAGCGCGGCGAAGGGCGCCATCCTTGGTTTTACACGGGCGGTGGCGAAGGAAGTCGCGTCGCGCAACATTCGGGTAAATGCTATCTGCCCAGGTTGGATCGATACGCCCATGACGGCGGGTCAGGCAGAGTCCCCGCTTCTGAAGCGGGCGCTGATGTCTCGGGTTCCTATGGGGCGCTCCGGGCAGCCGCGCGAAGTTGCTACGACGGCTCTCTTTCTGGCCTCCGATGATAGTTCGTATTTCACCGGACAATGGCTGTCCCCGAATGGCGGGCTCTTTATCGGAGGCTGAAGTCGAATTCCGAATCGCCCACGCTGAGCCGTCCTTTGTCCGGTGAGCGCATTCGTCAGGCACTCGAACGCGAGCAAGCCATCTTCTCCGCGGTTGTCGACCCGGGTTCCGCTCGTTGACTTGACTTCGCTTGCAACCTAATATGTGCAGCGCATGCAACCCACCGATTCGCTGATTGGCAAAACCTTCTCGCATTACCGCATCGTGGAACGGCTTGGCGGGGGAGGCATGGGTGTGGTTTACAAGGCTGAGGACACCAACCTTGGCCGAAACGTTGCGCTGAAATTTTTGCCGGATGAATTGGCGGGAGACCCGCTGGCGCTCGAACGATTCCGGCGGGAGGCGCGAGCCGCCTCAGCGCTGAATCATCCGAACATCTGCACGATTCACGATATCGGCGAAGAGAACGGGCAGACCTATCTGGCGATGGAATGCCTCGATGGGAAAACTTTGAAACATTCCATCGCGGGCCGTCCCCTGGATTTGGAATTGCTTCTCGATCTCAGCATCGAGATTGCGGACGCGCTGGACGCCGCGCATAGCAAGGGCATCGTTCACCGCGACATCAAGCCGGCCAACATTTTCGTCACGGAGCGCGGTCACGCCAAGATTTTGGATTTCGGACTGGCCAAACAGATTCGCCTCGCCACAGTCCATTCGATGACGTCGGACGCAACCATGGCGGCTCAGATGACGGCGGGAGTGCGCCCGGAAGACCTCACTAGCCCGGGCGTCGCAGTAGGCACGGTTGCGTATATGTCTCCCGAGCAGGTTCGCGGGAAGGAACTGGACGCGCGGACCGATCTGTTTTCGTTTGGCGTGGTGCTGTACGAAATGGCGACCGGGACGGTTCCGTTTCGCGGCGAGACTTCCGGTGTGATAACGGAAGCGATTTTGAATCGCGCGCCGGTGGCTCCCGTGCGGTTGAACCCGGAACTTCCCGCGAAGCTGGAAGACATCATCAACAAGGCGCTGGAGAAGGATCGCGACCTGCGGTATCAGGCTGCCGCGGACGTGCGCACGGACTTGAAGCGGCTCCGGCGGGATACCAGCTCCGGCCGTATCTCCTCCACGGCTGGCAGCGCAGTCCCGGATCTTGTTCCGGAACCCGGAAGCGGGAAGAGTTCGAACGTCGCAGTCACCACGCAGCCCGCGTCTGCATCTGCTGGCAAGAAATACGCCATTGTCGCCGCGTGCGCCGTTCTCCTGCTCGTTGCGGCAGCGTTTGCCGCGTATCACTTCTTGCACGGTTCCGGCGCTCCCAGCGGGCCCGCGAAGATTACGCAAATCAGCCATTGGGACAAGCCGATGGAGTTTGCGAGGTTTTCTCCCGACGGCCATACCGTGGCGTTCACGTCGGAAGTGGCCGGCATCTCGCAGGTCTTTGTCATACTCACATCCGGCGGCGAGCCTCTTCAGCTCACAAATGACGGAGGCGACAAGATTGTGGATAGCTTTTCCGCCGACGGAACCGAGATCTATTACGGGAGATACCAAGGTAACGACGAAGGTTGGGCCGTCCCCACGCTCGGCGGAAAACCCAATCGCGTCGCGTCGGGCTTCGCGTTAGTTCCATCCCCCAATGGCAACTTCATCTACTACCTAAAAGCAAACAGCCGCGGCATCTTCCGCACGCAAAGATCCAGCCTCAGCGAGGAGCAGATTTATGCTCTCGACGCTGCGCTGTTTCCGCCACGGCGACTTTTGCCCTTCCCTGACGGCAACCACTTGCTAGTATTCACCAACGACAACATCTCTTTGCTCCCGCTCGCTCACGTGTACGACCTGGATTTGTCCAATCACTCGATCGTTGCGCTTGGTGACATACCCGCGCACACCGTGGAACTTGCCTGGGGCGAGCCCGGCAAGACCGTGCTGTTCAGCCGCACCGTCAGCGGCCTGACGAACATCTGGAAGTACACCCTGAGTGATAAATCGCTCACGCAGGTCACCCAGGGAACCGGACCGGATCTTTCGCCCATGGTTGACCCGTCCGGAAAAGGACTTTATTTCATCAACGGCAAATCCACCGGCTTTTTGACCGCGTACAATGTACGCACGAAGCAGACCGCCGACATCGCATCGGAAAATGCGACGCAACCTTCCATCTCGCCGGACGGAAAGCGCTTGATGTACGTCGCCCAGCCTGCAAGGGACCGCACCGAAGTTTGGACCGCCAACATTGACGGCAGCAACCCGGTGAAAATCGCCACGGGAGAATCCCTGGCAACTACAACATGGGCGCCGGACAGTTTTCACCTGGCTTTTGTGGTAGCGCAAAACGGCGCTATAGACAAACCATATACTGTGGGAGCCGATGGCAGCGACCTTCACCAGATTCCCTGGCCCAGCGGAACCGTCTTTACTTTGCTTTGGGCTCGTGACCAGAAAACCCTCTACATCAACGGGTTCGAGAAGGATTCTTCCGTGCCGGCCATTTGGAAAGCGAACCCGGACGGTTCCGCTCAGGAAAAAATCGGCGGCGATTGCGGCAATATTGCGGAAATCTCGCCCAACGGGCAATACCTGATCGGTGCAGTATGGGCTGGAGAAAAAACTGGAATCTACGAGTTCTCCATCCCTGAAAAGAAGTGCATTCCGCTTTTGCCGGGTGTGGCAACCTTCCAGTCTGTATTTGCTCCTGATGGCAAATCCCTCTTATATGCCATCCCGTCGCAGCACGAAGTCACGATTTACCGGGTTGGCTGGCAGGACGGAAAACTTACAGGCTCGCCGCAGGTAGCAGTGAAACTCCCCTTTGCTATTCCCTTTAGCTCGGGCGGCAACGGTTACGACTTCGCGCGCGACCTTTCCACCGTAGTCTACGCGCGGCGTGCCGGCCACGCCGACCTGTATCTACTTAGCCAGAAGTAGTTTTGCTTGCGAAAGAGAGTTCGGCTGCCGGACATTTGAAAATCACTGTGCGATTAAGTGCGCTTATCAGGCACGGGCCGCGCGTGAACGTTCGCGGAAAAGCTCAGGTCACTGCGCAAGCAGGGTTTTCCAGCGTTTCCAGGAGTCATCGCGGGCTTTTTTGTTGGCGTCGGAGGCATCAGGAGCTTCGCCGGCGCGCATGAAGCCGTGACCGGCGCCGTCATAGGTCACCGGGTCGTACGTTTTTCCTGCAGCTTTCATCGCGGTGATTGTGTCGGGAATTGTGGCGTCAATACGCGCATCGTTGCCGGCATAGAAGCCATAGACGGGCGCCTTGATGCGCGACATCGCGTCAGCGGCGGGCGGCACTCCGTAAAAAACGAATGCGGCGGAAAGGTCCGCGCGGTTTGTTGCAAAACGGAAAGTCTGTCCGCCGCCCCAGCAAAATCCCGCGACATAGATTTTGCCGTTCGACGCGGGGAGCTTCAAGGCGTAGTCCGCTGCGGCATTCAGGTCCGCGGTGACTTGGTCCGGATTCAACTTGCCGATAGCCTCGGTGACTCCTGTGGGAAAATCTTTCGTGCGTCCACCGTTCGGCGCCATACCGCTCAGAAGGTCGGGCGCGACAGCGATGTAGCCCGCTGCGGCGACTTCGTCTGCAAGTTCCTGCGCCCAGTCGCTCAATCCGAAGATTTCGTGAATGATGAGCACAACGGGCCGCTTGTCTTTCGATTCGGGGTAGACCACGAGCGTCTCCACGTTTCGACCGTCATGTTTCACCGTAATCCACTCGCTATGACGTGGCGATTTCTCGATTCGCTCGCGCGCCCAAGGCTGAGACCATTCCTGCGCAACAATCGTTTGCGTGAGCAACAAGATCCCCATCACAAGCAACATCATTTCTGCGAATCGCTTCATGGCTCACCTCGTCTGGCAATAGCGTGAGCGATGATAATTGTGCGAAGGGGCTGCGGCAAGGTTTTTGAGTTGCACAATCGCGCTTGTGAAACGCGCTTCTGGCTAAGCATGAGTGGTAAGATTCACAGCCGAAAATGAAATCTCCCGAAGAACGCCAAGACTCGCGCCTCATGCGCCAGATGTTTGACACCATCGCGCCGCGCTACGATTTTATCTCCCGTGTTTTTTCCTTCGGCTTGGACCGGCGGTGGAAACGCCTTAGCGTAGCTAGGGCCGCGCTGCCGGAAAACGCATCCGTGCTGGATTTGGCTTGCGGGACGGGGGACATTTCACAGCTGGTGATCGAACGCCTTCCAGGGGCAACGGTAATCGCCGCGGACATTACCGAGCTCATGCTGCGACTGGCCCGCGTTCGGGGGCTGAAAAATGCGGTCTGCAGTGACGCGGCATGCTTACCCTTCTCGGGCAATTCTTTCGATTGCGT
>JBEKSN010000092.1:0-13618 GCA_049517055.1 Candidatus Acidiferrales bacterium | reverse complement strand
GAATGATCTGAATGAAGTTCGTCAGCGGATTGGGATTCTCGTAGGGATGCGAGCTGTTGGCGTTGAAAAACCCGCCGCCATTCGTGCCGAATATCTTGATGACTTCTTGTGACGCGACCGGGCCCTGGGGAATTAATTGCTCGGTTATTCGCTGCTGTGTCGTTTTTCCGTCCGTACCTGTCACTTGTACAGTCTGCGGATCCAAAAGCTGTGTGGTGACGTAGGGCTTGAAATTCTGGATCATTCCTTGCGATACGAAAAACAATGCAATCACCACGCAAGCGGGCAGCAGCACCCACAAGATTGCACGTGTGAGATCCACCCAGAAATTGCCGAGGGTTTCTTTCTCACGGCGGGCAATACCGCGGATCACAGCTATGGCCAGGGCTATCCCCGTGGCAGCAGACATGAAGTTGTGGTACGCCAGCCCGGCCATCTGGGTGAAATAACTCATGGTTGTTTCGCCCGAATAGGCTTGCCAGTTCGTATTCGTCGTAAACGATGCAGCGGTGTTAAAGGCCAAATCCGGCGGCACATTCGCAAAGTGTTGCGGATTCCATGGCAGCCAAGCCTGGAAACGCTGGATCAGATAGAGGGCGATCATAGATACACCGCTGAAAAGAAGCATGGCTATTGCGTATTCCGTCCAGCGCATTTCTCTTCCTTCGTCCACGCCGGTGACGCGGTACAGCAATCGCTCCAGCGGACGCAACATCGGGTCGAGAAATGTTTTTCCCCCGTCGAATACGCGCGCCATAAAAACGCCCATCGGCTTGGTCAACGCAAAAATAACGAGCAAAAAAAGTCCGATTTGAAACCAACCATTCGCAGTCATAATTAGAATTTCTCCGGCCAGAGCAGCGCCGCCACCAGGTAGGCGAGCAGCAGCACGCAGACTCCCAATAAAATTACATCCCCCGTCATTTCATGTACTCCTTACTTCAGCCGGTCACAGCCCCACACGTACACAATCGCTGCGACGAAAAAACCAATCGCGCACATCACGAACACGAAATCCTGCATTAGAACTTCACCATGATGGACATGTCGATGAAATGCTCGTCTCTGCGAAGATCCGGGAACCACACGCTGCTGAGTCCGCCGCCACAGGCCGTTTCTGCTGCCGCCAGAGTCGTTTGCCCGGATGAGACACCGGTAATGCAAGCGAAGTCTGTAGGTGAGCCGTTATTTCCTCCCGGCGGTGTAATTCCGCCTCGGCCCGACCAGTACGGCACATTCGCGTGGCGATAGTCATACTCCCAGCGGAAAGTGATGTATTGCTTGGGCATGTAGTCAAACGTGAATGACGAATCCCAGGCTTTGAAAGGGTTGCCGGGGTTCTCGGTGAAGTACGGCGAATTCGTCGAGGCCGTGATGGCGGTCTCTCCATTGATGGGAGGAAGTAGGACCAAATAACGTCCAGGATTGTTGATTTGGCCTCCGCCGAGAGTGACTCCGAACAAATCATGGTGGAACCAGAAACGGTTATAGGCCATGTAGCCTATAAAGCTTTGCTTGGGGCCGCCTTTGTGATTGCCGTAGCAACTGACTCCACCGCCGTATTCGCAACCCAGATCGCCGGTCAAAGAGAACGCCATCTTGTCGAGCGTCCGGGTCGGCCGGTCGTAATACTTCACTTCCACGCTGTTGTCAGTGTGAATGCGATTACGATGTGGCACGAATAGATCGTCCTGGCCCAGACCATAATTGTTCGAGATGATGTTAATCCATGGTTTAGGCGTCCACTTCAGTTGGCCCCCGAGACCGGGTGTGTGATTGGCCGATGCGTACGATTGCCATCCATTAATAAACCACGGCTCTATCTTCAAGTGCTTTGTCGGAAAAATCTGGACCCTGACGCCAGTGAAAAACCAAGGCGTATTGGAAGAAACATAAGACGGTTGGTAGGCCCAATTGTCGAAGTTGTAATAACTGAATAGCCCGATGTAGGAGAGGAAGATTCCTGCGTCGACGTTGATGCCATCTAATGCGTTGAAGTGGTAACCGCCGTACGCTTCTGACAAATAGCGATAAGCACTGACGAGGTCCCACTGCCCGTGTCCCGGGCTGGGGTCGTTGCGTGGCGTGGTCGCCGAATACATCCCGAACTGGGTCATGAACCGGGCGCGGACATTGTCATAGTGGAAGTCGCCGCCGATCCCGAGTTGCTCCAGCTGGACTTCTTGCGACCGGAAAAGTTCACTCGACCCGCCCATCGAGTGATCCGTCGGATGGTTGAAGTCGAAAACATAGTCGGTGTCAGTTCTGATCTCTGGCGTAAAGAATTTCGTGTCCCAATATATATCCTTGGTGCGGGGATTGCCGTTCAACCAAGTCCAGTCCGCATCCGAAAACGGCTCTACTTTACCTCCCTGAGCAACTGGGGATTGCGTCCCTGCCTGCTCGCTTTGCGCTTGCGCAGTTAATGGTGTGGAGGTCGCTGCTGTACTGGAAGAGGACGTTGCTACCGGAGGAGCAGACGGGACAGGCGCCGAAGCTTTTGCCGATAGCGGCGCTTCGGCGGGACGGGCCTTCAGTTCCGCTTCCAGTTGCTCGATGCGCGCTTCCATCGCCTCAAGCTTCTTCGCCACGGCCGGGGGTATTTGCTGATCCGCAGCGCTCGCCTGTTGACCGGAGGCCTGGCCGCTTGTCTGTGCGAAGCAAGGATGCGACCCCAACACCAAGGCGAGCGCGCAAAAACCAATTTGCAATTTAAAGGACGATATGATCTTTAGCATGAAAATTCTCTCCCTTTTTAAATCCATCTGGCTCGTCTAGGTGCGCTTTCGGCACCTTTCTCTTCGGCCGGATCACTGTCTGCCGGGTGCCGGAGCTCGAGCTCATTCGGTTGCGCTTTTCGTCGAGTACGAAATGCACGAAAACGAAGAGATAAAAGCTCACCCCCGCTACCCACAGAGCCAACAAAATCAGGGCCATTCGGGTTGGTGCCTCCCGCGGACCTCAGGCCACCCTTCGCTTTAATTTTCTGCACATGCGACGCCTCGGGCATCCGACGTTTTGGCAGTGACGGAACTCACTCTGCGTTTCGATGTGCGTCACACATTGCCAGGAGGCATCGTTTCTTCAGAAACCGAAGTGCCGAAAAATCCTACAGCCTGGGCATCAGGGAGTCATAAGCGGGGCGTAAGGATTTCGTAATGAAAAAAGGGGGCCTGTATCGATTTGGAACGGGTTAGCCTTCGAGTTTAAATCTTGTTGCAGCTAGCGCGTACAGTCTTCGCCACAACAAGCGATTGATGGTTACCACCATTGCGGCCATCAGAATCGTTGCGGCCATCAACACGCGGAAATTTCCGGTGTCGGTCGCATTGCTGATAACCGATCCGAGGCCCGTCACAGTATATGTGTGGCCCTTGAAGCGGAAATATTCCGCGATGATGCTCGCGTTCCAGGCACCGCCGGACGCAGTGACAAAACCCGTCACGAGATACGGAAATATCGCGGGCAGGTATAGTTCGCGCCATCTTTCAAGTTTGTCGAAGCGAAACACATTGCACACTTCTTTCAAATCCGTCGGTATCGCCATCGCTCCCGCAATTACGTTGAATAGGATGTACCACTGGGTTCCCAACAACAGCAGCACGATGGAACCGATTCCCAGTCCGCCTCCGGCTCGAATGAGCACAAGGAGAATAATCGGAAATAGCGCCGTGGCCGGGACCGACGCGGCGATTTGCGCGAGTGGTTGCGCAATTGCAGAAAGTTTGGGTTTCAGGCCGACGATCACCCCCACGGGAATTGTCCAAAGCCCAGCGAGCACCAGAGTAAACGCCACTCGAAGAAGCGTAGCGCCGGCTCCCACGAAGATGCCGCGCACTTCCGCGATTGTAAGCCCAGCCAGCAAGATACTCATCTTCACGAATGCATAGGCCAGGCCGGCTAGCATCGCGGTCAAGAGAGCCCGCGATATCCACTTGCCCATCGAGCCGGGCTTTCCGTTCTCGCCGGCCGCCGCATGCCGGTTTGCGAAATATAAACTCACATACTCGCGCAACGGCCTCACTGCCACGCGAGCCAGAAACGGCAGAACCTTGGAGCGCTGCAGGAAATCCAGAACAAATGAACGCGGCGGTTCCACGGACTCCACTTGTTCGAATTTGAATTTCTCAGACCAAGCGATTACGGGCCGCCAGATCAGCTGATCGATCAGCACGATGATTCCGATCATCACTCCAAGTCCCCAAACGATCGCTCGGGTATCGCCGGCATTGGCCGCCGTTTGTAAATACGAGCCCAGGCCGGGAAGGCGCAGATCGCGGTTCCCCAAAATAAACATTTCGCAGGCCATTAGAAAAAACCAGCCGCCCGCCACAGACATCATAGAATTCCACACCAGGCCGATCGCCGCGTACGGCAGCTCCATCTGCGTAAATCTTTGCCACCAGCTCCAGCGGTATACTTGCGCTACTTCCCTCATTTCGCGGGGAATACTTTTCAGCGAGGAATAGAAACTGAAGGTCATGTTCCACACCTGCCCGGTAAAAATCAGCAGGATGGATCCAAGTTCGACGCCCAATTGCCTGGTGGGAAACAGCGCGACCATCGAGAGCATCACGCCGGGCAGGAAACTTAGAACCGGAATTGACTGTAGCGTGTCCAGCAATGGAATCATGAATTTTTCAGCTCTCGCGTTATAGGCTGCGATGTAGCCGTACACCAGAGTGAACGCCAGGCTGAATACGTAAGCTATTGCGATGCGTAACACGGAAAACATCGCATACTTCGGCAGCGCACCCACCCGCAATTGGATTGCAGTCCCCGCATTCGCCGGCGCCATCCAGTAATGAGTCATGGACAGCAAGGCGTAAAACAGCGCGAACCCCGCGAAAATAATCGGGAGGTCTTGCAAGATGGATGGCACAGCTCGGGGGATGGTTCCCCAGGTCAAGATTCCCGCCGATGTTTTAGCGCGAGGCATCAGTGCAGAGGAGCAGCTTCTTGGGAATTCGCGGCTTCTCCGGCGAGAATTAATCGCAGCCGATCGCTAGCCGAGTCATAGGTGAAAATATCCGCGTAGCGGCCCCAATTTAATGCGGTTTCGATCTGCTGCTCCACGTCGTGGGCCGGAAGGCGCTCGTCCAGCAAATCGCGGAAAAATTCCACGGGCATGGTGTGGTCGGACTTATTTTCCAGCGCCGTAACGATTTGCTGCATCAACGGCACATGCGTCAACGCTTCGCGGAACAATCGCTTACGAGTGGGAATATCCGCTTCGGCAAAGGTTCGCCCCGGCGGCGTAATCTTGACGTCTCCTTCATGAGCGGTGGCGAATGCCAGCATGGTGGCAGCATCCAGAATCGGAAGCAGGTCGTCCACTTCGAGCAAAAGCGTCTCGGCCACGTGATAAAGGTCCTCTTCTCCCCCGCGGTCCATCAAGAGTTCGAGCAAGCCCGCAACGCCTCCGGGCCGGGCGTGAGGCAGCATCGGAGTGGGTTGCTTGGCCGTGGCCGAAGGCGGCGCAAGCGTAAGTTCCGGCTTGGTCATCACTTTGTAAATGTAATCGACGTAAGGAAAGAAAGCGGCGGATTTTCGGTCTCTCGGCTGCGGCAAGGCAATGCGAAAATCCGCTCTGATACGCGCGGGATTGCGCCCCAGGACGATCACGCGGTCCGCTAATAAGACTGCTTCCTCAATGTTGTGAGTCACGATAAAAATGCTGCGGGTAGGGATTTTTTTGGCCAGCCAGAGCTCCATCAAATCGCCGCGCAGGTTTTCCGCAGTCAACACGTCCAACGCCGAAAACGGCTCGTCCATGAATAAGACTTCCGGCTCCACCGCCAAGGCCCGCGCGAATCCCACGCGCTGTTTCATTCCGCCGGATAATTCTTTCGGATACGCGGTCTCAAAATTTTTCAATCCCACGGAATCCAAAGCTTTCAACGCGCGGCGATGCCGCTCGTCATGCTCCATGCCACGCGCGAGCAATGGCGACTCCACGTTTTCCAGTACCGTAAGCCACGGGAACAACGCGAAGCTTTGAAACACAATCGCGACGTTGGGACTGCACGCCCCCACAGGCTTTCCGTGCCAAAGCACTTCACCCGCCGTCGGCGCAGCCAAACCGGAGAGAATTCGCAGTAGAGTAGATTTCCCGGAGCCGGATGGCCCCAGCAGAGCGATAATCGTGCCCGACTCCAACGACAAATCAACAGGCGCGATCACCTGAATGTCGCTTCCATCCTTCTGCTTGAAACTCTTTTCGATTCCCCTCGCTTCAATAATCGGCTTCTCGTCAGCCGCGGGCTGCGCAGCAATCTGTTTTTCTTGGGCCAGCTCAGATATTTCCACCACTCCCGGGGCGCCGTCGGAACCCGCCTCGGCAAGCTCGTCCATCAACGACGTCCAGGCTTCCTCGGGCAGCGCGTCCAGAAAATGGTCTCGCTCCCCTGGATTCATCGCTTCCACAATCGAGGCCATTTCTTGAACAGGCCGCGAATGCAATAAGACGTATGCATGGAAGTACGGCAGATGATTGATAATCGTGGCCGCCAGTGGAATCGGGAGTTGCCGGAACAGAAGTTGCTGCTCTTCAAACCGCATGCCCATGATTAGATCCGCGGCGGCACTGGGGCTCAATCCTCGGATCAGTTCGAACAGGGGCTCCCATTTCCTTTGGGACAGAAGCTCTTGGAGTTTTTCGGCCATTGGCGGAGTCATATTTTCACCGCACAGCCTACTACGGTTTTCTGAGGATGAAACTACGGATTGCGTGGTCCCATGGATTGAGACGTGTTAGTCGATGGTCCTTACGTTACTTCGCCGGCTCGCGTACCAACACGGGTTGTGCCCGGAATGAGGAAAAAGTGAATGGACGCATACTTCGGTTTGAGGCTGATCAAAATAGACTTCGGCCTTGCCGTCCTTGAGCGCGCTCGCGTAATAGTAAGTCACCGAACCCAGAGCGTTGCCGACTGCCGGGTTGCTCGAGCGGTGCAAGAACCATGCCCAGTCAGCTATGAAGACCACCAAGAGTATGGCAATCGCTGTAAGGAGTACGCGCTTCGCACTCATTCGTAGTGGCCCACTCGGCCATTCTACAGCTTATCCGCCGATACGCGGTTCGCCGAGTTCCTGAACATTTCCGTTGGGAAGTTCGTCGGCACGCCGCTTCGGAGCCATGTTTCCTCCTCCGCAATAGGAAAGGCTTTCGGAACTGCTTGAGAGAGCCTCCGTGGGAACTCCAAGGGTAACGTTGTAAAACGAGCAAAAGCCTGACTGTTAACCACAATTGAACTACAGGAACTCAGCTTCCGCTCTACAGCCTTCCCCTCATGGTGATTCCACACCGGATAACCGTATAGTGCCCGCCATCTACAACGGCGCCAGCTCTTAGCCGTTTGCGCCAATTGGCATCGAAACTAGACCTACGTACGACGGAGGAGACAAGCCCCATGCTCAGGACCATTCTAATCATATTCGTGGTGTTGTTGCTGTTGGGAGCGCTTCCTACCTGGCCCTACAGCGCAGGCTGGGGTTACTACCCTAGCGGCGGCCTAGGCCTGATCCTCATCATCCTCGTGGTCCTAATACTCGCAGACCGTCTATAACCCTTAAAGGACGGCTTGCGCACGCGAGTATTGACGCGCTTGGGCTCTCGGGTTAGTCTCGCTCCAGACTGACAAGAAGCTACAACCCACTTGGGAGTGATTTATGCCCAGCTCAACCTGGAAAGGCTACCTGACATTCGGATTGATCTCTATCCCTATTCGGCTTTCCCCGGCGGCGCGCACGGAACGAGTCAGCTTCAATCAGCTCCACAAAGTCTGTCATACGCGCCTGAAACAGCCTTTGTTTTGTCCCACTTGCGACCGCATGGTGGAGCGCTCGGAAGTCGAAAAAGGATACGAGTACGAAAAGGGCCAATATCTACTCTTCACTCAGGAAGAGCTCGACGAAGTGGAGCCGGAAACCGCGCACGCCATGGAAATTCTCGAATTCGTCAAGCTCGACGAAGTCGATCCGGTCTACTTTGATGCTTCTTACTACATCGCACCGGAAGAAGCCGGCCAGCGGGCCTATCAACTTCTGACCGAAGCCATGGAGAAATCCGGGTACGCGGGTATCGCGAAAATCGCCATGCACAATCGCGAGTACATCGTGGTCATTCGCCCGCGTGAGCATGGATTAACTCTTCACACTATGTTCTATTCGAATGAAATTCGCGCCGAGGCTGATTACGGGCACACCGATAAGGGCCAAATAAAAGACCAGGAGCGCACACTTGCTCAGCAGCTTATCGAGAGCCTGGCCGCTCCTTTTGAGCCCGACAAGTACCACGATACCTATCAGGCAGGTTTGCAGGATCTGATCGAAGCGAAGAGCAGCGGCCGAAAAATTACGGCGATGCCGCACGGGCCGGCCAAGGCTCCCGTGATCGATTTGATGGAAGCATTGAAGAAAAGCCTGGCCAAGAAACCCGCAGCTGTGGCGGAAAAGAGACCTTCCATAGTTCGAGCGGCGAAGGCCGAAAGAAAGCAGGGACGAAAAACGGGCTAATTTTCGAGTCTTGCGACAAACGGTACGAGCCTTTCCAGAGCCTCAATAGCGTAGATTTCGCTGCGAATCCCCTTCCAGCCGGGACTTCGGAATCAATATGCCAAAAGCTTTGCCCGATCAAGCCAAAAGAAATCCCACCCAGTACAACATCGAAGCGATTGCGAAACTGGAGCAGGACGCGCTCGAACGACGAACCGCAGGTGAACGAATCAGCGAGGCGATTGCAAAATTTGTCGGTACCGTAACTTTTCTTTTGTTGCAGATCCTGATCGTACTCGTCTGGATCGCCATCAATCTGAACGCGCTCCCGGGAATAAAGCCCTTCGATCCATTCCCATTTGGCGTACTAGCTGCCGTCGTTTCATCCGAAAGTGTTGTCCTCACTATTCTTGTCTTGATCAGCCAGAACCGCATGACCCGTCAGGCGGAAAGGCGCTCGCACCTCGATCTGCAGGTCAGCATGCTCGCCGAACAGGAACTTACCACCATGCTCGAGATGCAGCGGAAGATGTGCCAGCACATGGGCGTCGATATCGCATCTGCTAATCAAGAACTTCAGGGTTTTGCCGATGCAACCGATGTGCACAAACTGGCTAGCGAATTAGAGGACAAGCTTCCCGAGCAATAACTTCCTCAAGGGTTCTACGGGAATCTGCTTTCTGTTCTAATGATTTCACCCGATATCCCCTCATTCAGGCGCTACGTATCATTTGACTCTAGAAGTCATTTGTACCAAAGCGAGTCACGGCAGAATGTCGGGTAATCATCCTAAAGCTCTCAAGGAGATCTAATAATGGAACACAAAGACCTTATGAAGCTATTTGTCGACGAACTGAAGGATGTGTATAGCGCAGAAAACCAACTGATCAAGGCCTTGCCGAAGATGGCCAAGGCCGCCACGTCCGGAAATCTTCGCGCTGGATTCGAACACCATCTAGAACAGACCAAAGAGCACGCTCGCCGAATCGAGGAAATCTGCACCGAGCTTGGCGAAAAACCGACCGGCAAGAAATGTGGTGGAATGGAAGGGCTTATCGGAGAAGGAAAAGAAATGATGGACGAATTCGAAGGGGAGGTGTTGGACGCAGCCTTGATCTCCGCGGCCCAGCGCGTCGAGCATTACGAAATCGCGGCGTACGGCACGGTTCGTACTTATGCTGAACTTCTCGGCAACGATCGGGCCGTCGAACTCCTTGAGGAGACTCTCGAGGAAGAGAAAGAAACGGATCAGAAACTGACGGAACTTGCGGTCACGATTAACGTAAACGCCATCAACCCCGAAGGTTCCGATGAAGAGGAAGCTCCGGGTGCTAATAAACCCAAGTCCAAAGCTGCACGCGCCTAACTAGATTGGTCTGGGGCAGGCGGGAAGGTGCTTCGATAGCTATCATTCAATCTTCCTGCTTGCCCTGCTTTTCTAGTCGCGCCAACTATCCTTCAGCTCCCCTTCTGTCGTCCAATTCTTACCTCTAACGAACCTTTCGTGCTTCTCGCTAACTAATTGCATGCCCCGGCAGTCTATGAAACAAGAACAGTCGTTCACGGAGAAACAAATGTCGATGCGAACGCTGCTCTTGTCGTGCTGTTCCGGTGTGGTCGCGCTCTCTGTTAACCACGATGCCAGAGGGGTGGTAACTCCTCAACAGTCTCCTGCTGATTCGCCGGGGAAGTTACAGAAACAAGTCGAACCCTTTTCGCCTTTTACAGGCAGATGGTCTTGCGACGGAATATTTCCGAAAAGCGGTAAACACATCGCTTCGCAGATCGTTGTTGCACCCGATCTGCAAGGAGCATGGCTCACCGTGCGTCACGACGACATGCCGCCTGATCAGTTCCACGCTCTGGAACTCTGGGGTTTCGATTCGGCGGCTAAAAACTTCGTAGCGTTCATTTACGACAATTTTGGAGGTGTCCGCAAATTCACTTCCGTTGGTCTGGCAGGTGATCAGCTCATTTGGAAAGGCGAAAGCACGAAAGCGGACCCGCCCATCACCGAACGGTTTGTCTTCAAACTCAAAGATCCGAGCCAATTGGTCGTGAGCTATGAAGTTCAGCGAGGCTCCGCCGATTGGATGATTGGCGATATCCTCACCTGCAAAAAATAAAGCAAATTCCGTTCAGCCGGTCAATACTTGGACCCTCCTGCACCGTAGGCACATCCAATAACGGAGGCTCCAGCAGAATGGCGGATCGGCATCAAGTGGTGATTCTCGGCGGCGGCTTTGGCGGCCTGAGCGCTACCCACAAACTAAAGCACGCTCCGGTCGAAATCACGCTTCTGGATCGCTGCAACTACCATCTATTTCAGCCGCTGCTCTATCAAGTGGCGACTGGTTCGCTCTCCCCTGCCAACATTGCCGCTCCACTGCGGCAGATCCTTGCCGGCCAGAAAAATGCGAAAGTTTTGCTGGCTGAAGCCGTGCACATTGATGCCGCGAGTCGGCGCGTTATTTTGAGTGACGGCGCGGTCTCCTACGACACTCTGGTAGTCGCCACCGGAGCCACCCATCAGTATTTCGGCCACGATGAATGGGAGGAGTTCGCCCCGGGCCTGAAGACGGTAGAAGACGCCACAGCCATGCGCGGCCGCATCCTGCTTGCCTTCGAAGCGGCTGAACGCGAGCGCGATCCGGCGAAACTGAAAGCGTGGATGACGTTTGTGATTGTCGGCGGCGGCCCCACCGGCGCGGAACTTGCCGGCGCGCTGGGAGAAATCGCCCACGACACCCTCTCGCACGATTTTCGCGACATCGACCCTTCGCAAGCGCAAATCATTCTGGTCGAAGGCGCGGACCGCGCTCTGCCTTCTTACCCGCCGAAACTTTCTGAAGCGGCGCGCAAAATGCTCGTCAAGCTCGGAGTCATGGTGCGCACAGGCGCGATGGTCACAAACATTCAGGCCGAGTCGGTGACCATCAAAGAGGGCGACCGCACAGAATCGATTCCTACTCGCACGGTGCTGTGGGCCGCTGGAGTTCTAGCTTCACCGCTCGGCCGTATCCTTTCGAAAGAAGCGGGCGCAACGCTCGACAATGCCGGCCGCGTGGTTGTGCACCCGGACCTGACGATTCCGGGACATCCGGAGGTTTTCGTTATCGGCGATCTGGCGAATTTTAGCCATCAAACCGGCAAGCCGCTTCCGGGCGTTGCGCAACCCGCCATTCAGCAAGGTGCGTACGTCGGAAAGCTAATTCAGGCGCGCCTGAGAAACAAACAGTTGCCGCCGTTTCACTATTTCGATAAGGGAAATCTTGCGACGATTGGGCGCGGCGCCGCTGTGGCAGATCTAAACTGGCTGCAAATTTCGGGCTGGCCCGCCTGGCTGATCTGGGTCTTCATCCACCTGCTTTACATCGTTGAATTTCAAAACCGTCTGCTAATTTTGCTGCAATGGGCTTGGCTTTACATCACCTTCGATCGCTCCGCGCGCTTAATCACAGGCAAGAATCCGCTTCCTCTGGATTTGTGATTCATGAGTACGTCGCTGGAGGCGCGCACTCACGCCGCTCTGGTTGCCCCGGAGAAAGTGGCGGCGCGTCAAGGCAAGCCGACGCCTCCTGGTCTTCTCCATGGAGGACGGCGCGGGAATGAATAGGCAGGACGTGGGAATATCAAAGCGTCGAGAAAATGTGAAAGCTGGCGAAACCGAGTGCGACTCCAATAGCCGAGCCTGCCAGAACATCGCTAAGGAAATGCATTCCGAGGATGATTCGTGAAGAAGCAATCAAGAACGCGACCGCGAGCAAGCAGCCCTGAAGGTCAGGGTAGAAGAGCCCGATGGACAGCGCGACCGCAAAAGCAGTGATGGAATGTCCGGAGGGAAATGAATACTTGTCGGGCGGCAGGATCGAGGCCCAGCAGTGCGGTTCGATCTCGCACGGGCGTTGCCGCCGGCTTGTTTGCTTGAGTGCGCGGAAGAGAAAGATGCCGGCAGCGGCAGCCGACGCGCCTGCGCCAATCGCCAAGAACCTGCGATCGCCACCGTAAAGCAGCAGAATCATGCCGAGCACATACCACAACCAGCCGTCCCCGAGCCGCGTCGTTACAATCATCAAAATGCGAAACCAACGCGGAGCGCGCCAGCGGTGCACGCGGCGCATCAAGCGATGATCGTTCGACTGAATCTGGTTCCACACCGATTTCGCCACTGTCATATGAACTCCTCCGCAGCAGGCTGCGGCATCGAGATCCAGCGGGGATATTTTCGGACGTTCGATTCGCCAAGAATTTCTTCTGCCCAGTGGCGGCCGAATCTTTTTTCCTGGTAATAGTTCAAACAGGTGATAGCTGGGATCAGTACGGCGAGCGGCGACAGCAGGGCGGTCCAGGATTTTTCGCGCATCATTTCGGCGGCGATTACAAACACGTCGCGCGTGAGTTTTTTAAAGCTCCCTGATTCTCCGGCCACTCGTCCCATTCCGGCGCGCAGGCCTGCAAAGAATTCTTCTTTATCGCGTGCGCCCGGAACGATCGTGTAAGCGCTCCCAGCGGACGGAAGGGCGTGCGCGTCGCTTCCGCCGATGGCGATCTTGTTCCAGCGCTTCCCAAGTTGCGCAGCTTGCCTGTTGGTGCTCTTGAGCATGTGACTGTTGCGCGTTTCTACGGCCGGAAAATATCTTCGAAACCACTCAAAATCCTCGGCCTCGCGCCTGCCCGTGACGCTCGAGAAAACGTGATTGATGCTGAAGAAAAGCCTGCGCTCGGTGAGATACATCAGTAACGACACCAGGTCGTTGCGCCGCCGCAGGAGTTGGGTATGTTGCCGCTCGCTCAGGTCGTACACGCCGATGTGAGCTTCGGTGCCGCTCGGCATTCTGCAGGTTAGCTCCTCGCTCACAAAGAAGTCCGGATGGCGCCGCAATTTTTCCGCTCCCTCTATTGAGTCATGGTCGGTGAGGGTAAACAGGCTCATGCCGCGCTGGCGCAGCAGAACGTAGAGCTGCTCGGGATCGCTATAACTTTCGCGACAGAATTTTCGGGCAAAGGGGGTGGTGCAGGCTCCAGAAAAGTACGAGTGGACATGAAGGTCGCACTTCACAACGACAAGAGTAGAAGACACTCGTTACAGGGAGATGACAATCATGCTAATCTTAAGAAAATA
>JBEKSN010000091.1:0-13699 GCA_049517055.1 Candidatus Acidiferrales bacterium | reverse complement strand
AAGGAAAATGCGCGCGACTTTGCTCTTTGGAAAGCCCCCAAGCCCGGTGAACATTTTTGGGAGACGCGAATCGGCCCAGGCCGCCCTGGCTGGCACATCGAGTGCTCCGCGATGGCTATGAAATATTTGGGAGACACCCTGGACATCCACACCGGCGGCGTGGACCTTGCATTCCCGCATCACGAAAACGAAATCGCCCAAAGTGAAGCGGCGACAGGCCATCCCTTTGTCCGGCTTTGGCTTCACGCGGAACACTTGATCATCGACGGCGAAAAAATGTCGAAATCGCTCGGAAACTTCTTCACCCTGCGCGATCTTTTCGCCAAAGGCCACAAGCCCTCCACCATCCGTTTTCTGCTGCTCTCCGTTCCGTACCGCCGCCAGCTTAATTTCACCTCGGACAGTCTGAAGCAGGCGGAAAGTTCGGTCGCGCGCCTTCGAAATTTTGTCTCGCGATTGAAGGTGGAGCAATTTCCTGCTGGATCGAGGGCGGAAATCCTCAAACGTGCCGAAAAGGCCGAGACGGATTTCGACGCTGGGCTGGCCGGCGACTTAAATACGGCAATGGCCTTGGCCGCGGTTTTCGATCTGGTGCGCGACATAAATACGGCCATGGACCGCGGCGAATTCCTGCAGCAGGACGCTCCGCGCGTCGTCGCCACCATGGACAAAGTAGATGCCATCCTGGCCGTGCTCGCGGATGATGACGATGAGAAGCTCGCCAAGCTCGGTTTTGGTCAGTCACAAGAGCGAATGCCCGCGGAACGCATCGAAGCGCTAATCGAGGAACGCAATGCGGCAAAGAAGCGTCGAGACTTCAAACGCAGCGATGATATCCGCCAACAGCTCGCCGATTCTGGTATCATAGTGGAAGACACGAAAGACGGAAGTGTCCGCTGGAAGTACAAATGAAGATTTCAACGAAATACATCCTGTCGCTGCACAGCCAGCCTTCCCACGAACGCCCGAACCTCTTCGGCGTGGATTAAGTCCTTCTTCCTCAATCTGTTTGTTCCTCGCGTGCAGAAACTTGTGCGCGTTTTTAAATAAAGATTTCATAAATCTGCTTCCTGGAGGAAGACATGCAAGCGACCGAGACAAATATTGAAACCAAGCTTCCGCACCTGGTTACTCCGCTGCCGGGCCCCAAAGCCCAGCAGGTTGTAGAGCGCGATGGGCGCGTAGTTTCGCCTTCTTACACGCGCGATTATCCGCTCGTCGTCAAAAGAGGCCGCGGCGCGGTGATTGAAGACGTGGACGGCAACTCGTTTCTCGATTTTGCCGCAGGCATCGCTGTCGTTTCCACCGGCCACTGCCACCCTGAGGTCGTCGCCGCAATTCAAAAGCAAGCCTCCGAATTGATCCACATGTCCGGCACCGATTTTTATTATCCCAACATGGTGGAGCTGGCCGAGAAGCTTGCTTCCATTGCGCCTGGCAAGGAACCCAAGCGCGTTTATTTCGGCAATTCGGGCACGGAGGCGGTGGAAGCGGCAATCAAGCTGGCAAAATATCATACCAAGCGCGACAAGCTTGTTGCGTTTCACGGTGCATTCCACGGACGCACCATGGGCGCGCTTTCACTCACCGCCAGCAGGGCAGTCCAGCGCAAAGGATTTGGCACTCTACTCTCCGGCGTATTTCACATGCCGTTCCCGGACACTTATCGCGGCACCTACGGAATCCGTCCCGAGAACGCGTCCGCCGATTGCCTTTCGTATCTCGAAAATGAACTCTTCCGCCGTCGTGTAGATCCCGACGAAGTAGCCGGTATTTTCATCGAGCCGGTCCAAGGCGAAGGCGGTTATTTGCCCGCCCCCGCGGAATTCCTGCAAGGCCTGGAAAAAATCTGCCGCAAGTACGGAATCATGCTCGTCGCCGATGAAGTGCAATCGGGCATGGGCCGCACCGGCAAGTGGTGGGCCGTGGATTATGCCGGCGTCGAACCGGACATCATTTGTACCGCGAAGGGAATTGCCTCCGGCATGCCGCTCAGCGCCATTATCACCAAGGCTTCGGTGATGGACTGGAAGCCTGGGGCGCATGCTTCCACTTTCGGTGGCAATCCCGTTTGCATCGCAGCTGCGCTCGTAACGCTGGGCCTGATTGAACGAAGCTACATGGCCAACGCCGCTCGCATGGGCGAGTTCATCAAGCGGCAAACGGCAAACTGGCCCGAGCGGCACAAAATCGTCGGCGAAGTTCGCGGTCGCGGTCTGATGATTGGCATTGAGTTTGTGCGCGATCAAAAGACCAAGGAGCGAGCGCCCGACCTGCGTAACCGCATCGTCCAGATGGCGTTCCACAAGGGTCTCCTCGTCCTTGGTTCAGGCGACACCACTCTGCGCCTTTGCCCACCGCTCATGATTGACGAGGCACAAGCCGAGTTTGCAGTTCGCACCCTCGATGGCATCATCACGGAGATCGAGCGAACGCTTTAGCGCATTCACCGATTCTGGTGCAGCTATCTTATAATCGGGATGATTCACCATGATTTCTCAGCTCATGTATTCCGCTCTGAATTTTGCCGCTAGTAAAGGCCTGGCCGAAGCACGCCTCGAAGCGTCCGCAAAGCAGCGCGCGCGAAAGACAGGAGTTCGCGGCGAGACCTACGCCTACTGGTATCTCCGCCGTCATGGTTACGTCGTGGTCGCCCGGAATTTCACGGTTCCCGGAATGAAAGGTGAGCTGGACATCGTGGGATACGACGGCCCAGTCCTCGCGTTTGTGGAAGTAAAAACTCGCGTCGCGTCCCAGTTAGGCCAATCGCGGCCCGAAGACGCCATCAATCATGAGAAACGCCGCAACCTGGTCCGCATGGCTCGGCAATTTCTTCGCGCTCGCCACTTGGAAAATACGCCGTGGAGGTTTGACGTTCTCGCCATTGAGACCAGCCTCGGTCAAAAGCCAACTGTGCGCCTCCATAAAGCGGCCTTCGGCGAAGACTAGGCTTGATGCTCAACACGCACGATGCCCGCTTGTAGCCCTTGTGCTTGTCCGGCATAGTGGAATAATCCGTAGCGCATAGCGCTCATTCCGGCTTGATACGATCGCAGAATCGTACCGCCGAGGAGAAAAATTTGCCGGAGCTTCGCAAAGATCCAATTACCGGGCGTTGGGTTATCATTTCCACCGATCGCGCCAAACGCCCCATGGATTTTGTCCGCGAAAGCGTTCAGATCAAGGGCAATGCGAATTGTCCCTTCTGCCCCGGCAATGAAGGAAAAACTCCGTCTGAAATCCTCGCCTATGGCCGCAACGGCAGCGGCAAAGACACACCCGGCTGGTCGCTGCGCGTGGTGCCCAACAAGTTTCCCGCGCTCGGCATTGAAGGCGGCCTGGACCGCGAAGGCGAAGGCCTCTTCGACCGCATGAACGGCGTCGGCGCCCATGAAGTCATCATCGAAACGCCGGACCACAAATCTACGCTCGCCACCATCAGTGACAAATCGGTCGAGGAAGTGTTTTGGGCCTACCGCGATCGCATGTTGGATTTGAAGAATGACCGCCGCTTTCGCTACATCCTGCTGTTTAAGAATCACGGAGAGGCCGCCGGGGCCACCGTCGAACACACTCATTCACAACTGATCGCGCTACCCATCGTGCCCAAGCGCGTTCGCGAAGAAGTGGACAATTCCAAGCATTATTACGACGAGAAAGAGCGCTGCATCTTTTGCGACATGATTCGCCAGGAGATCGAAACCGGCACGCGCATGATCCTCGAAAACGACTACTTCATCGCGCTTGCTCCCTACGCCCCGCGTTTTCCCTTCGAGACCTGGATTCTCCCCCGGCAGCACAGTTCAGCATTCGAGAATATGCCGGCCCCATATTACGGAAGTCTCGCACGCATCTTGCGCGATTTCCTCGCCCGGCTCGATTCTGTCCTCGCGTTTCCTTCTTACAATTACGTGATCCACACTTCTCCCATGGGAGAAGAAATCAATGACCACTATCATTGGCACATCGAAATGATGCCGAAACTAACCAAGGTCGCTGGCTTTGAATGGGGTACCGGCTTTTACATCAACCCCACTCCCCCTGAAGAAGCCGCGCGCTTTCTCCGCGAATCAAGGCCGTAACTCCTGCGAGTCCTCAGATGTCTCAGGTTCCGTGCGGGAAATCAGCGGGCGCCCCTAGCGGACTCCGACGGATTCGGATGCATTAGATTTGCTCTCGATGGCTTCTCGTATCTTTCGCAGCAACGTCTCTCGCGTAAATGGCTTCTGCAGAAATTCCGAGTCAGGTACGTAGTCATTATCCTGGCTGTCGTGTTCGAGGTAGCCGGACATATAAACGATCTTAAGTTCCGGATGGCAGCGCTTTAACTTCCGCGCCAGTTCCGTGCCCCTCATTCGCGGCATCACTACGTCCGTCACGAGCACATGGACCGAACCTCTGCGCTGCTCGGCGACCTCCAGCGCGTCTAATCCATCCTTCGCAACCAAGACCGTATACCCGCTTGCCTTCAGGAATTCAGACGCCAACTCTCGAACTGCCTCTTCGTCTTCGGCTAGCAGGATCGTGCCGAATCCGCTTGCGGAAGATACTGAGCCGCTTTCCGACACGGCCGTCGGCACGCTCTCTCCGCTTTGCGGCAGGAAAATTTGAAACTTTGTACCTTTCCCAACTTCACTTTCCACCCAAATGTAGCCGCCGCTCTGCTTCACCACTCCATACACCGTCGAAAGACCAAGTCCCGTGCCTTTGCCGAGCTCCTTCGTGGTAAAGAACGGCTCGAAAATTCGCGCCTTGGTTGGCGCGTCCATCCCTTTCCCCGTGTCTTCCACCTCCAGCAATACATAGTGTCCCGGCACGGTGGGAGGATGGGCCTTTGAATACTGCTCGTCGAGGACGATGTTCCGCGTCCGAATGGTGAATTCGCCGCCTCTTTTCTCCATCGCATCTCGAGCGTTCACGGCTAAATTCATCAAGACCTGCTCGATCTGCGAAGGATCCGCTTTCACCAATCCCAGAGATCGCGCCGCATAGAATTTGAAGTCGATATCCTCGCCGATCAGCACCGGCAGCATTTTGCAGGTCTCCGCAATCAGCGAATTCAGATCCAGAATCTTCGGTTGCAATACCTGCATGCGGCTGAATGCCAGCAGTTGGCGCGTCAGCGAAGTCGCGCGGTCCGTCGCTTTCTTCACTTGCGTGATGCTGTGGAACATCGGAGTGGCCAAAGTGATTTTTTCTTCAAGCAGGTCGCTGTGGCCCTTGATCACCGTCAGCAAATTGTTGAAATCATGCGCCACCCCGCCCGCCAGCCTGCCGACAGCCTCCATTTTTTGCGCCTGCCGCAGCTGTTCTCCCAGCCGTTTGCTTTGTTCTTCATTTCGTTGCAGCGTGCTTCTCAAGCGGTCGAAAGCCGCAGTCACTTCTGCTACTTCATCTCCGCCGCCAATATCCACCGGATAATCGAAGTCTCCTTGTTCCAGCGCTCGAACGCCGTTTACCAATGTCGCCAGTGGTTTCGTGAATGTGTACGAAATTAGGAAGACCAACCCTCCTCCTGCGCAAACGGCAAAAAGGCCCAGCGCGATCAGAGTCTGATTTAGTCGCGTTATAAATGCAGTCGCATCATCGTAAGACTTCAGCACCGTCAGCGTGACCGCCGGAGACGAGCCCGGAGTCAAATCCACTGTGTTGGCCAGATACCATTCTTTCCCAATCTGAATCTTGTTCGCGCCCGGAGAATGTAGCAGCGCATCTGCCACCGTGCGTTCATCCATCGCCGGAAGGGAACTCACAACCAGTTCGTCGCCGTAGCGCAACGCCACCCGGCAAAATGCGATCTGCCCCACATCGTGCGCCACGCTCGAATCAATTTCGCGTCCGACCACCACCGTGCCCAAACGCATATTCGCAGAGGCCGGTCCAAGTTGGACCGGGCGAGAAGCAACTTGATACAGGCGTCCGTCGCCGTACCACCATCCTCCTGCCCCACTAATCTTTTGCGAACGAGAAAACATTTGTTCTGCATCGCCCTCAGAAAATCCGGGGACGTTGGAATGCAGCGCAATAACTTTTCCCTTCCAGTCGGCCACCACCACAAGTTCGTATCCCCCCGAAAGCCACAGGCTTTCAGCAGCTTCTTGCGCCTCCGGGGTGTTGTCTTCTTCCGACAGGAGCGATTTCACCGTGGGGAGCGTGGCCAACAATTCCGCCTGGCGATTTTCTTCTAACTGGCGTTCGGCCTTTAGATTCTGGAACGTCAACATCGAATTCCGCGTGTCTTTCTCCATCCCCCGTTCGACTTCTTTCTGCGCCGTCCGCCCTACGATCAATAAGGTCGCAAACGTAAGCCAGGCGATGATCAGAACGATCGATAAAAGAAACTTGGTCCGCAGGCGCAGAACGACCGGAGTCTTACGCGCTTCCTGTAGCCACAGCAGACACTTCGAGATTTCTGGCATTCTCATTGGCAGTTTTCTGGACTAGAGAAAAATAACAGGGCGCATCGCCGGTGAAAATGGGCCTCTAGTACTAAGGAAGTGCCTCTTAAGTACTTGATTCTATTCGCGGATAGAAGGCGTATTTCGTGCCCAACCCACACTCAACGAACATGGTTAGCAACGACGGGAGCAAGGCGGGAGCCCTGACACGGCGAGGGTCTGCGAATTCCGCTTTCTAGCGAAGTACGTGTTTCGCCTTAAATGCTTTAAGCACAATGCAATACCGAATGCCCCTCTGCAATCTACCCCGTTCCCTGTATAGGTTCGATTCAGTATTGAAGCTACGATTCTCTCGCAAGGATTAAACAACCGGTTTGCGTTGTTGATATTTGATTCCATTTTTCACACGAAGGTCATTGTTGACGAAAGGAGATCTAAAAATGAAATTCGGGAAGCGCTTATCAGTATTGGGAGCTACCTTATTTTTCGGCGCATCACTGCTCGCAAGCCCCGTGCCACAGAGCGGTCAGCAGCCTGCCCCTGACAACACGAAGAATAATCAAGGGGACGCCAGTAAAGATGCAACGACCGCCGATCAGCAAAAGATGAATCCCGCGGATCGCAACACTACCAAACAAATTCGGAAATCCATCATGCAGGATCAGTCCCTCTCCACTTACGGCCACAACATCAAGATCATCACGCAGGATGGCAAGGTCACTTTGAAGGGGCCGGTTCGTACTGCGGACGACAAGGCGAACATAGTAGCCAAGGCCGTTGCCGTAGCTGGCGCGGACAACGTAACCGACCAGCTTCAAATTGCTCCAAAACAGTAACCTCCGGTTTTGCGGAAATTCGTCTTTTACTTATAGAAAAAAGGAGAAACAAAAATGTCAGCAAAGAAAACTGCAGTATTCGGAATTTACGGTTCGCGTGAGTCAGTCGAGCGCGCCGTCGATACATTCGTAAAGAGCGGCTTTTCAACTTCAGACGTTTCGGTTCTTTTGCCCGAAAATCTGGGTGCGAAGCCCATCGCAACGGACAAGGCTACAAAGGCTCCTGAAGGCGCAGCCGCCGGCGCAGGATCTGGCGCCGTCATTGGCGGAACTCTGGGACTCTTGGCCGGAATCGGCGCTCTCGCCATTCCGGGCGTGGGTCCGTTCATCGCCGCAGGCCCGATCATGGCCGCATTGGCTGGCATCGGCGTAGGTGGCGCTGTTGGCGGTTTTACAGGTGCTCTGATCGGTTTGGGCATTCCGGAGTACGAGGCAAAACGCTACGAAGGCCGCATTCAAAAGGGCGGAATTCTCTTGTCGGTGCATTGCGATACTTCCGACGAGATCAAGCGCGCGAAGGAAGTCATGAAGAACACCGGCGGGGAAGACATTTCCTCCACCAGCGAATCTTCTTCCGACGTGTCAAAATCCGACCGCGACCTCAACCGTCGTGCAGCCGGCGCCACTGACTAATCCCCTGAGGAGGAGGGCCTCGCGGCCTTCCTCCTCAATTTTTGCTTGGGATTTTCTGATCCAAGCGAGCTTCGAAGGGAATTTTAACTTAGAAATTTTGGTAGGAGGTAAGCATGGCTGGCGAAGGCAAAAAGTGCGCTCACCCAGTATGCTCCTGCACTGTAACGTCCAAGAAGTATTGCAGCGAGGCCTGCGAAGCAATGGAAAAAACTCCTGATATTGACTGCCACTGCGCGCACCCCGCCTGCAAAGGGCGAGTCAATTAGAATTTCCGGTTTATGCTACGAGGAGTTCGGGAATAGTCTTCGGTTAAATCGCGGATTCACTAGCCTGTTTCACGCCGCAATCCTGAAAAATCGGTTGTGGCACTCCTGGCAACGATACGGTCGAAATCGCACCATCTGCAGTATTCGGTCAACTACTCCATGCCTATGCGATCGGCGGACGATCGCACTGCCGCATTGAGGACATGTGTGTTGCGCGACGGTAGCTGTATGTTGCAACGTATTGGTCGACATATATCACCTCCGTTGGCGGACTGCACCAGACCGCGCGGCTTCCGAAGTGACAGTTATCCCCGCCGGCTGTGGGGCAAACCTGCGGAATAGCCGGCCGCAAATACCGCTCCGTGAGCCTGAATTTTACTCCCGGCGAATCCTGCAATCAATTCCAATTTAACTCGGCCGCTATAGGTTACTCGCCCCGTTGATTGAGGGAGTAGTACCGTCGGGGAAGAAAGTATTACATTTCTCTAATTCTGGGCCATGCCGGAAGTCCTGTAATCCGGCTCCATAGCCACCGTAGCCATTTCTCGTCATTCAGCCGTCGGGTGCCGCACTTACCGGCTGGTAGCCTACCTGTTTACAGACCGATTCAACCCAAGCTCTGGATTTTTGTTGCGCAGAATCGCTCGAGGAAATCAGGCGGGCCGGAACGGAAGCAGGCAACCTTCTGGAGGGAAAAAGCCCATTTTCTGACCGAGAGCCCCGACACCGGGCCTCAATACGTCAGCCGTACCATTCCACTTCGCGCAGCAAGCGCATGAATTCGCAAGAATCGAATTCCAGAATCAGCTCGCAAGTTCGGGCAATCCGGAATTTTCTCGCCAGGTTCTTGGCCTTGCCCATCTCCACATTTAGCCCTTCCAGCGAATGAAGCGTTGCGCGATGGCGCAAAGCGTTCCTCTCGAACTCGCGAGAGGCGCGGTAGGTCCGAATTCCCGCAACCATCGCCGGCAACAACGCCGCCCCTAAAACTAAGACACCGGCCAGCGATTCATTCGGCTTGTCATTGTGCACATATTCTGTAGAAACCAGCGAAGCATGAAACAGCACGAGGCCAAAACTGACAAAGAACAAAACAGTCGTCAACAAACGCGACATCGTACCGCCCTTTTCTTCTTCATCACTTTTGGCCGCAAGATAGTCCATTTGTGTGCCAAGACGTTTCTCGCAGTAATACTGGATTATTTCGTGCAGCGCTTCATGGCAGTTATCAGGGCAATGTATTTCCGAGACGTCCGGTATCACACCTTGCGCGGCACGCTCCTGCACGTCTTCGTAAACCAATCCGTGCAGGGCTCGAACCGCCGCGCGCACGTCGTCGCGAACATGGTCGGACGACGTTTCGCCGCTTCTGTCGATCTCTCCGCTCTCATCGCACCAGAGACGAGAGTCCATGAGCGTCTTAAATTTTAGAAGTCGGAGGTTTTCGGCTTGGTACCGCGCCAAGAGCCAATGATTTTTCGGCTTTTTGACGGTCCCTCTCAAAATGCACCACAGGCACAAGAACGTTGCGGAGCTTTCCAGCAGTATGAAGGGCAGTTCGCTGGCATGAGGCCGGAATTTCGCCAAACCAATTTCGCCGATGCCAAGGAGCACCGCGGCCAATCCCGAACCCACCGCAGCCAACGAAAGGTGCTGATAGCTCTTTCGAAAGTTTTTTGCGCGCTCGTCCGCCGCCCGAAATTCGCCGACGATCAATTCCTCAGCCAGCTTCAACGCATTGAAAAGAGGCAGATAACGTTTGTGACCCGCTTCTACTTTCTCCCGGCAGAACGAAATCTCAAACGTATCGTCCATGTCGTCGAATGAACTGGTCAGTGATGAGGTGGGGGTTGCCATTTCTCACCGTTTTACGATGCGATACCCCAATGCAAGAATCGTTTTAAGCGTTTGATTCACCAGCTCTCGGTCGTACTCCTTCTCGGATTCCGGAAGCTGCTCGTAGGGAACCAGGCACGGATGCGTACGCTTCGCATCGTCACGCCTCGGCCCCAGCGTCCACCCGTCTTCGATCCGTTTTTGCGCCCACACCTCATGCGCATTTCGCGCCAGGTCTTCCAGCAACGGCTGCACCTCGCTCAGGCTGACCTGCGACGTATCTATCGGGTGGGGAATGTATGGTTTCTCTGCCATTCGATTGCCGTCTCCGCTTGCTGATAGAAGAGTTTGGGACTTCTTAGGAAATTTGCCGCTACTGTCCCGTCTAATCGCCTGGAGCGCGCCACTATACCAGAAGACCAAACCCCGCCCAACAACTCCCCGGTGGCAGCCCTGCATCAGAGTCGAACAGTACTGTTACTCGCTTTCAGTTTGCAAAAACCGTATTAGGTATTAGACAATACTTGCGGTTTCTTCCAATCATAGCCGAGCGGTCCTTCGGGAGTGCGCATGGATTCAGGGCCAAAAAAGGTTTTTGTCAGCTACGTTGAGGAAGACGGCGGCGTAGCCCACGAAATTGCCAAGCAGTTGGAATCGCACGGCTATAGCAGCTGGTATTACGAACGCGATTGCCCCGCCGGTGCGGATTACTTCGAAGAAACCTTCAAAGCGATATCTGACTGCGAGGCGATGGCCATCATTATTTCTCCTCGCTCGCTGCCCTCCGACCAAATTACGCGCGAGATCGTCCGCGCCGTCGAAGCTAACAAAGCCACCCTGCCGCTGCTTCTGGACTTGACCCACGACGAGTACGCGCACCGCAGACCCGGTTGGAAACAGGCCATGGCTGCCGCCAACGCCACACGCGTTCGCGCCGACCAAATCCCCATTATCATTCCAGCCCTGGTTGCCGGCCTCCATGCCAAGGGCATTCGTGCCGACGTGGAGAATTCAGCTCCGCCTGCTCCGCCCGCAGCCGTCACCCGCCCGGCGCCCGAAGTTGCTCCCGCTGCTCCGCCCGCGCCCGTGAAAGCGATTGCTCCGCCCAGCGTGCGTGCTGTCCCGCCTCCCGCGCCAAGCGCTCAAGTTGCGAGCGGCTCTCGTGCCGCCGCGACGAAACCTCCGTGGATTCCGATAGCCGCAGGCGCCGCAGTGGTTATCGCCGCTCTTGCTGGATGGCATTTTCTCAAGCCGCATCCAAAACCTGCTCCTGTGCCGGTTGCGCCCGCCACCGCCACCATCGTCTTGAAATACAACGTGGACCGCCATCTGTGCACTCCGAATCTGAATATGACCGTCGCCGGTAAAACCTTTCATCTCGCCACCAATCCTTATGCCGCGAACGACGTGCCCAAAGGGCAGCAGCAGTATTCCATTGATGGACTGGTTTCCTGCCCCGGCAGAAAGCCCAGCAGCGCTTCAGGCTCGGGCGTCATCGACGTTCACGATGGCGTTGTCTTCGACATGAACTGGCAAAGCAAGCCGGGCGGCGCTGGAATTATTGAAGTGGTCGACGCGAGCACCGAGCCGGCCAAGCCGCCTGAAGAAAACGTGCGCGTCGCCAAGCCGGCTGCCCCCGCATCCACAGTTCCAGTATCTTCCGCCAATCCGAGTCAAGCCATGCTTTCAAATGCGCAAGCCGCCTATGCGCAGGCGCGCTACTTCGAGCCGCCGAACGATTGTGCGCTTCACTGGGCTATTCTCGCCGGGAAAGCGGGTAATCCCGCGGGTAAAGCGATGGAGCAGCAACTCGGCAATCAGTTTCGCACGCAGCTCAACCAACTTTCTCAGCAGCAGAATTTTCCCGCCGCTCTCCACTTGGTGAACGCGATGCTGGTTTTTTATCCGAGTAGCCCTGAGCTCGCCGGCGATCAACAAAGACTGATGGCCGCGCAAAGTGGTGCGCCACCAGGACCTGGTCAGATGAACCCGCTCAATCCCGGTCTGCGCCCCGGCTTTCCGCCTCAACCCGCACCGGGTTACCAATATAACGCGCAAGCCCAAGCCAGAGCCGCGGCAGCCGCCGCAGCACAACAACGAGCCGCGCAGCAACGGCCTCACTAAGACCGCTCCAAATCAATTATGCCTGGATAGCTTCGCCTTCTCTTAATTCTCCACGGGGTTTATCGATCAGAGTAGAACGAAGGGACTGCTCAGAGGAGCTTACTCACTGCACCGTAACAGTGACGGTTGAAGTCGTGCGTCCGAATTCATTCGTCGCGTTGAGCGTAAACGTCGTAGTCTGCGACGGCGTAACCACCACACTCGTGCCGCGGATCGCACCCACTTCCGGCGTCACATCGAAATAAGTAGCTCCCGTCACATTCCATTGCAGCGTCACTTGCGCCCCGGCGGAAACCGTCGAGGCACTTGCCGTGAAGCTCGAAATCGCCGGTGCTGCGCCCGTCGGCAGGTTCGCCTGCGTGTAGATCGGATTCATCGTCACCACTTCGAAGTCCGAAGCCGTGACTTGATCCAGGTTGTGCAGGTCGTCGTTATCCCAGCGATCGTCCGGCGCGCCGCTGATGTACATGTTCGAGCCGTTGTCAGCCATAATCATGCCGTATTGCTGCAGCGCCGTCAGAATCACCTGGTTCGTCGCCGAAAATTGCGAAATATCAAAACTCGCTTTCAGCCTCAGACGCATGCCCATGGGAGCGGCGTTCGCATTCGTTGAATTCGCGGCCCAGTGCGAAGCCGGCGGCACGAAAGCGGCGCGGCTGTCTTGCAGTGTGAACCGCAGCGCGTGCTTGATTTCCCCGCTGCCAACTTCGTCGTAGCGCGCGAGCCCGGCGAAAACCGAAAGCCCCGCGGCATCGGCGGAAGTCCACGTCAGTGGCCGCTGCTCATCCGCCGTCAAATCCCACACCGCTGCGGACGCCGCGTTCCAACTCCCATCACTCTGCGGATACGAGCTGTAGAGTTCGTACAGCCAGCAGTTGCTGTTGTCGAGAACCAGCACGTGCCGGTCGCCGCTTCCCGGATTCGGATATCCCTCGATCGGCGCACTCGCCGGAACCGGCATCGGCCCTGGATCGCTCTCGTCTCCATAGGCGGTGAAATTAATCGCCACCGGCGCTTGGTCCGAATCCACCACGATGTAAGGAATTCCAATGCTCGACCCTTGATACTCGCCGGAGCCGAAATCCGGATGCACCGGATCGCTCGCTCCTATGAAATCAATGATTGCGGCGGAATTCGGATCCACCGTCGCGCCTGCAATATTCTGGTTCCATGCGTTATCCGCCGGGAAGGGAAGGAACCCGTTGAGGCTGCCGCCCTGCCCCAGGCTGATAGCGCTGCAAGCGCTCGGTGGAGGCGGTGGAGGACTGCCGCCGGATTGCGAAGTCACGGTTACGTTGATGCCTGACGAAGTGCTGCTCCCCGGATTCGGATTGTTCACGCTGACGGCAAATGTTCCCGCGCTGGATTCCGAACCAGTCGCGGTAAGCTGCGTAGCTGAAACATAGGCCGTAGTGACCGCCGCGCCTCCAAACAGCACTTGCGCGCCACTCACGAAATTGCTGCCCGTCACCGTAAGCGTATAGGCGCCCGCGGCGAAACTCGTTGGTGTTACGCTGCTGATCGCCGGCGTGGCATTCCACAACGTCACGTTGCTCGTTCCGCTCGCGCTGGAATCCGCAGCGGACGCGGCGCTGATCGTAATCGC
>JBEKSN010000090.1:0-13736 GCA_049517055.1 Candidatus Acidiferrales bacterium | reverse complement strand
CGTCAGAGCGATTTTCCTGATCAGGCGCGAGATCAGATCTAGCGTCGCAATCCTGCGTTCGCCAAGTTCCTTCTCGTCCGCCGCGGGAAATGGAACGAATAGAATGTCGTGTGCGCCCCACAGATCGCTCTGCATCAACGCCCTGGCAACCGTGGAGCGCGGTACGCTCTCATTAAGCGCCTCGTGCAGCGCTTTCGTGAAGCCGGAATAACCGGGCTCGGTAAGAACCAACCGCCTTCCCGTATCCACAATTTGCGATGGGTACAACGGGTCGATCGCGCGATCCCCGACTTCGTTTCGCTCGAACGTGCGCGTGCTCACGCCGTCAACAAACGGTGCACCCTCGGGAAATTCCTCGCTCACGCGCGTTTCGATGCGCCGCGAGAACAAAAAGTAAAATATGCGGTTCCACGAATCGTTCGCGTCGCTCGAATAGACCGGTTCGGGCGTGGAAGCAAGTAGTCCCGCTTGGGAAGGCCTTGGCGCCGTCTGCTGCGCAGCAAGAAACGATCCGAGAAGCGTCGCAAGTAAAACCAATATCGCAGCGCGCCAAATCTCGATTGGCCGGCGGCCCATCCCCCAGCTTCGCCATCGCTCCATGCCTGCCCCCGTTGATTTCCTCGTATTCTACAACTGCTCGGTTCCGAAATCCCGACTCCCGCAGTCGCACGCTCCAATTTGAAGTACAATCTGCGCAGTCCACAGTCTCGCGCCTTGGTGTTAGCGCGCAGAACGAACCGGAGCACGGTCGGCCATGCCGGAAGACCCCGCAGTTCAAAAGATCGACACGCGCTGCTGCATCACCGGCGGAGGGCCGGCGGGAATGGTCCTGGCGTATCTATTAGCGCGCGCGGGCGTTGAAGTCCTGGTCCTGGAGAAGCATGCCGACTTTCTGCGCGATTTTCGCGGCGATACCATCCACCCCTCCACGCTCGAAGTGATGCACGAACTTGGCCTCCTCGATGAATTCCTGAAGCTTCCTCACGACGAGCTTCGCGATATTGGCGTGCAAATTAACGACGCACACGCGACCATCGCTGATTTCACGCATCTGCCAACGCACTGCAAATTCATTGCGCTCATGCCGCAGTGGGATTTCCTGAATTTCTTGGCCGACCACGCCAAACGTTATCCTGAATTTAATCTGCGCATGCGAGCCGAAGTCACCGATCTGATCCTGGAGGGCGATCGCGTAATCGGCGTGCGCGCGAAAACCCAATTCGGCCCCCTCGAAGTGCGCGCTGAACTGGTAATCGGCGCAGACGGCCGCCACTCCATCGTTCGCGAAAAAGCCGGCCTGCAAGTGGAAGATTTTGGCTCGCCTATTGACGTGCTGTGGATGCGCATTTCGCGCAAACCAACAGACCCTGTGCAAACTCTGGGCCACGTAGATTCGGGGCGGGTTCTCGTGCAGATCCAGCGCAACGAGTACTGGCAGTGTGCTTTCGTGATTCCCAAAGGTGGGTTCGACGCTATTCGCGAGCGCGGCCTGCCCGCTTTCCGCGAAGAAATCGCCAGGCTCTCGCCTTACCTTCGCGAGCGCGTGGACGAATTAAAAACCTGGGACGACATCAAGCTGCTTACTGTGGTCGTGGACCGCCTAAAGCAATGGCACCGCCCCGGTCTGCTGTGCATCGGAGATTCCGCACACGCCATGTCGCCAATCGGCGGTGTCGGTATAAATCTCGCGATACAAGACGCCGTCGCCGCCGCAAATATTCTGGCGCCGGCGTTCCAGCGAGGCGCCGTGCCTGGAATTGTCCCAGTAATGGACGCGCTCGCTCCCGAGCTCTCCACTGAAGGCGGCACGCTTCCCGCGGCCATCGCGATGGGATTGACGCTCGCGCCTGCGGGTCTTCCGAGCCGGCAAATCGCTTCGCCGTTTTTGCGCGGCCGCGTGGATCAAAACGGCGGGACATCAGAGGGGAATGTGGGCGGCAGCGCATCCGGAAAAGGACCATATAGCATCCGCGCCCGAACCCGAATACAGCACCGTGACCGAGGACGATCTCGCCGCAGTTCAGCGCCGCCGCGAATTTCCAACTCGCATGATGCAGCGCTTGCAGGTACTGATACAGAATCGTGTGATCAGCGCTGTGCTGGCCAGCAAGAAACCGTTCGCGCTTCCCTGGCCCATAAAACTACTGGCGCGCTTTCCCATCCTGCGCCGAATTCCTGCCTACGTCGTGGGAATGGGTTTTCGCCCCGAGCACGTTCAGACCGGCGACGCCACTGCCGAACCGCCTGAGGAAACCGCCTAAGCCTTCGGATTTCAACGCACCCCGTCTGGGCTAAGAAGTGTCTAACGATGTTCTAGGGCTGCCCTATATCGGCAGCCCTGTTTTTATTTACGCAGAAGAACTACTGTGGGTTTGGCGCGGACGTTTGGCCGTCGTTGGACGGCGGTGGCTGCAAATTCTGCTTGCCCTTGGGAGCGTCCGTTGCGCCTGCGGGGCGCAGTGTGAACGTCACTCCGTGCGCCGAATTTTCGTTCACCGTACGCTGCAGATCAATCTGATTCGCGTCCACGGAATTCTCGCCACCGTACGAAGTGACGTAGTGCAGCTTGCCTTCCGCCAGCCAGTAGTCGCTGACCGCGTAGCTCGACCCGTCGCGCAGGAAAATCACCACGTAGGGCTGCGCTTTCGTATCAGCAGGCTGCGAATTATTTTCCGGCGCATTCTGCCACTCGCCTGCGTTGCCTTCCGCCGAAGCCATGTCTCCGTTCGGCGCGCCCTGATCAGCCCCGTTGGACTCGAACGTCATGTCCGATCCGCCGCCGTAAGCGCCATCGTAACCGGTGCCATATCCGCCGCCGTAATAACCAAGGCCGGCCCCGTATCCGAAGCCTCCGCCGTAAGCGAATCCAAATCCCAGGCCTGCCGGGCATCCCCAAAGCCAGGGATCGCACCCGAAGCCGTAACCAAACGGCGAACCAAATCCAAATCCATATGGATTGTACGGATAATAAATAATGATCGGCCGCTGGCGCAAAGCGTTTTGCGAAATGCCCGCTCGACCTAAAGTATTGTTCGTCGTCTTCTGCACCGGCTTGGCAGTCGCAGCGTCGCGATTCGAAGTTGCGTAAAAATGTGACGGCGCATTCGTACTTGCGTGCGTGTTCGCCGGCGGTTCCTGCCAGACGTTATTCCCTGCAGCGAAACGCGTCGTCGAGTTCGTGCCCGTGGAATTTGCCGCATTCCCGGCGGACGCCGTGCCGCCTGCTTTCGTTCCTGCGGCGTTGTTGGCGCCGCTGCCATGGAACGGATTCCACCAATGCCCGCCTGTGCTGGATGAGCTTGCATTGGAAGCCGCGTGCGATCCGCTGCCTGAACCGCTGCTCGCGTGTCCACCGCCGCTGCTTCCGTGCGACCCACCACCGCCGCCTCCGCCGCCATGCGACCCGCCGCCTCCACCACCGCCTCCGCCATGTTGCGCGAAAGCAGGAGCGGGCGCCAATGCCAATACGGCCGCGAACGATATTCCAAGCAAGCTTTTTAAGAGGACCGACCTGATTGCTGCGGGCTGCTGGGCTGGATGCTTCATTTTAGTACCCTCCGCCGCGCTTAAACCTGACGGAACATTACTATGATTCTAATGGATTAGACGCTTTTGCGCATCAATTGGTTTCATCCCGTTGCAATTGCTAATCTTAGCGATCCCAAAGCCTCGCTTAGGATTCGCTGCTGGCGCCTCGAGAGTCTCGAGCGCCGAATTATCTTCATGACTTGCCCCGTGCCCTGGAGCTACCATATCGCCACCACTCGAATCGTCTGCCACCACACCTTCGACCATGCCTAACCCATGACCACCCACCGCGGAAAAATTCACAGCATTCCACGCGAAGGATCCGCCGTGCTGGGACCCAGCATCGAAGAGCGCACGCGCCGGGGAAAGGCTCTGCGGGAAAGCGTCCCGCGGAACTCCCACGCCAAGTGGACCGCTCCTCCCAACCGTCCCGACCCTATCGAAATCCTGCGCCAATCTGACCGCGGCCGCCTCCCCGACCTTTTGCCCATCCGCTACGGCCGAATGCGCCAATCCCCTTTTGCATTTTTCCGCGGCTCCGCGGCGGTGATGGCCTGGGATCTCTCGAAAACTCCCGCCACCGGAATTCGCGTGCAGGCCTGCGGCGATTGCCACACCGCGAATTTCGGCGGCTTTGCCAGCCCCGAGCGCCAGCTCCTGTTCGACATCAACGATTTCGACGAAACGCTCCAAGCCCCCTGGGAGTGGGACGTCAAACGCCTGGCCGCGAGTGTCGTCCTCGGGTCGCGTGAACTCGGCATGGGCCGTGGTCGCTGCGAAGACGCTGTGCTTACGCTGGCGCAGTCCTATCGCAAGCACATGCGCCGCTACGCGCACATGCGCGCTCTGGAAGTTTGGTACTCGCACATGGACGCCGAAGTCTTCATCGAAGAATCGAAGTCGGCGGCCGCGAAAAAACGCTGGGAAGAAGTTGAGCACGAGGCCCGGCTCCAGACCGCGGAACATATTTTTCCGAAGATCGCCGACGTGATCAACGGACGCACGCGAATCGTGGATCATCCCCCTTTGGTCTATCACACACGCGAGAGCGACTTGATGCAAAAACAAGTGACCAAGATGTTCCACGACTACCGCGAAACCCTTCCGGCCGAGCGCCGCGTGATCCTGGACCGCTATCACATCATCGACGTGGCGCGGAAAGTGGTTGGAGTGGGCAGCGTCGGTACGCGCTGCGCCGTGGCTTTATTGATGGCCGGCGAGCACGATCCCATGTTGCTGCAATTCAAAGAGGCGCTTCCTTCCGTGCTCGAGCCCTACGCCGGAAAGAGCCGCTACGCCAATCACGGCGAGCGCGTCGTCACCGGCCAGCGCATTCTGCAATCGGCCAGCGACGTGTTCCTCGGATGGACCAGCGACGCGGAAGGTCGCAGCTATTATTTCCGCCAGCTCCGCGACATGAAAATGAAAATCGACCTGGAGACCATGACCAAGACCGACTGGGTCGAGTACGTCGGTATCTGCGGCTGGACTCTCGCACGGGCCCACGCTCGGTCCGGCGACGCAGCCATGATTGGCGGCTACCTCGGCAAAAGCGATGCCTTCGATTCTGCCCTTGCGAAGTTCGCGGCCTCCTACGCCGACCAAGCCGACCGCGACTACGCCGCCCTGGTGAAAGCCATCCGCGCCGGCCGCCTAAAAGCTCAAGCCACCGCCGCAGCCTGATCACGAATCGCACGCGCAATCACCCGCGGCGTCCGAATGCCGTTGCCTTTGTAGCGCCGGGCTTCAGCCCGGCATCTTGCCTTTGCTTCTGACGTGTAGGGCTAATGTAACTCGGCTCTTCAACCTGCGGCTTTCGAACTGCGGTGTTGTTGTTCGTAGCGCCGGTTTACCCTGACGCAGGAAGGGCGTCTCGCTTGCCCTGAGGTACGAAGGGTCGGTTCTTTTGATTTTCCGTTCGTCTCGGTAGAGGCGTCCGCCGCGGACGGGCGCCCCTGCTCAAATGATTTTTCTCTCCTCCAGTGCTATGACGATGATTCTGGAAACCGCGTCAATCGCCTTCCGCGGCGAACGCGGATCGATCGTGTCGCTGGTTCCCGTCCAGATAAGCTCCCCATCCGGCTTGGCCGTTGAATAGAAGTTCGTTTCGATCTGCGCGATCCTTTCCGTTCGCAGGTAATCGGGAGCATAGACCTCCGGATAGATCGCGCCGTAATAGCCATAAAACGAGTTGTAATACGGAGACGGAGTGTACGCCTGCCCCGGAATCTCGGTCACACTCTTTTTCACCTTGATCAACCGCGTAGCAACCACCGCATCGATGCCTTGCCCCTGCACCACGTCCCTCAATTGATCCATGTCCAGCGGCATCGAGTTTGGCCTAGGCAGCAGCGAATAGCTCGGAATGGCTACAATTCCAGGCCTGGTTATCGCCGCTGAAAGCCGGTCCTCAAATTCGGCGCGGTTTTCCACCTTCCCGTTTATTCCCAGCACCAGAATTGTTTTGAAATGCGTGCCGGTATAGTTCGGGTTCATCCACGTAAACACGAACTTTGTGGTCCCGGCGTCTAAAGCCGCCGCCAGCACAGCGAGCACCGCTAGAATCAGGATCGCTTGTTTTCTCACGGCATCTCCCACTCTCGCCGCCAACTACAAATCGCGAAACGTGCACAGTATCACGAACCGCAGCCCTGGCAATCGTCCGCCTTTCGTAGCGCCAACGTCCCGCCGGCTCTTTAACGCGCCGAACAATCTCCGCGAACCGCGGGTCGCCGCGTATCGGATCCCAAATTGTCGCCGCGCTGGGCAAATCGGATTTTTTTCGACCCGCCGAACGTAAAACTTGCTAGAGTGCGTTTGCAAAGTTCCCGGAGGAAGCCCTATGAACAAAGTCTCAGCCTTACTCGTCGTGGTGATCTCAATCTTCGCCGCTCTTCTGCTGGCGCGGCCCCAGACCTCTGCTGCCGCCCATCCATTCGCATCGCGTAACGCCAGCGATATCTCGCTGGAACAGCAAGTAGTCGCCAAAGAACGCGAGGGTTTGGAGGCTCTCAAGTCCGGCAACGTGGAACTATTCGGCAATCTCACCGCCGATGACGCTGTGCTCGTGGATGCACACGGCCCTGCGAGCAAAACGCAAGTGCTCAAAAACGTTGCTGAATTCACGCTTTCGGACTACTCCATGGACAACCTCCAATTCGTGCCCCTATCGCCAAACTCCGGCCTCATCACATACAAGATCAGCGAAAAGGGAGTCTCTCACGGCAAGGAGTTCGCGGCCCAAGCCTGGGTCTCCTCCATCTGGTCCCACCGAGGCGATAAATGGCTCTGCGTCTTCAGTCAGGAGACCGGCGCCAGGTAGCGCCACGTCGCGTTGCATTGCATTGCAGTTACCACGGCCGCTGTTGGGCCAGCTTCACGTGGTCATGGACTCTGTATCGGTGACGAACGTTTAGACAATGGAAGACTGACCCGTTCATGCCCCTCTTCGAATTCAACGATCAACGTTGGTTCCCCACCTACCTTCGTGACTACGTAACTGACGGCTTACAATCCACCATGAGTCTCGTCGGCGTCTACCGCAGCATCGCATCCAGGCTGAAAAACGCCTTCCAAACCAGCAAAGCTACCCGCGTGGTAGACCTCTGTTCGGGAGGCAGCGGCCCGTGGCCCTGGTTGCAAGAATCTCTTCGAGACGCCCAGGGCCGAGTCGCGGAAATTTGCCTCACCGATTTGTACCCTAACACCCCGGCATTCGAACGCATCCAGGCGGAAACCCGCGGCACCATCACTTACTGGCCGGAATCCGTTGACGCCACCCAAGTCCCCGCTCAACTCACCGGCTTCCGCACGATCTTCAGCTCCTTCCACCACTTTCCACCGCCCGTAGCTATCGGCATTTTGCAAAACGCCGTGGACAATCGCCAAGGCATCGGAATTTTTGAAGCTGCTCGCCGCCATCCGGTCACCATCGCGCAAACCGTTCTCATATTTTTCGGCGCCCTTATAACCGCGCCCTTCATTCGCCCTTTCCGCTTTTCCCGTCTCTTCTGGACTTACATCCTCCCCGTGGTTCCTTTTGTCTTGTTTTACGACGGCGTAGTCTCCAGCCTGCGCGCCTATCCCATCACGCAACTCCGCGAAATGATCGCCTCGCTCCACGCCGACGGCTACGTCTGGGAAGTAGGCGAAGAACCCCGCGGCTTCGTCACCGTAACCTACCTCCTCGGCTATCCCGTCAAATAGCGCGCCGCGTGCAAACTTCCGGAAACTTATCGTGACGAGCCGGATGAATAGGGCGGCTTACCCCGTTATTTACTGGTATCGGTGAAGCGCACGGCGTCGCTTTTGTTCGACCCGCGCGCGATGGCGATGTATTTCCCGTCGGGCGAATAGCGGAAGTCCCAAATGACGCCGGAAGTGAAGTGCGTCAACTGTTTTTCCTGCGCTCCGGCGGCTGGCTGTTTCATCCAAAGATTTTGCACCCCGGTTCGAATATCCACGAACGCGACGGCGGCCTGCCCCGGAATCCAACGCGCGAGACGACGCTCGGGCTCAAACGTCTCGGCCAGTTCGAGATCGGACTTCGATTCAACGCCGTTCTCTATATTCACCGCTACGATCCTTCCGTTCTTTCCGGTAGATTGAAACGCGATGCCTTGCCCATCGGAAGAGATCATAGGTTCATTGGTTGCCACCCGGTCGGAAACTTGCACTGCTGCACCGCCCGAAACCGGCATCTTGTAGATGTGATACGAGCCGTTGGGGGCCTGTCCCAAGTACCACACCCATTCCCCCGCAGCATCGCATGCCGGTTCCTGCTGCTCGCCCGATCCATTCGTAAGCTTGGTGGAGACTCCGCTCTGCAGGTCGAGCTTCCAGAGATGGTATGCACCCTCAATATCAGTCGCAAAGACGACCGCGCGGCCGTGGTCGCAGACCGTGGGCCATTCGTGAAATCGCCCATCAAACGTAAGCTGCCTCTGGTTCCCTCCATCGGCGTCGGTAACGAAGAGCTCCCAAGACTCTGGGAGCTTGGCGACGTAAACGATTCGGTTATCGGGAGTCCATGCGATTCGGTGACTGCCGTCCAACCTGCCCGAGGTGACTTGTTTTAGGTTGTCGGGAGAATTGGCCGGCCCCACCCAGATGTCACTCAGAGGGTTCTGCTGCGAGGCCACGATTGTTCGGCCGTTCGCCGACACCGAAACCGAATAATAGTCGCTTAGATCGTTCGAGACTCTGCGCACTCTCCCGCCCGGATAGCTGAGGATCCAAAGCTGCGGCGGAACGCCGGTCTTTTCTTCCGCGCTGACTACTAGTCCGCTGCCATCCGGGAGCCATGTGAAATCGGCGAGGAATCGCCAACGTGGCCCCGGAATCGGTTTTTCCTTGCCGGTCGCAACATCAATCTCCATAAGCCTGAAATTGTTTCCGCTGGAATCGGCTTCACTGACGTACCCCGCAATGCGTCGGCCATCCGGTGACCACTTCACCGCGAGATATATAGCGGCACCCTTTTGCACCGCCAGCCTTCTTGCTCCGCTTCCGTCCGCGTTCGCCACCATAAGATTTCCTTCGCTCGCCGGTATATCAAAGACTTCATACGCCATCTGGCGGCCATCCGGTGAAAACGAAACTCCGGTGTCCGCGGGTGCGAGCAAGAGACGCGGCGTGCCGCCTAGAATCGGAATTTGATAAAGCTTCGCGTGGACGTCGTTCGCGCCGGACGATACGTAGTCCAAAAAGTTCCCATCGAGAGTGAACGTAACGTCTTCAACTTGTTCCTTCGCGGGAGCAACTATCTGGACTGCACTTGCCACGTCCATTTGCCGTACCCATAGGTTGGTATGTCCGCGCGCCGTTGAAATATAGGCGAGGTAGCGGCCGTCAGGCGAAATGCGCGCCAGAAACACGTCGCCGCTGGACGTCATGACCGAGATCGCCGGATTTTGAAAAACTGTCGCTGCCATTCCCGCGCGGAAAAACCCCCACCAGTAAAGCACGCCGCCCGCAGCGAGCAGTATCACCAGGAAAATCACGCCCGGAATCATCAGCCTCCGCGCGAACGAAGGCCGCGCAGAATGCGCGGCAACGCCAGCGGCAGACGCTCGGCCCAATTCCGCCGCCGCTAGCGATCCCGTTGCCACAGATGTGCGGCCGGATCCAGCCGAGGACACCGCAGCCGTCGAACCTGACTCCGTCGTCAGCGCCGCCTGGCGCGCAGAACTTGAGTCGCGTTTCAACCGCTCCAGGTCCGCGCGAATCTCCGCCGCGCTCTGGCTTCGCAGCTTCGGGTCCTTCTCCAGCGCTTTGTTGATTAGCTCCTCCAGCTTGGGCGGCAGATCCGGGTTCAACCGCACCGGCGGCACCGGCGCGCGGTTCAGTATCGCTTCGAAAATAACCGCCGAAGTATCTCCGCGAAACGGCAAAACTCCCGTGCACATCTCATAAAACACCACGCCCAGCGAAAACAAATCGCTGCGCGCATCAAGTGCTCTTCCCCGCGCCTGCTCCGGCGACATATACGACACTGTCCCCACCGCCGTTCCAGGACTTGTTAGAAATGCGTCCGATGCCGCCGTCGGCAGGCCCGAAACTCCCACTCCCTCGGCCACCGGAGAAAGTTTCGCCAAACCAAAATCCAAAACTTTCGCGTGACCGCGCTTGGTCACAAATATATTCCCCGGCTTGATGTCGCGGTGAACGATTCCCCGCGCATGCGCCGCGTCCAGCGCATCGGTAATCTCTATCCCTAATTCCAGCACCTGCTCGAGCGCTACTGGCCGGCCGGAAATCAGATGCTTCAGCGTATTCCCTTCCATGAATTCCATGGCGATGAACGAGCGTCCGCCGTCCTCGCCAATCTCGTAAATTGTGCAGATGTTCGGATGGTTCAACGCGGAAGCGGCGCGCGCTTCGCGCCGAAACCGTTCCAGCACTTGCGCATCCTGCGCCACATCTTCAGGAAGGAATTTCAGCGCGACAAATCGGCCGAGCGAAGTATCCTCGGCCTTGTACACCACACCCATCCCCCCGCCGCCCAGTTTCTCGACGATGCGGTAATGCGAAATCGTCCGCCCAATTATCGAAGAGGGATCACTCACTGGCGTTGCATGTTACGCCAGCGCCGAAAAGCAGGCAATCCTACAAAGGCTTCGCTCCGTAAGACGCATACGGATGTTCTTTATCCATCGCCACAAACAAACCGTGCTGGTCGTTGCTTCGGCTGTTCGCCCGGGGTGGGCATTATTTTGCAGCTGCATTTTTGGGATGAAAAAGGTACCCCAGCACATTCGATTCAGAGTACGCTGGCTGACGACATGAAAATCGCCGGCAAAACGCAAATCCAAATCCGCATCCGAGCTTTCGCCATCGCCACCATCTGTGTATTCTTCGCTGTGGCCCTGGCCTCGTTCGCTTTCACGCGAACGCATTCGCCAATAAAGACCGCCGCGCAAACCGGAGCTCCCGTGACAAAACATGCAACCGGCCCATTTGACGTAAAGCTAGCCCCTCAGGGCGAAGACGACAAAGCGGAAGGCTCAACTCTCGCCAGGTATTCCCTCGACAAGCAATATCACGGCGACCTCGACGCCACCGCCAAAGGCACCATGCTCACCGCCGGCACCGACGTGAAAGGCTCCGCCGGCTACGTCGCCATCGAACGCGTCACCGGAACGCTGAACGGTCGCACCGGCAGCTTCGTTCTGCAACACACCGGCACTTTAACTCGCGGCGCTCCGGTACAAAGCATCACCGTCGTCCCCGACTCCGGCACTGGCCAACTCACCGGCTTAACCGGCAAGCTCACCGTAATCATCGACTCCGGCAAGCATTCCTACGCCTTCGACTACTCCCTCCCCGAAACTCAGTAATCCTCGATCCTGTTTCGCGGAGCCGTGCCTCGAAAGTCAGCCGCAGCGCTGCCCGGCCGCCATCCTACATAAGACGCGCAACCTCGCCCGTCAAAAACGTTGCTCGCCAGCCCTTACCATCTTGCGCGATAATCCGCATCTCGCTGTTCTGCGAATTTACTCAGGAGGTTTCCATGCGCCCAATTTGCTATCACGTTGCCATGAGCCTCGACGGCTACATCGCCGGCCCTAACGGTGAGTTCGACTGGATCGTCCCCGATCCCGACGTTGATTTTGTCGCGCTCTTCCCTCAGTTCGACACGCTTCTCATGGGACGCCGAACGTTCGAGCTGTTGGTGCAGCAGGGCCGCACTAAAATTCCAGGCATGGAGCTGTTTGTTTTTTCTAAGACCTTGCGCCCGCGCGATTACCCCGAAGTGACCATCGTTTCCGGCAAGCCCGAGGAAACGGTCGCTTCCCTCCGCGCCAAACCCGGCAAGGATCTCTGGCTGTTCGGCGGCGGCTCTCTCTTCCAAAGTTTTCTTGACGCAAAGCTCGTGGACAAAGTGGAAGTCGCCGTAATCCCCATCCTCCTCGGCGCAGGAATTCCCCTGCTCGCCCCTCCAGCCAAGCAGTCCAAGCTAAAATTAACCGCCCACAAAATCTACAAAAGCGGAATCGTCATGCTCACCTACGACGTAGTCTAGCCCGCGAGGACCCTCTATAATCAAGCGAGGCCGAATCTTGGTTGAATTCTGAAGAGGTTCTTCGCAGCAGAACTGCGCTAAAGCGCTCGCGCGGTATAAATCAAATACACCGCCAAAATTATCCCGAATACCGCGGCAACGACTGTCAACACCGTCACAATCCGCCCCGCGGGCCTGAAATCTCCCGCCTCTATTCGACGCATGGTGCCTTGGTACCGAAACCAAGCCGCCAGCGCCATGAAAATCCCCATCGCTATGAATCCCACGCCGATAATCAGAGACACGCCACTCTCGTGTTCCGTGGCTCCCTGCACGCGCAGAAATTCGCGTAACGTAATTCCAAACTTCGCCACCACAAATCCAAATACGATAATGCTGATGCTCGTGCGAATCCATGCCAGGAACGTCCGCTCGTTTGCCAGATGACTGGTTACTTTGCTGCTCTCCGAAGGAGAGATGGAAGCCGTCATGGAAGATCGCTCGCCCGCAGGCCGCTCAAGGAACAGCCGGTGTATTACGGTCGCATTCTAGTTTAGTCCCAGCTCCCCCTACAACTCATTCCCACCAAGCCACGGTAGCTGATTGTCGTTTGCGTACGTTGCGGGCAATTTCGCGCCCTTGCGATTCTGCGCCGTAGTAACGTACGCTCCCGGTACGGGCAATTCCGCATCAGGCGGTGCGGGGAGAATATTATGAATCGGATCTTGGGACCGTTTCGTCTCGCACACCTTTTTCATCGTTTACCAATCATTCGTGTAGCAATCAATCGTTCAGCAATCATCTGTATGACCGGAATCCTCTGCGCTCTTGCTTCCTTGTTCGCTGGATGCGGTGGTGGCGGCCACCACATGACCGAGCCCGCTCCCATTCTGGCCCTCTCGACGAACGCCATCCCATTCGTCGCGGTTCAGGCCAGCTCATTCAATCCCGCGCCCGCGTCCGTGAACGTCATCAACACCGGCACCGGCGTTCTCGCTTTTACTGCTGCATCCGACGCTCCGTCGTGGCTTAGCGTCACCCCCACCAGCGGAACCGCTCCGCAGACTTTGCAAATATCCGTCTCGGCCGGAGCGCTCGCGCCGAGAACTTACATCGGACACATAACCGTAACCGCTACGTCCGCTCAAGACTCTCCCGCGGTCATTACGGTCACTCTTGTCGTCGGCTCGCAAACCGCATCAAACTCCCCGTTTTGGCCGCAGTGGGGATCCAACCCGCAGCACACCGGGATGGTCGCCGCTACCGGTCAGAACTTGACCAATATTCTCGCGAATATCGTTTACGACCCCTTCGTAACCCAGGAAAAAAACGAAAACGTTCCGCTCTTCGGCGAACCGGCGTTGACCGTCCACGAACAGGCGCCCATCACCGACGGAAAAGACACCTACATGGTCATGAAGGGGGGCGTGTACAACTCCTGCGACCCGGCCGGTCAGTGGACCAGCGGCGCAGCTTGCGGCCCCAACACTTGGAACACGATGGAGTGGTACGAGACGCGGTTTAGCTGGGTCAAGGGGCAACTCGTGGAGGCCTGGACCTTCGAGACCGATTGGGTTCCGGAACCCAACGCCACGAATTTCGGCCAGGGATTTTCCGGATTGGAAGGTTGGGAACCTGTTTTCCACCCGGTGGACGCCAACAATTTTATTTACGTTCCGGCTGCTGCCGGTTCGGTCTGGAAAGT
>JBEKSN010000089.1:0-13823 GCA_049517055.1 Candidatus Acidiferrales bacterium | reverse complement strand
AACGCCTCCGGGAACGAAGGGCCTCAGGCAGGACTCGCGCTTTCGGCCGGCAATAATTCAAATGCGACCTCCGATTCTTTCTTGTTGCAAGGAACCGTCGGCCAGAGCCTCATGAGTGGTGGCCCCGGAAGTTCCGGCCTCGGCGGAATAGTCCCCGGCACTCCTGGCGGTGGTCCTGGTGGTCGCGGCGGTGGACAACTTTTCGGCCAAGGCGGCGCGGGAGGTCCCGGTGGTCCAGGAGGCCCGGGTGGCCCCGGTGGAGGCGGTGGCGGAGGAATGTTTGGAGGGCGAGGAAGATTGGGTCGTCAAACGGTGAACCGCGTTCGATTTAGTTTTTACGACCGCTATTCGAATTCCGCGCTGGATGCCAAACCGTATTCGATTACGGGAAACGAGGTTCCTAAGCCTAGCTTTTACGACGAGCGCTTTGGCGGCAATCTAGGAGGCCCGCTAAAAATCCCTCACATTTATAATGGCAGCGACCGTACATATTTCTTTATCAACTACCAGCATGAGATTCAATCGAGTGCGCTAGACACTTATTCCACCGTGCCTACGGCGGCTGAACGCACCGGGGACTTCTGCGGCCTCGGGATTACGATCTTCAATCCATTTTCGAATTTCACCGGCCCGCGCACTCCTCTCGGCAACGGCTGCCAAATTCCGACAATAAATTCCGCTGCCGCAGGACTCCTCGCCTTCTATCCCATGGCGAATCTGCCCGGCAGCGTGCAAAACTTTTTGTTGCAAACGACCGTGCCGATAAACAACGACATTTTGAACCTCCACGTGATTCACACCATCAATTCCAAGTTCAGCCTGAACGGGGCTTACAATCTGAATTCCCAGCGGCAGAACACCTTCGGCAATTTTCCGGACACGGCCGGCACGCAATCAAGTTTGAATCAGTCTGTGACTCTGGGACTCTCGCACAACTGGAGCCCGCACCTCGTAGAAAGCACGCAACTGAACTGGAGCCGGAGTCGCACTCAAATACTCAGCGATAATTCCTTCAAGAACAACATCGCAGGAAATCTCGGAATTAGCGGGGTTTCCACTGATCCACTCACTTTCGGCATTCCCGCGATCAGTTTCACCAGCCTTTCCGGGTTGAACGATCCGGTTCCCTCGCTCGTTCGCAACCAGACGTTCCGCCTGGGGGACAGTTTGAAGTGGGTTCACGGGAAACACACAATGACCTTTGGGGGCGAGGTACGCCGCATCCAACTCAACGCCGAATCGAATCCTCAGCCGCGAGGCTTATTTAATTTTACCGGTGTGATGACGTCACAATTGACTTCGACTGGCCAGCCTGTACCACTCAGTCCTCAGACCGAGCCCTTCTACGAGATTGCCGATTTCCTCTTGGGTCTGCCTTACAGCACGACCGTACAATTTGGGCCTAACATCTATCTGCGTAGTTGGGATTTTATTACGTATGCCCAGGACGACTGGCGAGTGAACAAGCAACTCACTCTTCTTTTCGGCCTGCGCTACGAAGCTGCTACGCCCCCGGTAGAAGAGAACAACCAGATCGCTAATCTCGATTTGAATTCCACGGCCACGCAAGTTGACGTTGTCACACCTGGTGGGCTGGGAATGTTTGACGGCCGCTACCCTCAGGCTCTCGTCCACGGCGATTACGGAAATTGGGCGCCGCGGATTGGATTCGCCTGGGTGCCGAAAATGATCAAGCCCAAGACCGTCATCCGCGGCGGATACTCGATTTTCTACAACGAAGCGATTTACAACACTCTCGCGCAGCAATATCTCTCATATGAACCGCCCTTCGCCAATTCGGAAAACCTCATCACCTCAGCCACTCAGGTCCTCACGCTTCAAAATGGATTCCCTGCCAGCAGCACCATCTCCAACAAGGGTGGCGTTAACTCGTTTTACAAAAACGGAAGCGCACAGATTTGGACTTTAGGCACCGAAACGTCGTTCACTCAGAATTGGATTTTGGATTTGACCTACACCGGCACCAAGGGAACAAATTTGGATCTTCTCCGTGCTCCGAATCGGGCTCCTCTGGGTACCAGCCCGCTGAACACGCAAAACGCTCTCCAGATCCCTAATGCCAATAGCTTTTATTACGATCAATCCGGCGCGAATTCGATATACAACGCCCTGCAAGTGCGCTTGGTTCACCGATTCACGAAGGGTGTTTCCGTGCAGGCGTTCTACACCTTTGCCAAATCGTTGGATAACGCCAGCACGATTGGCGGCACCACGCCGATCGTAGTTCAGCAAGACGGCAATTTTGCCGCGGAGCGTGGACTCTCATCATTTGATGTCCGCCATCAAGCCCGCCTTTTCTCCGTGTACGAATTGCCCTTCGGCGAGCGCCATCGCTATGGAAACCGCGGATGGGCAGAGCACGTTCTCGGCAATTGGCGGCTTCAGAACATCGTAACTTGGCAAACAGGAACGCCGGTTACGGCTTACCTCGGTGGCACTGCGTCCGACAATGGAACAGGAGCGAGTTTTTCGCTCCGCGCACAACAGGTCGGCAATCCGAACGTAGGCATTTGCGGAGGGGCGCCGCTCAATTTTTTCAACTCTGCCGCTTTCACCACGCCCGCTCCCACCGCTTATGGCGACGAGCACCGCGGCGCAATTGAGGGACCCTGCAAATTCTCTTGGAACGCGTCGCTCGCGAAATCTTTTCGGTTCGGCCCGCAAGAGCGGCATCACTTGGACGTTCGCTGGGAAGTCCAAAATCTTTCCAATACGCCTAGTTTTTCTGGGCTTTCTGCGACACTGGGCGCGTCATCATTCGGCCGCGTGACCAGCGCGGGATCGATGCGCACCATGGATGTTATGATCCGGTATAACTTCTGATGAGGAAATGCGCTCGCACAATCGCGCCTCCCTTCGCTGTGGCGTTCCTGGTCGCAGGATTGGCCCTGGCACAGTCTCCGCAGCAATCTGCCAATCCTTCGGCCCAGCCTTCCACAAACCAGTCTGCGCCTGTCGCCGTCCCCATGCCCGCTTCAACGCCGTCTTCGCCACAGTCCCCCAAGTCCAACCCGGTTTCGGTCCTCCACACATCATCGGACCTGGTTCGCATTGACGTCGAAGTGACAGATAAGTCCGGCAAGCCTATCAAGGGATTGCGCGCGGACCAATTCGTCGTTACGGATAATGGCAAGCGGCAGGATATTTCCAGTTTTTCTTACGCGGACATAGAAAGCATCGAAGCCGCGGGAGCTGAGGACGCTAAACCCGTTGTCGTCCCGGTTGATAATGAGGGGCCAAACGCGCCATCGGCGGAAGCGATCAGCGACCAACTGCGCGATCGCCGCCTGATTGTTCTCTTCTTCGATCTAACCTCCATGCAGACCGACGATCTGATCCGCGCGCATGACGCAGCGCAGAAATTCGTCAAGCAGCAGATGACTAAAGCGGACGTCGTCGCCGTTGTCGCTTTTTCCACAAGAATCACCGTGCTCGCGAATTTCACCAACGATCGCGCGACCATTAACAAGGCCATAGCGCAATTGACCGCCAACAGCTCGTCCGACCTCGCCAACCCTCTCTACGCTGCGGCAGAAAACGGCGAGTATGACGTTCAGGAATATACCGGAGCGGCCTTCACGCCCGACGAAACCGAGTTCAACGTCTTCAACACCGACCAGAAACTGGCCGCTGTGGAAGGTTTGGCAAATGTTCTCGGCGGAATTCCGGGAAGAAAGGCGCTCGTCGAGTTCACCGGCGGCATTACCCAAACCGGCGAAGAAAACCGCACGCAGCTGCGAGCCGCTACCGATGCTGCAAATCGCGCTGACGTTTCGATCTATTCGATCGACTCGCGCGGATTGTTTGCAGCCCCGCCGGGCGGGGATACCACCACGAACGCCGCCACTGGGACTTCGATGTTCACCGGCGCCTCCGTGTTTCACCAGACCGACCAGCGCGAAGATTCGCGCGACACGCTCGCCACTCTTTCCACCGACACGGGCGGGAAAGCCTTTTTTGATTTGGGGGATCTCAGCGAGGCGTTCCCGAAGATCCAGCAGGACAACACCGGCTACTACCTGATCGGCTACCGTCTGGGCGCCGATGTGAAACGCGATGGACGCTGGCGCGCGATTCGCGTGAAGGTCAGCGCGCCGGGCGCGCACATCCGTTACCGCGAGGGCTATTACGCGCCGCGCGATTTCCAGCACTTGGAAAAGGAAGATCGCGATCAGCAGCTAGCCAATGCGGTGAATTCGGACAACCCTGTCGTCGAGCTCCCGGTTGCGGTCGAGACTGGGATGTTTCGACTGAGCGAGCAGCAGACCTACGTTCCCGTCGCGGCCAAGATTTCCGCGAGCGCGCTCGATTGGGCTGAAAAGCATGGAAAGCGGCAAGCCGAATTTGATTTTGCTGTCGATGTCCGCGCCGTGCCCTCCGGCCAAGCGGTCGCGCAGCTGCGCGACACAACGCAAGTGAACCTCGACTCCGAGCGGTTTCAGCAAATAAATCAAAAAAATCTACTGTATCAGGGCGGCGTGGTGCTCGCGCCGGGAAATTATCGGCTGAAATTTGTTGCGCGCGAAAATGAGTCGGGGAAGATCGGCACATTCGAGCAAAATCTTTCAGTGCCGGCGGCGCAGCCGGGCAAGATGACGTTGAGCTCGGTGCTCCTTTCCAGCCAGCTCGTTCCGGTTCAGAAATCATCGGAGGTCCAGACCAAAGGGCAGGGAGTGCGTGCCAAGCTCGCGAACTCGCCGCTGGAAATTAACGGGGAAACGATCGTCCCCAGCGTGACGCGGTTGTTCACGCAGAGCCAGACGCTCTATGTTTTCTTCCAAGCTTACTTTCCGGAAAAAACCGAAAACAAAGAAGCGTTTGACGGGAACTCGCTGCGCGCGGGATTGATTTTTTTTCGGAACGGGTTGCAGGTGAACGCGACCCCCTTGCTGGCGCCTTCGGAAGTGGATCCGAAGAAGTACACGGCGTCGTTCCGCATCAGCTTGCCTCTGGCGAAGCTGCAGGGCGGACGCTACACCGTGCAGGCAGTTGTCATCGCGCCCGGAACACAGCACTCCGCGTTCAGCCGCGCTTACCTGGCGCTGCAATACCCGCCGCCGGCGCCCAGTGTGCCCAATCCCGTCGCCACTCCCGCGAACCCGGCTCCCATCGTCGAGACACCCAAGCCGCCTTCGCGCTAACGCGCGCTCGCGTTGCGTCCCAAGTACATTCTCACAACGTTCATGCGTCGGATTTATCCCGGTGCCAGAAAACTTCGATTTCTTCGAGGGTGCGGCCTTTTGTTTCGGGCACGAGCTTGTAGGAGAAGAGCCAGGCGGCGATGGAGAGAACACCGTAGAGCCAGAAAGTCCAAGTAGGACCGAACTTTTCCACCAGAGTGAGGAAAGTGAGCGAGACTACAAAGTTTGCGGCCCAGTTTGAAGAGGCCGCAGTTCCCTCGGCCGAGCCCCGCACTTTTAGCGGGTAGATTTCAGAAATGAGAAGCCAGAAAATCGGGCCCAGGCTTATCGCGAAAAAAGCCACGTATGCCATCAGTGTGATCACGGCGAGTTGGCCGAACGCGGCGTCATGCGCTGAAGCTGGCTCGCGGAAGATGAAACCGAGAATGCCGAGCGTAACGGCCATGCCCGCAATTCCGGTTAGCAACAATATCCGCCGTCCGACGCGGTCAATAAGCCACATGGAAACAAGAGTCATGATGACGTTTACCGCGCCGATTCCGGCGGTAGCCAGAATTGCTCCGGAGGCCGAAGAGATCCCCGCGGAACGAATAATCTGGGGGGCGTAGTAAATCACCGTGTTTATTCCAGTGACCTGCTGAAATATGGCGAGGCCGATACCGACGATGAGCGCGGGGCGAATTGAACGTTTGAGAAGGTCGGACCACTGGCCGCGCTCGTCCGTTCGCGCGGCGGCTTCCTGAATTTCTCCAAATTCTTCTTCAACACTTTGAGTGCCGCGAATTTTTCTCAGTACGGCGAGGGCTTTTTCACCTTGACCATTTTTAACCAGCCAGCGCGGCGTTTCCGGTAAGTACAAAGTTCCGAGTCCGAGGATGGCGCCGGGAATTACGGCGAGGCCGAGCATCCAGCGCCACTGCTCGGACTGGGCGAAGGCATAATCCACGAGATAGGCGGCGAGGATGCCGATGGTGATGGCCAGTTGAAAGAGAGAGACTTGCCAGCCGCGCGCTTTTGCGGGAGAGACTTCCGAGATGTAGAGCGGAACGGTGGCGCTGGCGAGGCCGATGCCGATTCCGACAATGGTGCGCCCCACGATCAGCGTGACTTCCGATCCGGCGGCGGCGCAGATAATCGCGCCCAGGATAAAAATCACCGAGGTGAGTGCGAGGTTCATTCTTCGGCCGATCTGATCGGCGAGGCGGCCGCCGGTGAGCGAGGCGACGGCTGCGCCGACCAGAACGACGCTCACCACCAGTTCCTGGTGAAACACGGAAAGAGAAAAACTCTTCTGGATGAAAATTAGGGCTCCGGAAATTACTCCGGTATCGTAGCCAAAAAGCAGACCGCCGAGAGCGGCGAACGCAGCCGCGATGTAAACGAAAGCGGTGCTTTCCGCCTGCCTGGCGGAGGCGCCAGCGGTCGCGTCAGAGTTCAGTTTTTGTGGAGGCATTCGTCCTCGGTGAAATCTGGGCGAGCGGGAGAAGCGGCGAAAAACAGGGACGACCATTTCTCAATATTTTGGCGATTTGAGCAGTTCTCGGTCGTTTGTTTTCTGTAAGTTACGGCGTTTCTAAATTCACGAATTTGGCGATTTAAATTTGGGAGGGCGGAGAGTTTTTCTGGGCTTGCGCCCTTGGGCGCCGCGAGAACCGCGGCGAAGGTAGTCGGAGGTCGTGACCCGCGATCCGCGAACCGTGAGCCGCGGCTCAATACTACAGTCCGATCACGCATTAATCTCGACGGCGCGGCGGAGCTGCGAAAAGAACGCTCGCTTCCTTCGTCTCTTCCTTGGTCACTTCCTTTGCGAGGGCAAGCAGAGTTAACGGACTTGCTGCGCGAGTGGGCAAAACCAGGGGTGTTCATTTCATGAGCAACCGCGACGAGCTTGTGCGCGGGGCCATTTGGGTCCTGCTGCCCTTCGCCAAGTTTTTCAGTAAAGATCACGAAAAAACGTAGCACGCCGTTGGGCGAAATTCAAGGACCTGCGTGTGTGAGCATAACTCTGCGAAGCGGTTCTATTCCTATTTTCGCCGTGCTACGGAGGTGAGGTTTCTCGCGAAGGCAACGACATTGCGCGGGTGAAGCTGCGCAAGCGGTGGCTAGATGGAAGCGAAACGTCAGGACCCGAACCTTTTCTGCATGAACCGCAGAAAAGATTGGGCACCCCGCGCGTTTGAGTCGTGCATGAGTTCACTCCGGTGCCGCGTGGAAGGGTTCGCCACCGGCCTTGACGGTCAGATTTCCCGTCACCGATCAATTTGGAATACCGGTAATCTTGTGCAGACGCTTTGCAAGACTGCGCGCGAAGGTACCCGTCTCAAACGCCACGGCCTGGTTGTTTATGTAGCCATATTGCCCGAATTTGTCGACGAACAACGACCCGATCTCCTGACCTTGAGGATCATAGAAAAATACCCCCCAGCGAAGGTCCGGCGTGTGGTTGTCCGTTTTGGCTGATACACCCGACAACAGCGAGCCGAACTTCTCTGCAATTTGGTCAGTGAGGTCTTGAGTGGAGGTCGCGATAGAATGCAGGGCGTCTTTGCTTACCGCTGCACGCGTCAACATTGAATCGTGCACGTGCAACACCCTAACTTTCCCGACCGCCCCCTGCTTCACGAGCGACGCCAGTTTCTCTAGCTCGACCTGTGAGTCATCCCGCGAAGAGGTCTGAGCCGACATAAGTACCGGAACGATCAAAAAGAAGATCAGCATATATATTCGTTTCATAGTGTTCAGTCCCATTAGCACGTCGGACAATCGACGTTGTAAGGAGGTCCGCCATGGTTGTGGGAGGGCCGGTGGCGAACACCTTGGTTTCGATGTTTTCTCCGTGGACTTGGCGACAGGACTGACAATAGCATACCAATAGTCCATTACTTAGTTCCCTCGACCCGGGCAGGGTGGCGAATTTCTTGGTTCCGGCATTATCCCGGTTTATATGACGGCAGGGCGGAAAGCACGCTGATCGGAATTCACGAGAGCGGAAGAACGAAGGTTCGGCGAAAAATCCGCCGAAAGGAGGGTTTGTCAGAGGCGTTCTTTATGTCGCGGCTACCCTTCGCAGGCTCAGGGCAAGAAGCCGCGAGCCACAAAGAATTTAGGGCGCAACGTCAAAACCCGAATCTTTTCTGCATAAGCCGCAGAAAAGATTCGGCACCCCGCGAGCCTCAATCGTGCATGGGTCCACTCCGGTGCCGCGCGGAAGGGTGGGCAACCGGCCATTTTGAAAAGGATAGAGGGTGAAGCTCGAGGCGAAGATCGGGCGGCTAAAGTTGCGGCTGCGGATGGGGCGGGTGCGGATCGCGCACGAACATTATGGTTGGCCGAGCTTTGTAGGTTGTGAGCTGGGACTGGCGATAGCCGCATTTTTCGGCGACGCGAATGGACGCGAGATTGTCAGGATTGATGATGCAGGCGGTTCGCGCGGAGGGGAAGCGCGTGTCACCCCAGGCGACGGCGGCGCGAACAGCTTCGGTTGCGTAGCCTTTGCCGCGCGCTTGCGAGACGAAGACCCAGCCGATTTCCGGCAGGCCTTTGAGCGCTGGCAGGTCGCGCTTGTAGTCGGAGAATCCAACCTCTCCGATAAAATTGCCGGTCTTCTTTTCCTCAACCACCCAGTAACCGAAGCCTAGCAGCGACCAGTGGCCAACGTAGCGCAGCAATCTCGCCCAAGATTCCTCTTCGCTGAGAGGCTTGCCGCCGATATAGCGAGTGACTTCGGGGTCCGCCCACATAGCGGCGGAATGGATGAAATCGTCGAGACCATGGCCTCGGAGTTTGAGCCGCTCTGATTCGAGGATGGGCACTTCTACAGGAGCATGGAAAGGGCGAGACATGCGATGAGTCTACGGTTCTCCGGGCGCAAGGTCAAAACCCGCACCTTTTCCACACAGGGGCATTTCTGAGAATTTGGCGCCCCGGTAACCGACGGAGCGAATCGTGGGAATAACAAAAGGGGTTCATCGGTCTTAAGGGATGAACGCATTTGAGGATGGAAGGAGAGAAAAATGAAAGTCGTTTCCAAGTCAATGGTACAAAAACACGCGATCGCTGGTGCAGCGCTTCTCGCATTCTTCGTGGCGATGTCCCCCGGTGCCAGTGCGAAACATCGAGCCGTCAAGGCCGCCCCGCAACAGGCGTCTGTGGTCGCGCACCTGCCGCTGCCGGGAGCCTCGGTGAGTCAATTGGCACTGCAGCAACACGGCAGCAAACAATACTTGTACGTCGAGCAGGGTTCCAGGGACGGTTTCGCGATCGTGGACGTCACAAAGCCTGACCAGCCAAATGTCATCAGGAGCGAGGTGTGGCCGAACGAGGCATCCACCGGAAGGTTGCAAATGGTTGGGGGGCGGCTGGCTCTTGCCGAAGCACCCGACACGGCGACGGCGGAGACTATTTCTCGCACCGAGACACTGAAGGTGCTCGATCTGAGTGATCCGGCAAATCCGCGGACAATCCTAACTTTCTCCGGCGTAACGAGCACTCTGGCGGATGACGCACGGAACTTGGTTTACATCACGAACAGCGACGGATTGTGGATCTTGAAGCATGCGCCGGAGCAGGCGATGCCTTGGGACACGCATGCATGCCGCTCGGAAGATGCCTCTAGCGATACGGCAAGCTGTCTGTAATCCACGCAAGTTTTGATCAAGGGTCTCGGCTCAACGATTGAACCCGAGACCCTTCAAGGAACTCGGCGGCCCCGACTTGCGCCTAAATGGAGTCATTGACCGCATCACTCTTCAAACGGCTATCGAGGAATTGGCGCGAGGATACAAGGCTATGTTCATTCTTCACGAGATACAAGGATACAAGCACAACGAGATCGCGGGGATGCTCGGATGTTCGGTGGGGACGCCTAAATATGCCTTTGCGACTATTTGAGATTCACGAACAGCCATGGTTCCCGCAATTTCTCCGGGATCAATTCGTCGACGGGCTCCAGATGATTCTAGAGGTCACGAACACCTATCACCCGATCGCGCAACTGCTACGAGAACGCCTAGAAGACTGCGGTTCTGACCGCGTTGTGGATCTGTGCTCGGGCGCCGGAGGACCGTGGCCATCCTTGGTGCGCCAGTTCAAAATGAACGGAGCCACGCCACCCGAAGTTTTCCTGACTGACAAGTATCCGTGCACAAGGAAACTTCATGATCGGGAGTTTCCGGCAGCGAATCGCATTCATTTCCTCCGGTACTCGATCGACGCAACGCAAGTCCCCGGAAACCTGCAGGGATTCAGGACGCTCTTTTCCAGTTTCCACCATTTGAATCCCGAGGAGGCCCGCAACCTTTTGCAGGATAGCGTTAACAAGCGGCAGGCCATCGGTATTTTTGAGGCGCCCGCGCGTCACACGTTAACGTTGTTGTCTTTATTGTTGATACCCATCGCTGCGTGGCTATTTGTCCCCTTCCGGCGCCCCTTCCGTTGGTCGCGGCTCCTTTGGACCTATTTAATTCCAGTGATTCCTTTCGTTCTTTTCTTCGACGGCTTGATTTCTTGCTTGCGGGCGTACTCGCTGGGCGAACTCCAGGAGATGACACGAGGACTTGCGTCCGGCGGCTACCGATGGGAGATCGGCGAACAGCCCGGAGGATTGTTGCCCGTCCGGATCACGTACTTATTTGGCTGGCCACATAGTGTCTCCGCCGAATCAGGAGATTGAACCCTGAGATAGCGCACTTCTTCGGGAATATTTTCGGTCCTTCGTGTGTCTGGATAGGTGACTGCCGAGCAGAGAGCAATTAAAAATCGCAGGAGCAGTCAGGAGGATTGACCAATGAAAGGCAACTTGCAGGACAAAACACACGGTAGGGTTATTAAGTCAGTGTCGCGAGCGGCGGTGGTGTTTCTTGCGATCGGAATTGCTGCGGCGCCATCCATCTTTGCCAAGCCGAAGGCGAAGAAGGCTGTTGTCTCGAATTTGGGCGTGATCGCGCACTTACAGCTCGACGGTGGAACGGCGACCCGGATGCTTTTGGTGCAGAAGGACGGAAAGCAATATCTGTACGTTGGGCTCAGCTCGTCATCGGGCGTTTGCATATTTGACGTTACGAAACCGGCGGACCCGCGCAAGGTCGAAAAGTTTGCAGGAGCAGGCGGAGCGCAGGCGGACTTCCAACTTGTTGGCGACACGCTGGCGGTGACTTCTCGCGCCGGAGAAGCAGCGGCAAGCTCGTCTAATGTGCCGCCCCGCTCGGTGACAATTCTGAACATGAGTGATCCGGCGAATCCGCAACAGATCCAGACGTTCTCCGACGTTACGAGTGTTGTGGCCGATGATGCCCGCGGTCTGATTTATTTGTCGAACGGAGAAGGACTGTGGGTAGTGCAGGCCAAGCAGCCAGCGAAAGCCGAACCTCTGGGCTCCTACGGCGGCTAGTGTCGTCCTCCTTTACTTCTTCAGATACCGGGGCAGGTGACACCCACGCTCGACACCGCCTGCCCCGGCCCCCTTACAAGTTCGAACTTCCTGACGGGCAATTAAAATTGTGGATGCGGAAGGGCTTTGGCGCGCTCGTCGATGGACGGAGGGAAGACGGGGGAACCTTGGGGAGGCTGGCCGCGCGTGATGGCCCAGTGCTCGATCCAGCCGGCACCTCCTTCACCGACGAAAGTGTCGGGCAGGCTGTAGGCAGAATCGGTGAGCGCGTCTTCGAGCGTGATGAAGCGGTAGCCGCGCTTGCGCATCAAGTCCAGAAGTTCACCGATGTGGTCGGCTTCGAGTTGATTGGCGTGAAGGAGAAGAATCTGCTTGGGCTCGTAGCCGATGAGGTCTTTCGAGAGCTTTTCTTCATAAGCAAACATTTCGGCGTGATAGGAAAGATAGGAACTGACGACTTCCTGTTGGAGTGCGGTATCTCCCCGGTGCAAGGCGTCCTCATAAACGGGCGCGAAATTCCAATCCCAAGCGTCCAGCGTGACAGGGGCGATGCGATAGCCGCGCGCGACGAGGAAAGCTTCGGCTTCGCGGCGGGTTTGGAGATCGCGGCCGGTGTCCAGATAAGGATAGCGAAAATAACGGAGCTTCTTGTTGTGCTGCTCGAGCAAGAGCCGGGTAACCGTCTCGCCCTGGATCACGGAGTCTTCAAACTCCTGAAGGCCCGCGAGGTTCAGCGAGGTATGGCTGAAGGTGTGGTTACCCAATTCCAAACCGGCGTCGAGCCACATGTTGAGAGCTTTGATTCGCTGGTCCACCTCGCTCCAGTGGTAGTAGAGCTCTTTCTCATTGACAAAACCCACGGCAGGAACTTTATTTTGGGTGAGGGCGGCGAGAAGCTTGGCGGTCATTTCGGTAATGGCTGCGGCGGACATGGTATTCGCGGCGGCGGAGGGCAAATCGTCAATGGTGATGGCGACCTGGCGGTCGGGTGGAACGTCCGCGCGGGATGCCGAGTTTCCCGTCGCGATGGAGAAAGCCAACATCAAGCACAGAAATGCCAGAACCGGCTTCATGGAGAGCGTCTTTTTGTCCGCGATTTTTGCAAGGCGAGGCATGGCGAATATTAACATGCGATAGCAGGAGTTATCGTTGCGTGTTTTTGTTGGGCACAGAGTCCGAGTCAATTGATGTAATGGTACCTAAGCGGCGTGGTATAGGTGGTAGACTACGCCGTTCCTGGAACTCCGATTAACAATACGAGGTGCGGCGAGGGTGGAAGTGCTTTGGCAGGATTTGCGTTTTGCCTGGAGAACGCTGAGGCGGAGCCCTGGCTTCGCCTTGATAGCGGTGCTGACACTGGCGATCGGGATCGGGGCGAACACTGCGATTTTCAGCGTCATTAATACAGTGATACTGCGTCCGCTGCCTTTTCCGGATTCGCAGCAGATCGACTGGGTTTGGGAAACCGACGAAAACCGCAACGTGCGTCGCGGAACCGCATCGCAGGCGGAGTTTCTCGACTGGCGCGAGCGGAACCGTTCGTTCGAGGAGCTAGCCGCCTGGCGTGAATTGTTTTTTACCGTGACGGGGAATGGCGAGCCGGAGCAGAGCTGGGGCGCGCAAGTGAGCGCGAATTTTTTCCGCTTATTTCGAGTGACGCCGGTCCTAGGGCGTGATTTCCTGGCGGATGAGGAACGGCCAGGCCACGAGCGGGTGGTTATGCTCGGTTACGGATTGTGGCAACGGCGTTACGGCGGGGACCCGAGCATTCTGGGAAGAAGCATTACGCTCGACGACGAGCCGTACACCATCATCGGAGTGCTTCCGCGGGAATTCAGCCTTTTTGGAACCAGCCTGCAGTTTGATGTGTGGGTACCGTTCGGATTCAATCGCGCGCAGCTCGATCGCGAAGTACATGAGGTGATCGTGTTCGGCAGGCTGCGAGACGGCGTGGGGACAGCGCGAGCGCAGGCGGAGATGGAAACGATCCAGTCGCAGCTCAAGAAAGAATATCCGGCCATCGATCAAAAGAACGGCATCGTGGTGGTCGGATTCCATGACGATATAGTGAGCGGCTTGAAGCCGATGCTGATGATCCTGTTTGCGGCGGTTGCATTCGTGCTGTTGATTTCGTGCGCCAACGTGGCGAATCTGACGCTGGCACGCGGTGCCACGCGAGAGCGCGAAATCGCGCTGCGCACGGCGCTGGGGGCCAATCGCAATCGTGTGCTGCGGCAGCTGATGACGGAAAGCGTTGTGCTGGCGTTGATCGG
>JBEKSN010000088.1:0-14082 GCA_049517055.1 Candidatus Acidiferrales bacterium | reverse complement strand
GTAGTGCGTGGTGGCCTTGACGATGGCCCGAGCACGTTGCGCGGGATCGCTCGATTTGAAAATTCCGGAGCCGACGAAGACCGCTTCGGCGCCGAGTTGCATGACCAGCGAAGCATCGGCCGGCGTGGCGATACCTCCGGCTGAAAAATTCGGCACGGGCAACTTTCCGTTCTTCGCCACCCACTGAACCAACTCGAAGGGCGCGCCGAGTTCCTTGGATTCGTGCACCAACTCTTCTTCGCCGAGCAAAGTCAGGCGCTTAATCTGGCTAACGATCGTGCGGATGTGCCGGACGGCTTCCACAATGTTTCCCGAACCGGCCTCGCCTTTCGTTCGAATCATCGCGGCGCCTTCGGTGATGCGGCGCAGCGCTTCTCCCAGGTTTCGCGCACCGCAAACAAAGGGAGCTTTGAAGCCGTGCTTCCAGACGTGGTGCTCGTCGTCAGCAGGGGTGAGCACTTCGCTCTCGTCGATGTAATCGAGTTCGAGCGCTTCCAGCACTTGGGCTTCGGCAAAATGCCCGATGCGAACTTTGGCCATCACCGGAATCGAAACTGTATTCATGATCTCGCGAATGATGCGGGGTGCAGCCATGCGCGCGACGCCGCCGTCTTTGCGGATGTCGGAGGGCACTCGTTCGAGGGCCATCACTGCGCAAGCTCCAGCTTGCTCGGCAATTTTTGCTTGCTCGGCGTTGGTGACGTCCATGATCACGCCACCTTTCAGCATTTCGGCCAAGCCTACTTTGACGCGCCACAAATTGTTATTCATAAGGTCCATGGTGTTTCTCCTATTCTGAGGTCAGATTACGAAGTCTTTTTGTCGCTAACGACATTTGTATTTTCTTTGACACGCGATTCTCTGGGCTCAATCACGACGAAGCGTCCGCGCCCTCGCGCAAGAAGGTCGCCCGATTGATTCCGAATCTCTCCGGCATAGTGCAAATTCCGACCGGTCTTCTCCACTTCATATGCTTCGATTAATAAAGGGGCATCGACGGGTACCGGCTTCAAGTATTCCACGACCAGCTCCGCAGTCACCGCGCGCACTGCGCGAAAGCGGCTGACCTTGCCCATGGCTTCGTCGAGAACCGTGGCGATAATTCCACCGTGAATAAAACCCGGGCCGCCCTGATATTCCGCGCCCAGCTTGAACGCTCCGCGAATGCGCTTGGCGTTGTCGTCCTGCTCGAAGGTGAGCTTCATTCCACGGTCATTCGCGCCGCCGCAGCCGAAGCATGTGTTCGTCGGATTGGGTGAAAGCAGCATAGGGCTAGATTAAGGCTACCCGCGACGGCAATTCGCTGCGCGCACCGCGCTGGCGTTTTTGGAATTCGACCTTCAAGAGTTCACTAAACGTCTGAACCCCGCGAGCAATTTTCTTCTCATCCAGAGCTGCAAAGCCGAGCCGCAAGGTATTCGGTTGCGGATTCTGCAAATAGAAATAGCGCCCGGGAACGAAAAGCACGCCGCGTTCGCGAAGATGAATGAGCAGTTCACCGGCATCGAACCCGGGCGGCAAAGTGACCCAAACGGACATTCCACCTTCGGGACGCGTCCAAGTGGCTTCCTTGGGCATGTGTTTTTCAAGCGCGGCCTCCATGGCTTCCAGGCGGCCGCGATAAACTTTTTTCATTTTTGCTATGTGTCGCGCGAGATATCCGCGGCGAACAAATTCGGCGAGCGTGGCTTGGGCAAGCTGGTCGGTGTGCAAGTCGGTGGATTGCTTCACCAGCCGCAAGCGCTCGATGGCATTCTCCGGACCGATACACCAGCCGACGCGCAGCCCGGGAAACGCTATTTTAGAAAAACTGTCGATTTGAATCACGTTTCCAGACTTGTCCAGCGCCTTCAGCGACGGAAGCGCAGTGCCGCGCAGCCGGAGGCGGGCGTAAATTGAATCTTCAATGATGGGGACTTGATAGTGCGAAGCAATCTCGAGGAGCCGGCGGCGTTCGGCCAGAGGCAGCATGGTGCCGGTTGGATTGTGAAAATCGGGCGTGACGAAAATGAACTTCACGCGATTCTGCAATAGCACGGATTCGAGAGCGTCCAGATCCATGCCAACATGGCCAATGCGCCGGGAATCCGTCTCCACGCCGACAGCCAGCATGCGCACACGGGCTCCGGCAAAAATTGCCACCGCACCCGGATATGTGGGGTTTTCAAGCGCGACCGAATCGCCCGGACGCAGAAAAGCTTTGCACACCAAATCGATGGCCTGCTGGCAGCCGTCGGTGATTAGAAGCTGCTCGCTGCGGACGTGCAGGCCCTCCGCACGAAGGAATTCAATCAGGACGCGCTTGAGGGGCTCGTAGCCGTCGGAAGCACCAAGCTGCAACACGTGCCTGCCTTCGCTGCGCAGCACGGCATTGCAGCAGCGCCGGAATTCTTCCACGGGGAAAAATTCTTCGGAGGGCCGCGCGGTGATAAATGCAATCGAATCGGGAGGAACTTCAGGCATCAAACGCGTGAGGTTTTCGTCGGCGCGCTCGTCGGCGAAAATGGATTCCCAGCGCATGCCGCCGCCATTGCCGTTCGTGCGCGGAGGCGGAGTGAATTGTTTTGCCGGAGCGCCACAGATGTATGTGCCGCGGCCGACGTGTCCCTGAATCATGCCTTCTGATTCCAGCTCGGCGTATGCGTTCGCGACGGTCGTACGGTGAACACCCAGTTGCGTGGCGAGCTCGCGGCTCGCCGGGATGCGGTCGCCGGTGCGAAGTTCGCCGGAATGGACCAGGGCGCGGAGTTGGTCGCGCAGTTGGACGTAAAGGGGGATGTGGCTTTCCGGCTGTAAGTGTAGTGGAAGCATTGGCTCGTCCCTGTAGGCCAATATAAAGAACTTATTATAGCTGTAAAGAGCCAATTTGTCTTGCGGCTATTCCGGCATCGACCTTCCCTGCTCGCTAACCGAGACTGTGCTACGAACCATTTAAGAAGAGCGGAGGAGAAAACGCTGGATTTTGCCGGTGGCGGTTTTCGGCAGCTCGGAAACGAAGCGGAATTCGTGCGGACATTTGAAGCCGACGAGGCGGGTGTGCAGCCAGCCGTTGATCTCGCTGTCGAGCCCTCCCGCGGGATTTGTTAACCCTGTGCGCAACACGATGAACGCAACCGGCCGCACCAACCCCAGCGCGTCCGCCAGTCCAACCACGGCGCATTCCGCGATTGCCGGGTGCGACAGCAGTGCATTCTCCACTTCCCCGGGCGAGACCCACATGCCTGACACTTTCATCATGTCGTCGGCGCGACCGGCGTAATGATAGAAACCTTCGGCGTCGCGCGAGAATTTATCGCCGGTAAATACCCAGCCGTCCTGCTTCACGCGCGCAGTAAGTTCGGGAATCTGCCAATACTCGGCGAAAGCGCTGTCGCCCTTCACCCACAGGTTTCCAATCTCGCCGTCAGGGACCGGTGCGCGCGCTTCGTCAATTATTCGCGCTTCATAGCCGGGAACCTCGCGACCGCAAGTTCCGGGACGCGCGTGGCCGGGCCGTGCAGAGAGAAAAACGTGCAGCATTTCCGTGGAACCGATACCGTCCAAAACTTCAATTCCGAACCGCTCGCGAAAGCGCTCGAAAATCTCCGCAGGCAGTGATTCGCCGGCAGAGACCGCGATGCGAACCGAGGAGAAGTCCACATGGAGGCCCTGTTCCGCATCACGAAGAACAGCGGCGTAAAAAGTGGGCACGGCGAAAAAAATAGTCGGGCGGTATTGGGCTACAAGTTGCGCGATACGATCGGGACGCGGGCGGTCGGGATAAAGCACGGTGCTGGCGCCGAAAAAGAACGGGAAATACATTCCATTGCCAAGGCCATAGGCGAAATAGAGCTTCGAAACGGAGAACATGCGGTCATCCGCGCGCAGGGCCAGGACGCCTTGCGCGAAGTTACGCGAAGTGACCAGCATGTCGCGGTGGCGATGCACGGCAGCTTTCGGCGGTCCACCGCTGCCGGAGGTATAGAGAAAAAACGCGGCGCCGGTGGCGGCCGTCGGATAGGTTTCCGCAGTTTCGCCATTGACGGGAAGCCAACGGTTGGAATGAACGATCCTGCACGCGGGATTTTGCAAGCGCGAGACGGTGTGGCCGAAAACCACGACTAGTTCCAGGGCGCCGCCCACGATTGCGGAAGCGAATTCGGGAAGGATTGATGCATGCACCATGGCAAAACGCGCGCCAGAATTCGAAAGGTAATGGCGGTAGTCCGCGGCGCGGGCCATTGAATTCACCGGTACAGCGATGGCGCCAATCTTCACCGCACCAAAGAAACAGGCAATAAACTCGATCGAATCAGGCAGCGCGATGAGGGCGCGGTCACCCGGCTTGCAGCCTGAATCCAGCAAGGCACGCGCCACACGATTTACTTCATTCTCCAGTTGGGCGTAGGTCGCTTCGCGCTCGACTCCCAGAATCGCCGGTTTGTCGGGATGCTCTCGCGCGGGGCGCGAGATGAATTCGTCCGCGATATTAAATATTTCCGAGGGAGATGGAGAGGAGCGCGTCACGCCGCCGATTCTACATCACAAGCAATTCTTGCCTTGCACTAGAATTGGCAGCTTCTGCGGGCGGGCAAAATTAGAATGATTCAGCCTTTCGTTCACATTTCCTTCTCGAAGTTGGCGTATGTGACCGTATGATGGGCACCAACGCCAGTGTTCATGCGTTTCGAGCGCTGTGATTTTGATCCGCAATTGGTTTAAGGAGTGCAAATGAACTATTCAAGTCTCGGGCTGGCGGCGCTTGGCGCTACGGTCGCGTATTTTGCCTTTGGTTTCTTACTGCTTTGGCTGGTGCCAGGTCTTATCACTGAATCCCGCAAGTACCCGGGCATATTCCGATCTCAGGAAGAAATGAAGACTGTTATGCCGGTTGGACTGATCGCGACTTTCGTAGCGATCCTGGTTGCCGCCGTACTTTTCGCGATGATGCGTCCGGGTGGATCGGGCGCTATGGAAGGTGCGCACTTCGGCGTCCTGATTGGCATTTTCGTGGTTTGCGCATTTGTGCTGCACAACTACGTGAACCTTAACATCGGCCTGAAGCTCGCGCTGATGCAGGCAGTGGCTTACTTCGTCCAGTGGATTATCGTCGGAATAGTCATCGGCCTAATTTACAAACCCATCTCTACGCGATAATCGTGAATACAACTTTGGCGCCTCGCACACCGAGAAAATGCGACTTTCACAATTCCTCTTTACGAGCGAAAGCCGGAATACCGGGTGTTATTTATTGCGTAGCGGATTTTTCGCCTAAGCGGCGCATGCGCTCCTGCAGCTTCTTGCGCAGGGTGGACGGGGCGTTCGGATTGAACGCAACGAGATACCATAACGGCTGCGTGCGGTCCCGGCTGAGGCGCGTGAGCGTGGCCGCGTCGCTGTTCGGATGCCGGGCGATGTTTTCGCGGATGGCGGAATAAGGATGATGCGATAGATGCGCCAATGTCTTGGCTGAAACTTTGGGGTGCTCGCTGATCAGTCGCAGCAAATAGTAATCTTCTTTCGGCGCCTGCTTGGTCAAACTGTCCAACGTATCCGGCCTGACTTCGGCGCTGAGCACCACGCCTATTTTTTCATCCCAGCCGGCATTAATGCGATTCAGCTCCTGCGTACGCGCGTGGATCAATTGCTCTATGACGCGCCGCTCCTGCTCCATGCGCGGCGCCGGGAGCGCGCTGCGTTCCACGGAATCGAGCACGCGCAGAAGATGCTGGCGCTCGCCAAATACAATTTGGGAGGTCCGGACGGTTTTTCCTTTCGCCGCATTTCGCACCAAATCTGAACGTCTCATCGTTAGCTCACCCCGCAGATCTCATAGGCCGCCCATTACTTCCCAGGAATGCGGCTCTGGAGGAACCCAAACTCGCACTTTCGCGCGGCGATGTCTTCATTCGCGCTACTGCCATGGCAATGGACAACGCGCCAAATTATCCGACCTCAGTGCCGCAGAGTAAAGGAAACTAGGGAAAGCTGTTCCGTAGGGCGCAATAGAGGGTTCTAGAACCAGCCATATTGACGGCCCTTTGGCATATGAATTCTGACCGTTGCGCACCGTTTGAGCAAGAGCGACGAGGCAATGCGGACACGTAGCCGACTCGAGCCGTTGGTGCGTGCTGATTTTGGACGCATATGAAACTGACCTGCTCTTTGCGGTACAGGTACTCTTTCAAGCGGCTAAGTCCTGGTATTACAGAACTATTACAAATCATCTTCCCCACCACTGGTAGTCTAACGCCAGCGTAGAGCAAAACGAAAAACGCGAAGATATATCGAAACTCAATAATAGAGAAAAGGGCCAAAACTATGGGAGTCGAACTCACCGATCTGGAAAGAAACGCGGCAGCCAAGGATGAAGTCAACTGGATTACGGCTTCGTTTATGGCGCTGTTTCACGTGGGCGCCATTGTGGCGCTGTTTTTCTTCACGTGGAAGGCGTTCTTTGTCGCGGTAGTTCTGTGGTGGATGGCGACAAGCTTGGGAATCGGGATGTGCTATCACCGGCTTCTCACGCACCGCGGATACCAAATTCCCAAGTGGCTCGAATATACGCTCACGATCTTCGCCACGCTGGCGCTCGAAGGCGGACCGATTTTCTGGGTCGCCACGCATCGAATTCATCATAAATATTCCGACCACGAAGGCGACCCGCACTCACCAGTTGACGGCAAATGGTGGGCGCATATGGGCTGGATCCTGATGGGCAAATCCATGCACCACGACACATCCACGCTAGCCCGATACGTCCCGGACCTGGCCAAGGACAAGTTCCACGTCTGGATCACGAAATATCACTACGTGCCGATGATCGTTCTCGGGCTGATCCTGCTTGCAGTAGGCGGATGGAAGTTCGTCCTGTGGGGAATTTTCTTCCGGACGGTCGTGGGCCTGCATTTCACTTGGCTGGTAAACTCGGCCACTCATTCGTGGGGCACGCGACGGTTTGAGACTCGCGATCTTTCCACCAATAGCTGGTGGGTCGCGTTGTTGAGCTGGGGCGAAGGCTGGCACAACAATCATCACGCGCATCCGGTTTCAGCTCGCCACGGGCTGGCCTGGTATGAGATTGACACAAACTGGTACGGCATCTGGCTGCTGAAGAAACTCGGCTTGGCGAAGCAGGTTCACACCACAAAGCTTGCGGCTGTGAAGCACGCCAAAGAAATGGCCGAATTCGCAGCTCCAGAACCGCAGCCCGAGCTAGTTTCCGCGCAACTGTAAACGCGTCGGTACTTCCCCGCTTTGGCAGCATGTTGCTGCGCCCCATTCAAATCAGACATCGAGACATTTGCCGACCTTCGAATTAAAATACCTGCATGGGCAAAAAGCGCGGACTATACAATGCTGACTTTCCAGTTGGCACTGAGGTTCGAATTGCCAGCCGTGCGTTTTTGGAGGAATTCAAAAAAAACTGGAGATACCACCATCCTTTGACCCTCGAACAACTGCCGTTCGCCGGTGCGACTGCCGAAGTAGAAAGGCTGGGCTACTTTCACGGAGGAGACGAGTTGTATTGGCTGAAAGGTGTGATCGGCGTTTGGCATGAGCAGTGTTTGAGCTCCGACCCGCCCAGCGAGCCGAACTCCTGATTAGTCCGCCGCCCGGAAACTGATGCGCTACGTTGGAGCCGTATCTGATACGCCGAAATGCGCCCCTCGCGGTACAATTCAGCTGAGCCCAATAGACCTATGCGTATCGCGAGCCGGCGGAAGACGATTGCTTTTTTCCTTGTGCTGGGCATATGCCTGGTGGCCCTGGCGATTGCGTTGGACGTCGGCTGGATCATCCTCAACTGGCGCCAAAGCGTCATGCTGTTCCTGGGCGTGATTGTCTTCGCTACGATCATTCTGGGCATGATCTTGAACACCACCTTTCTTGTCCGCGAGATACGGCTGAACGAACAGCACGGGAGTTTCATCAACGCGGTCACGCATGAACTGAAGACGCCCATCACTTCCATTCGTCTGTACCTGGAAACGCTGCAACGCCGCGAAATAGAGGAAGCGCAGCGGCAACATTTTTACCAACTCATGCTCGACGACACCGACCGCCTGATGGGTACTGTCGAGCAGGTGCTGAAAGCGGGCCAAGTGGGATATAAACGCGGCGAACAATACCGCGCCAAAGTTGATCTGGGGAATTTAGCCGCCGAGTGCATGGAACTTGCGCGCACGCGGCACCATCTGAGCCCCGGCGCTTTGCACTTCGCATCCGCGAACGGCCAGCCAGGAAATGGTGCCGAGGCGAAGGATGCGCCGCTCACGAGGCCCGTCACCGAATTTCCCGTGCACGGTGATCCTGAAGAGCTTCGGACCGCCATATCGAACGTGCTGGACAACGCAATCAAATATTCCGTAGGCAACATTGACGTCTCGGTTGTCATCGAGGCGCCGGACGAAAAACGCGTGGTGCTTCGCGTGCGCGATCAAGGCGTGGGAATTCCCGCCGACCAGCTCAGGCGCGTGTTCAAACGTTTTCACCGAGTGCGCCGCCGAAGCACGTCGAAAGTGAAAGGCACCGGCCTGGGTCTTTTCATCGTTCGCTCGATTGCCCGGGCGCACGGAGGCAAAGTTTTTGCCGAAAGCGAAGGCGAAAACCAGGGCACAACCGTTACGCTGGAGTTGCCGCGGAGCGTAGATGAATAGCCGCGTGCTGGTGGTGGAGGACGAAACACATCTCGCTGACGGACTGAAGTTCAACCTTGAGGCCGAAGGTTACTTCGTGCAGGTGGTGGGCGACGGCGAATCCGCGATCGACCGGCTTATAAAAACCAAAGAAAAATTTGATGCCGTCGTGCTCGACGTGATGCTTCCGGGGATTGACGGCTTCGGCGTGGCCTCTGCTCTGCGCAAAGCCAAAAATTATGTGCCGGTCCTAATGCTGACCGCCCGTGGACGCCCGGAAGATGTTCTGGAAGGCTTTGCTGCTGGGGCAGACGATTATCTGCCCAAACCATTTCAGCTACCCATATTTTTGGCGCGTCTTCAGGGACTTCTCCGCCGCACCGGATGGATGAGCAGTGGAAAGAAGGATTCGAAGGAGAAGCCAGCGGGCCAGAAATCAGCCGCGTCGGGCAAGAATGCCGCACAAACGTCGGAGGAGGATCTTTTCACGTTTGACGGAAAGACTCTGGACTTTGATACGCTGGAACTCCGTACAGCGACTAATACCGTCCAGCTTACGCTGATGGAAGCGAAGCTTCTGCGTCATTTGATACGCCAAAATGGACGCACGGTTTCGCGCAAATCGATTCTGGAAGATGTGTGGGATTTGCGGGAGGACACCGATACCCGCGCCATCGATAATTTCATCGTGCGCCTGAGGCGCTACATCGAGGACAATCCCGCGAAGCCGCGTCATCTTCTAACTGTTCGGGGCGTGGGCTACCGTTTCGTTTCTTAGCTTCTACACATAGCTTAGTGGTTTACGTATTTGGCGAGGAAAATACATGCCGGCTTTTGAAGAGCATCGGGAAGAATTAGAACATTACGAAACGATGATGGGCCCGCACCGCGGCCGCTTGGCCGTTACGCTGGACCTTTTGACCAATGCGCTCGTGCTCGTCGGGCAGCACGGCGTCTATTGCCATAGCAATCGCGATGCGGGAGTGCCGGTAATGGACATTCGAATCATCACCGCCGAGATTGGCAAAGCGAAAGAGCTGATTCAAAGCGTAATGGAGAGCCTGCGCGCTGAACGCAAACCGTAGTGCCTGCTAACGAGCAGGGATCGATTGCCGAGCTACATAAAAAATCAAAAGAGCCTGCGGGACGCCCTTCGGCTTCCTCAGGATAAACCGGCGCTACGAAAACCAGGTTTCATCGTTGCTCGTGTGCCGGTCGGTCACAGATCGCCTGACCGGCGATGCTGCAAAGTTCCCCAGCAATTAAATCGGATTACCGTTAGCGTCGATGAAGCGGATTTCGCCCAAGTTCAATTCCCGGATGCCCGCCTCGATCTTGACGCGGTCACCGACCACGATCCAGATGAGGTTGTCCGGACGGACGACTTGCTTCGCGGCGGCATCCAAATCGCCCGTTTTCAGCGCCCGGATCTTGCCGGACATGGTGTCGTAATAATCGTCGGGCCATCTGGAATCCAGTATGGCCGCGATTGAACCACCGACGGCGTCCAGCGTTTCGCGCGACCCGGGCAGGCTGAGCGTTTCGTTAGCCTGTGTGCGCGCCAATTCATCCGAAGTTACCGGCCGATCCGCTAGAATCGCACGCAACTCCTTATTCATTTCCACCAGGGACTCCTTGGTCTTGTCCGTCTGCACCGGCGCAAAAGCAAGGAATGGGCGCTGGAAGCGCGCACCCAACACGAAGCTACTCGCCCCGTAACTCCAATGCTTATCCTCGCGAAGGTTCATGTTCAGGCGCGAGCTGAATGTGCCGCCCAAAACATCGTTCATAGCCTGAATGGCGAGCTCGTCCGGCGTGTTGGGAGGCACCGTGATGTTGGCGGCGATGACCACCGACTGTTCGGCGTTCGGCTTATCCAAAATATAGACCACGGGCTTGGACGGGAGTTGTACCGCAGCCACATCCTTTCGCGGGGCCTGAGCGGATTTCCAGGAGGCAAACAGTTTTTCCAGTTTCGGCGTGATCTCGGCGAGTGTGGTGTCGCCAACCACGACGAGAGTGGCGTTGTTCGGCTGGAACCATTCTTTATGAAATTTAACCAAATCGTCGCGCGTGATTTTTTGAACGCTAGCCGCCGTTCCAGACCCGGTGAAGGGACTGCCGTAGGCATTGGTTGAACCGTAGACGAGGCCGGGGAAAACACGCAGCGCCATCCCGATGGGGTCGTCCTGCTCCTGCTGGATGGCGTCCAACTGCAATTTCTGTTCGCGCTTGAAATCGGCGTCAGGAAACGACGGATTCAGAATCACGTCACCGAACAGCTCGAGCGAGGGATCCAACTTTTCCTTCAACGCTGAAAGCTGAACGTAGGAGAAGTCCAGATCGGAATAGGCCAATAGTCGCGCTCCGAGCAAAGCCGTTTGGTCATTAATCTGGAGCGCGTTGCGCGTGCGCGTGCCGTCAACGAGAAGCGCGGACATAAGTTTCGCCGTGCCCGGGGCCGCGGAGTGATCGGCGGCATAGCCGGCATCGGCGGTCATCCAGAAACTTACCAGTGGCAGACCGGGCCTCTCGGCTAGGATTATTTTGAGGCCATTCGAAAGCGTTGCGCGCTCCAGCTTGGGAAGTTTTAATTCCGGCGGTGTTCCGAGCGCGGGCGGCTTAGAGCGGTCCACTGCGGCGGACGTGGCCTTGTAGTCCGGGAACGGCTGGACCTCGGCGATGTAAACGCCGTCAGAAAGCCAGCGGTTTGCCGCGGACTTGAGATCTTCAGCACTCGCGTCGTTTACGCGCTTTAGGGTGACCTTGTAATTGCCGGCGTCGCCGGTATAGGTCTGGTAGCGCGCCAGCCTGTCGGATTTCCCGCCGAAGCCGCCGATGCGTTCACTGCCGCGCAGGAAATTCGCGAGATACTGCGTCTGCACGCGCTGCAATTCTTCCGCAGTCGGCCCGTCTTTCAGGAATCGAGCCATCTCCTCGTCAATCGCTTTTTCTATCTCATCGAGGGTATGCCCGGGCCGCGCCGTAACCTGCACGACGAACTGCCCGCCGATCTCACGTGTGTCCACATAAACGGTAACGTCACTGGCAATCTGATCGTCGTAAACCAGCCGCTTGTACAGACGCGAAGTCTTGCCGTCGCCCAAACAGGAGCTGACCAAGTCGAGGTAGTCGGCGTCTGGACTGCCGAATTGCGGCACGTTCCAAACCATGTAGATGCGCGGCAGCGGAACGCGTTCTTGGGTGAGCTCCCGGTGAGTGCCCCTCATTTTCGCGATCCATATCTTCTGGTGCGCTACAGGCGGCCCCGGCGGAATTTCGCCGAAATATTTTTGGACCTTCTCTTTCGCCGTTTTCGCGTCAATATCGCCGGCCAGCACGATGACCACGTTGGACGGGCCGTAATTATTCTTGAACCATTCCTGCACGTCCTTGAATGCAGCAGCGTCCAGGTCGGCCGTGTCGCCGATGACGTCCCAGGAATAGGGATGGCCGGCGGGATATGTATTTTCGGGAAAGTGTTCTTCGGTCAGACGGTAAGGCTGGTTCTCTCCTTGACGTTTTTCGTTCTCCACCACGCCGCGCTGCAAGTCGAGAGTCTTTTGGCTCAAGTCGAGAAATCCCATGCGGTCGGATTCCATAAACAGAGCGAAGTCGAGGGCGGAGGTAGGCACGTCCTCGAAATAGTTGGTCCGGTCAAAATTTGTGGTTCCGTTGAGATCGGTCGCGCCCACCAACTCGAGTTCCTTTATGTAACTGCCCGGGGCGTGCTGGCTGCCGCCAAACATCAGGTGCTCGAAAAGATGGGCGAAGCCCGTCCGCCCGGCCTTCTCGTTCTTCGAGCCGACGTGATACCACACGTTCACGGCCACGATGGGCGCTTTGTGATCTTCGTGGACGATGACGGTAAGCCCGTTGTCGAGCACGAACTTCTCATAGGGAATATCCACCTGCTGAGCCCGAGCGCCGGACCCCACGGCAAGAGCTAAAAAGAGAAATAGCCAACGTGCCCGCATCTGTTCCTCCTAAATGTTTTTGGCCACATGCTGATCTGTATCGAGCCTTTGGCTGGATGCATCCCGCCGAAAGTGTTGTGCTGAGGTGAGGCGTGGGAGTCGCGGACTGCAGCACGGCGAGTTCACGCGATATCACCTGGAATTTCTAATTTTGAATCCGTCTCGGCCGGGAAAAGATACTTTCTCCTCGCTCGCGCGTCAATCTCGAAAGAGCAAAGAGCATCGCAAGTCAGAGCCCGTGCGGTAGCCAGCGCGAACACGATTTCATACACTTCGACGCAGCACCGATAAAAAGGTCTCTCTTAACTCCAATATCTACAGGGCGCTCACCGCGATTCACTGCGGACGGACCGAGGCTTCCATAAACTGCTTGGCCTCGCGGCGGTTTTCGGTTAAAAGTATGCGTCGTAGCGTACAATTCTTCTCTCGTTTCATTCGTGTGCTGTCGGGCGCCGGCCGCAGGATGCAGAGGCTACAGAAATGGACCTGTACAAAGGATGGAAGGCCGGACCTCCCCATCCTCAATTCGAGTTATCGATGCCCAGCGATATTTCTGAAATTTCTCCATTCGTCGATGCATTCATCGAACGCATGAAGGATTACACCTGTTTTCACGGCGACGGGAGCGATATCGAAGTAGCGCTGCGCGAGGCGATCGCCAACGCTGTGGTTCACGGTAACCACGAAGACCGCACCAAGCACGTTCACCTCAGTTTTCGTTGCGAGCCCAGCGGAGAACTTTTCTTTATTGTCCGGGATGAAGGAGAAGGATTCAACCCGGAGAAAGTTCCAGACCCGCTAGCGCCCGAAAACATCTTTGCGGAACATGGCCGCGGCATTCTCATGATGAGGACGTACATGGACGGCGTCCATTACGAGCACGGCGGCCGGGAAGTTCACATGCGCAAAAAACCTTCAGCGAAGCCTGAGCGCTAGAGCGCCGGGATCCGGGTAGCGAATCTCGCGGTAGCGGCGCGTCAACAGCAAAGCCACGATTACGAGCGCAATCAACGCGAGGACGCTGGCTTCCGGGCCAGTGCTTCCACCCGTTAGCCAGTTTGGTCCGTGGAATTCAGTGTGCAGAAAATTGTGACTGGCATTCAGGCCGCTGTCCGGCACGCCGTAGAAAAACGTCTGGCCCCAATCCCAGGCGGCGTGAAATCCGATGGGCCACCACAAATTCCCCGTGCGCTGCAATGCAATGCAAGCAACGATGCCAAAAAGGGCAACTTGGATTAGGCCCAAGGGAGATTCGCCAGAGTTACCAAGGTGGACCGCAGCGAAAAGCAGGGACATAAGCAAAGCCGCAGGCCAGAAGCCGATGCCGGTGGTGAGCGTGAATTGCATGTAACCGCGAAACGTATATTCCTCCGAGAATCCGACCGCCACGAAAACCAGGGCCCATTCCAGAGCTGAAAGAGCCAGCGCCGAGCCGTGCGTATCCACACCCGTAATTCGAAAACCGTGGAAGAGAAACATCACGAAAA
>JBEKSN010000087.1:0-14154 GCA_049517055.1 Candidatus Acidiferrales bacterium | reverse complement strand
GTGCCCAAACAGGCCGGCGATAAGCGCGCGGGCAAGGACATCCCTGAGAATGAACGGTTCTATTTCCTTGAAGACTGGTATCCGAAGTACGGCAATCTGGTTCCGCGCGACGTGGCCACTCGCGCTATCCACAAAATTGTTTTCGAAATGAAAATGGGCCTGGTAGGCGAGCCGGCCGTTTATCTCGACGTCACCCACATTCCGCGTGAGACGCTCGACCGCAAACTGGAAGGCATTCTCGAGATTTACGAAAAATTCGTGGGCGTCGACCCCCGCGAAGAGCCTATGAAAGTTTTCCCCGCGATGCACTACACCATGGGCGGATTGTGGGTGGACAATCAAAATCAAGCTACCAACGTTCCGGGCATTTATGCCGCCGGAGAATGCGAGTACCAATATCACGGCGCGAACCGGCTGGGCGCCAATTCTCTGGTCTCTTGCATTTACGGTGGAATGCTCGCAGGCCCCGCCGCGGTGCGTTACGCGCGTGGCCTGGAAAGCGGATGCGAGAACGTTCCGGGGGCGATATTCGAGCGCGAACGCGTTCGCCAGCAAGACATCACCGACGCCCTGCTGAATCAGCACAAAGGAACTGAAAATCCGATTACGATCTGGCGTGAGATGGGCGACATTATGACCGAGAACGTCACCGTGATTCGCTACAACGCAAATCTGCAAAAGACTTTAGTGAAGCTCGACGAGCTTGGCGAGCGTTTTACGCGCATTAATTTGCAGGATCGCACGCAGTGGGCTAATCAAACGCTCAACTTCGTGCGCGAGCTGGGAAACATGCTGATCCTCGCGCGCGTGATCACCATGGGTGCGCTCGCGCGCGATGAAACTCGCGGCGCGCACTATAAACCCGATTTTCCTGAACGCGACGACGCCAACTGGCTGAAGACCACCAAGGCCAGCTACAACGACGGCAATATCCAGCTAGAGTACGAGCCGGTTGACACTTCGCTACTTCAGCCGCGCGAGCGCAAGTACACGGCGAAGGCGTAAACTTAGATAGGAACTTGAGGTGCGGCAGCAGCTTCAGAGGCCACATGGCAGATAAAACTTTTATCGTCCGCATCAAGCGGCAGCAGCGCCCGGACGAATCCGTGCGCTGGGAAGAATACGAGCTCCGCTACCGCCCGCACATGAACGTGATCATATGCCTGCGGGACATCGCTGAAAAGCCCTTCACCCGAAGCGGTGTTGAGTCCACTCCCGTCAGCTACGACGCGAATTGTCTGGAGGAAGTCTGCGGCGCCTGCGCCATGCTCATCAATGGAACTGCACGGCAAGCCTGCACCGCTCTGGTGGACGATCTCGAAAAACCAATTCGCCTGGAGCCGCTCACAAAGTTCCCGTTGGTGCGCGATCTGGTGGTTGACCGTTCGAAAATGTTCGAAGATCTGAAGCGCACGCACTGCTGGATTCCGATTGACGGCACGTACGATATAGGCGAAGGCCCGCGCATGGCTCCGTCGGTGCAGGAAAAAGGCTACCCGCTTTCGCGCTGCATCACTTGCGGAAATTGTCTCGAAGTTTGCCCCAAGGTCAACCAGCGCGATCCTTTTGTCGGCGCCGCGATCGTCAGCCAGGTTCGCTTATTCAACATGCACCCCACTGGAGCAATGCATTCGGCTGAGCGTCTCGACGCGCTCATGTTACCCGGAGGCATAGCAGATTGCGACAACGCGCAGAATTGCGTGAAGGCCTGCCCCAAGGGTATTCCGCTTACGGAATCGTTGGCCGCGGTCAACGGCCAGGTGCTGGTCCACGCGGTGAAATCGTGGCTACGGGGTGAGTAGCGGCGGCGGGGTCCGCCGTCGACGAACCCGGCGGGTTAAGTGCGCGATGGAGTTCTGCGGCTCGATTTCGACCTCCGCGTGATGGTGCAGGGAGCAAGACATGCGCGCATTTGCCGTGCGGAGCTTCGGCGAAGCTCCGGCGATTCACGACCTACCGATTCCCGCTATCGAGGGCGCGATCCTCATACGGGTCAAGTTTGCAGGCATCAATCCGATCGACTACAAGCTTGTCGAAAGGCTGACTGCTGCTTCCACCTATCCGTTTGTCCTAGGAGCGGACTTCGCAGGCGTGGTCGAACGGGTTCCGTCGGAAGACCGCGATTTCCAGATCGGCGACCGGATCTTCGGCATGGCGCGGACGCACGGCGCATATACTGAGTACACCGCAGTCACACCGGGCGGGAAAACAGAACCGCTGGCGCATATTCCCGATGGCATCACTGACGAGCAGGCAGCCGCGCTGCCCATCCCGGCAATCACCGCGCTCGCATCGCTTAACTTGTTGGGCGTGACTGCGGGCCAGCGCATCGTTGTGATGGGCGCGACCGGCGGCGTCGGAGGCTACGCGGTGCAAATGGCGCGCTCCCGCGGCGCGCACGTCATCGCGACGGTTCGCGGCGACGCCGACGAAGCTCGCAGACTCGGGGCCGAAGAAGTGTACGACACCAAAACCACTGATGCCGTCGCCGCGCTGCATGCGTCCCACCCGGACGGCGTGGACGGGGTCTTCGACCTCGTGAACGGTAAGGACGCAATCGGCCGCGACGCTGAAATTCTGAAGCCTGGCGGCAGCCTGGTCTCGACGATTTATGCAGCGGACGAAAAGTGGTTCGCTGAACGAAAAATCACGGCGCACAATATTTCGTCGACCACGAATAGCTTGTCAACGCCGCAAGGGTTGAACCAGGTTGCGCGCATGCTCGCGGACGGCACGATCACGGCGCGTATCAACGCCACGGTTGACCTGAATGGCGCGGCTCAGATACTAGAAAAGCTACGCAAAGGCGGTCTCCGCGGGAAGGCCGTCATTCGCCTCTAGGACGGGCGCTTTGGCGTGCCGGGACCCCAACGGTATAGCATCACAAAGCTAAATCGCAGTTTCGTTTAACTCAAACGTATCGTAAAATCCCCAACGAAACTTCGGAGAACAATGTCGCGACTCGGATTGCTTTCAATTTGTTGTTTGCTTGGAGGGATTCTGCCACTGCTCGCTGTTCAGCCACAATCGCAACCGGTTTCACAAAAAGCTCACGACCTGCATTTCCGCTCGATTGTCGTGGACACTCACGACGACACCACGCAGCGTTTGCTCGATCCCAAATTTGATCTCGGCGCGCGCCACACGGACGGCAGCATTGACATTCCGCGCATGCGCGAAGGCGGCCTCGACGCTATCTTTTTCTCCATCTACATTCCTGGAACGGTCACCGGGCCGACGGCCGTTCAGCGTGCACTCGAACAGATCGAAGCTGTTCGCCGCCAGATCGGCCTGCACCCGAATGATCTCGCTCTGGCAACTACTGCGGCGGAAGTTCGCGCTGCGTTTGCCGCGCACAAGATTGCCGTGCTAATGGGCGTCGAAGGCGGCCACATGATCAACGACGACCTGAAAAATGTGGACAAATTCGCCGCGCTCGGCGTTCGTTATATGACGCTCACGCACATGATCAACACCAACTGGGCGGATTCTTCCACGGACAAGCCGGCGCACAACGGACTCACCGATTTCGGCAAGCAGGTTGTGCTGGAGATGAATCGCGTCGGCATGATGGTGGACGTTTCGCACATTGCGGATAAAACTTTCTACGACGTGCTGGCCACCAGCCAGGCGCCGATGCTGGCTTCGCATTCGTCCTGCCGCGCGCTCGATGACATGCCTCGCAACATGACCGACGACATTATCAAGGCTCTGGCCGCAAAAGGCGGAGTGATCCAGATCAATTACCACGTCGGATTCCTCAGCCAGGATTATGCGACCGCGGCAAAGGCCAATCCCGAGATCTTCAAGGCTGTCGAAGTGGAGACAAAAAAACGTTGCGGAGATGACGAAGCTTGCCAGTTAATCGAGGCGGATAAGCTGGTGCGCGAGTATGTGGCGCAGGGAAAGTTGCCGCGTGTGGATTGGACGAAAATAATCGATCACATCGATCATGCTGTTAAACTCGTGGGCGCGGATCATGTGGGGCTCGGCTCGGACTTTGACGGCGCCGATATGCCCTACGGTATGGAAGACGCAACGCACTTGCCGCAAATCACAAACGCGTTGCTGGAGAAAGGTTACTCCGAAAGCGACATCACAAAAATCCTGGGTGGCAACACGCTTCGCCTGATGCAGGAAGTGGAAGCCGCCTCGAAAAAAATGGGAGAAAAGCGGTGAAACATTTTGCTTCGCGGCTAAGTTCTTGCTTACTCGTTAGTTTGATTGCCTGTTTTGTTTCGGGCTCGCTCGCGGCCCAAAAACCTGCTGCCACGACGAATTCCAAGCCGGCCACGCATGCGGCTGCCGATTCCGCATTGTTGCACCCCGGCGAACTCAAGGCCAAAGCGCCGGACGTCTATGAAGCCACCTTCACGACCACCAAGGGTGATTTCGTCGTGCAGGTCACTCGTTCGTGGGCTCCGAATGAAGCCGACCGTTTTTACAATCTCGTAAAGCACGGGTATTTCACCGGTGTCGAGTTTTTTCGCGTCGTTCCCGGATTCGTGGTCCAGTTCGGTCTAACCGGCAGTCCCGCGGTCAACAAAGCGTGGGAGAATGCCAACATCAAGGACGATCCCGTGACGCAGACCAATGCCGAGGGCACGATTACTTTCGCTCAAACCGGAAACCCGAACTCGCGCTCGACCCAAGTCTTTATCAACCTGGGCGTCAACGGCGGACTTGACCACAGCGGCCAGGGCTTTGCTCCCTTCGGTCAGATAACCTCCGGCATGGACGTGGTAAAAAATCTTTACGGCGGCTACGCGGACGCGCCCACGAATCATCAGGACGAGATTACGAATCAGGGCAACGCGTATCTCGAAAAGAATTTCCCCAAGCTTGACAGCATTAAGACGGCGAAAATTACCTCGCCGGTTCCAGCTCCCAGTGCGACTCATAAAGCGGCGCCCGCGCCGCCGAAACAGTAAGGTGAGACTGTACGCAGATTTTATTTTCGACATCTAGGACAAGGCCAATGACTACTAATCCAGGTTTGTTGAAGCCGGAAACACTGACCGAAAAAGCGCCGGAAGTGTACGACGTGACCTTTTGCACTACGAAAGGCGACTTCATCGTGCATGTGAACCGCGCGTGGGCGCCGGTCGGAGCGGACCGTTTTTATAATCTGGTGAAGGCCGGATATTATGACGACGCGAGTTTCTTCCGCGTGATACCCGGCTTCGTGGTCCAATTCGGCCTGGGCGCCGATCCCACGGTCAATAAAGCCTGGAGAGATGCGAAAATTAACGACGATCCTGTTACGCAAAGCAATCGCCCGGGATATCTCACGTTCGCCACTGCCGGAAAAAACACGCGCACAACGCAGCTCTTCATTAACCTCGGCAACAACGGACAACTCGACTCCATGGGCTTCTCCCCCTTCGGTCAAGTCACCAAGGGCATGGACGTGGTTCAGAAAATTCACAGCGGCTACGGCGAATCTCCGGACCAAGGGCTCATCACCAGCCAGGGCAAAGCCTACTTGGATAAACATTTTCCAAAGCTCGATAGCATCAAGTCCGCGACAATTTCGACCCCTGCTTAAATCTATTGCCGGGGCACAGTCCGCACCTAGCAGATGACCTCAGTGGATGCCGCCGGTTCCGCAATCGATCGCGTGCTGGCGCGTGAATCTGCGCGCACCAGCATAGTTCTGCTGTTATCCCTCGCGCTTGCCAAGCTGCTGATTCAATTCGCGGGCATCAATCACTACGGCTTCTTTCGCGACGAACTCTATTACATGGCCTGTGGCGAGCATCTGGCATGGGGCTACATCGACCAGCCTCCGCTCATCGCGTTAATCGCATGGTTCGCGCGGCATGCTTTCGGCGATTCGCTCTTTGCGGTTCGCCTTCTGCCCGCGCTGGCCGGCGCAGCTGTGGTTTTCCTTACGGGTTGGATTGCCCGCGAACTCGGCGGCGGATTGTTCGCGCAGTTCCTCGCCGCTCTGGCAATGTTATTTGCTCCGGCATTTCTCGCGTTTGATAGTTTTCTTTCGATGAATGCATTCGAGCCCCTGTTTTGGCTCTTATGCGCGTGGATTGCGATTCGCGTCGTGAAGGGAGCCTCGCCTAAGCTGTGGCTCGCGTTCGGCGCAATCGCCGGGCTCGGTCTGGAAAATAAACATACGATGCTCGTCTTCGGCTTTGCGCTCGTGGCTGGCCTCTTGATCTCCGGCAACGGCCATTTGTTCAAGTCGAAATGGATTTGGATTGGCGGGGCCATCGCCTTCGCGATGTTTCTCCCAAACCTAATCTGGGAGGCGCGCAATGGCTGGCCGCAAATTCTCGTGGTGCGCAACGCGCAGGAGTTTAAAAACGTCGAGGTTGGGCCTCTGCGATTCTTTGCTGACCAGATACTTTTCCTGCAGCCGATTGAGCTGCCGGTGTGGCTCGCTGGCATTGTGTGGTTTTTCGCCGCGCAGGAAGGAAAACGGTTTCGTTTTCTCGGCTGGGCCTATTTCATCGTAATGACTATTTTCATTTGCCTGCACGGAAAATCCTATTACGCGCTGCCGATTTATCCGATTCTGATGTCGTCCGGAGGCGTCGCGCTTGAAAGCTTCTTTTTCGGAGCGCAGCGGCGACGATGGCTGGCTTCGGCATATTGCGCGCTGATTGTGATTGCTGGGTTAGTCACGCTTCCGTTCGGCGTTCCGCTCTTGCCTGTGGATACTTTCATCCGGTACTCCGAGATATTGCCGTATGCCCGCGGAGTGAAGACCGAGCGCGATCCGACCGTGGCGCTGCCGCAGCTTTATGGCGACATGTTTGGCTGGGAGAATATGGCTTCGGCCGTCGCCCGCGTTTATCACGATCTGCCGCCACGGGAACAATCGACGTGCGCGATCCTGGCAGGGAATTACGGCGAGGCAGGAGCGATCGATTACTACGGGCCCGCGTTGGGGCTGCCCAAAGCTATCAGCGGGCACAATAATTATTTTTTGTGGGGACCGCGGAATTATTCCGGCGAGTGCGTGATTGTTTTTGGGGAAAACGCGGATCGGTACGCGGGTCTGTTTGGGGAGGCCCGGCTGGTCGCCACCATTACCGACGAACATGCGATGCCTTCCGAGCAGGACGTGCACGTTTACGTGTGCCGCAAGCCGAGCGCGCCTCTGGCGATTCTGTGGCCGAATTTCAAAATGATCATCTGAAACCGTAAGATCGGCGCGCCGGTCACTTTTCCAACTGATCATCCGGGTTTTCCCGGCTCAGGGAGTCGCGCTAGTGTCGCGGAGCGTGCTTGGGGTTTCGCGCGGATCGTTCAAGACTGCCGACGTTCAAGCCGGTGGCAAGCAAGCGGTGGCCGATTTCTGAATCTTTCGTTCTTGCGATGGCCAGGAGCACGCATTCGCAGGTGAGAATTGGAATCGCCCGGCCTTCGACCATATCCCGCCCGGGCGCGAGTTGTTCCGCGTGCTGCAAAATGGTTTGCAATTCACCCGACCTGGAAAGCGGTTTGTCGTTGGACGAGCCTGCCGGTGGTTTCGCACCCTTCAGCAACTGCCAAACCTTGCGGGGCTCTTCGTCGCGGCGCTGCTCGTCGTAATCTTGAATCCAATGGTGCCAGCGCTGCGGGCTGATGCGGCAAATCTGTTGAAGGAAGATTTCGATTTCGTCCTGGTCTTCCCAGAATTTCGAGAGGCGCTCCCAGCCGTAGATGTACATTCCTGCCAGCAGGTCTGCCACTTCCACCGCGCGGGCGGCGCGGCTATGCGCCAGCATGGTGGCGAGCGTTTCGGCATGTTCGAGGTCTTTGGTGATGCGATGTGCCAGCGGCGAGCGATCGCTACCGACAGTCGCCGACGAAGCGTTTGCCGCAGACGGTTGGCCGCTCTTGCGATCTTTGCGCCCGAATAGGTTCATCGCTCTTCGTAGTTTTCCTAGAGACCGAGTACGGTCACGAGTTCGCGCACCGATGCGGAAGACTTGTCCAGCGCCGCTTTTTCCTCGGGCTCGAGCTTGATCTCGATGATCTGTTCGATGCCTTTGGCGCCGAGCTTCACCGGAACGCCAACAAACAGACCGCTAAGCCCGTATTCACCTTCGAGGTAAGCAGCGCACGGCAGGATTTTTTTCTTATCCTTCAAAATCGCTTCCACCATTTCGAACACGGCGGCAGAGGGAGCGTAATAAGCTGATCCTGTTTTGAGCAGGTTCACGATTTCCGCACCACCTTTTCGAGTTCTGGTTACGATCGCTTCAATCTTTTCCTTGGACAGGAGAGCCGGGAGGGGAATTCCGGCGACGGTGGAATAACGGGGGAGCGGCACCATGTCATCCCCGTGGCCGCCCAGGACGAAGGAATGCACATTTTCCACGGAGACACCAAGCTCGGCAGCGACAAAGCTGCTCATGCGCGCGGAGTCCAAAACGCCTGCCATTCCAATAACGCGGTTCTTTGGAAATTTGCTGAGCTTGAGCGCGGCGTGCGCCATGGCGTCGAGCGGATTCGTGACGATGATTAAAATCGCGTTGGGTGAAAGTTTTACGACCGCTTCGACTACTCCCTTAATTACGTCGTGATTCGCTTTCAGGAGGTCGTCGCGGCTCATTCCGGGCTTGCGCGGGAATCCTGCGGTGATGACGATGATGTCGCTGTTCGCGGTTTCGTTGTAATCTCCGCCGGCGGTGGATATACCCGCGGCGTGAACATCGGTGCCGAGGATGGGTGCGGATTCCGCCATGTCGAGCGCTTTTCCGGCGGGCACGCCTTCCAAAATGTCGGTCAAGACTACGTCCGCGAGTCCCGCGTCATGAATCCGCTGCGCGGTGGTGGACCCCACAAACCCGCCGCCGACTACCGTGACCTTCTTCCGCATTCCCAAGTCTCCTTATGCGTTTGGCTAAAATCCGCGGCGGGGCTAGCGCGCAGCCACGGAAGTTTGCATGTTCTCGATGATGGCTGCGGCATACTCCGAAGTTTTCAGTTTTTTCGCTCCGGGCATTAGGCGTTCCAGATCGTAGGTCACACGCTTTTGCTGAATGGTGCGCGCAATTCCATCTTCGATGAGGATGGCGGGCTCGCGCCAGCCCATAAAATTAAACATCATGGCGCCGGACAACATCACGGAACTGGGATTAATGACGTCCTTGTCGGCATATTTCGGCGCGGTGCCGTGCGTAGCTTCGAAGACGCCGCAACCGTCGCCAATGTTGGCGCCGGGAGCCATGCCCAGGCCGCCTACCTGCGCCGCGCAGGCATCGGATAAATAGTCGCCATTCAGATTGGGAGTGGCGAAGACTTGGTATTCATCGGCGCGGGTGAGCACCTGCTGAAAAACGGAGTCGGCGATGCGATCGTTGATTAGGATTTTCTTCTTCCACTGGCCATTGCCGTGGGAGGCGTAGATGGAATCCAGGGCGCGTTCAACTTCCGCCGTGACGCGCTTCCTGAATTCTTCGTTGGCTTGCTCCAGGCCCGGCTCGATCATCTCCGCGATCTGTTCGGCGGAGAGATTGGCGTCGCGGTCTTTATTTTCGAGGATCCAGCTTTCGCGCTCGGTGACCACGTAGGCGCGAAATTCCTGGATGGCAAGCTCGTATCCCCAATCGCGGAACGCGCCTTCGGTGAACTTCATAATGTTGCCCTTATGAACCAGCGTCACTATGCGGCGCTGTTCTTCCAGAGCGTGCTGTATGGCGCGGCGAACGAGGCGCTTTGTGGCGCCTGGTGAGATGGGCTTGATGCCGATGCCGGATTCGGGCGGGATTTCCTTGGTGGTTCCTTTCAGCATTTCAAGATTCAGAAAATCGATCACGCGTTTTGCGTCCGGCGTGCCCGAGCGCCATTCAATTCCGGCGTAAACATCTTCGGTGTTCTCGCGGAAGATCACGACGTTCATTCGTTCCGGATTTTTTACGGGAGAAGGCACGCCTTCGAAGTACCGGACCGGGCGCACGCAAGCGTAGAGGTCAAGGACCTGGCGGAGCGTCACGTTGAGCGAGCGTATTCCGCCGCCAACGGGCGTGGTGAGTGGACCTTTGATGGCCACGCGGAAATCGCGAATGGCTTCGACGGTGTCTTCGGGCAACCAGTCATTGAATTGTTTGAAGGCTTTCTCGCCGGCAAAAATTTCCAGCCATTCGATTTTGCGCTTGCCACCGTAGGACTTGGCGACGGCGGCGTCGAAGACTTGGCGGGAGGCTTTCCAGATGTCGCGGCCAGTGCCGTCACCTTCGATGAAGGGAATTATGGGGTGATCCGGGACGTGGAAGGCGCCGTCCGCGGCGTATTCAATCGGTTTTCCGTTGGGCGGAACGGCCACGCCGTTGTAGGCGGATTTCATCTCTTCACAGCTCCGTTTGGGTGATCCAGCGCGCGAGCGAGGGTTGCCCGATCAGCGACATTGCGACTGTCCACAGTAACACAACCTCGCTTGGTCTTGAAGGCTCGTAACGGTGAAGGATTGGGGGAAACGTGCGGCGATACCAGATCGCAAGTGTGCAATTCTAGAACCGGTTAGACTTGGCGCCATTCTTTGTTTTCTATGAGTTGCAGCCAATTCTGAATGTGAGGCAGAACCGGTTAGAAATGCAAGAAGATGGTCGCGGGTTGCCACAGGACTTTGGCCTAAACCGGTCAGGATCGGTGATGGAGTTGAGGTGGAAGGAACACCGCGGAGCGGGCGTCGCCGAGCGGTCGCCCTCTCCAGCCCAACGCTAGCGTCGCCTCGCATACAGCTTCCTCCCTGGGCCTAAATAACTGCCCTAAACCATGTTATCATAGTAGTAAACATGAGTCAAGAGCGAAATTGTGTGTGCGGAAGTGTTCTATTTTCGACGAGCCGGCGATAGACATTAAGGAGTTCCTCCCGTGAGAGCAAATTCGTTGTGCCCACGACACGAAGAACGTACGATGCGAGCCAGAGGTCTAAATCGCTATGCGCGTGCCCAAGCTTGGCATTGCTCTCCCGTTTATCGTGCTGACTGCGTTTCTTGGCGGCTGCGCTACTTATTCGGTTCATCCGTTCTACAAGCCGGATGAGAGTACGCTTGAGCCCGGCCTTGTCGGGACATGGACGGTGGACAAGGCCAAAATCACGATTCAGGCAAACGAAGAGGGTACCTATGAGGTCAGGGTTGCCGACTCAGACTCCAATGGTGATTACCGGTATAAGATGCGCCTGATCCGCGTTGGAGGCGACCTCTTCGCCGACGCAGTTTTTGATGAAGAATATGTTAACGATAAGAAGATCGATTTTCCGTATGGAATTGCGGCTTTCCATTTTTTGTACAAAGTGTTGCTCAACGGGGACACGCTTCGCATCTCGCTAGTGAACCATGATTGGTTGGTAACGCAGATCGAAGCTAAAAAGATTTCTATTGCGCACGAGTATATGGACGAAAACTTAGCTCCTCGAGACTCCAGCATCCTATTGACAGCGTCGTCTGCTAACTTGCAGAAGTTCATCCAGCAGCTCGCCGACACTCCTGATGCGTTCGAAGAACCAGACATATTGAATCGCCAAAAGTGAAAGATTAGCGATAAATGTCCGGGCGGAGGATTTCCATCATAGATTCGGGCTTGGAGAGTTCGCGAAAACCGAATTGGCGGTAGAGGCCGTGCGCATCGCGAGTAGCCAAACTGAAACGACGCAATCCTTGCAAAGCCGGATGGCCCATCACGCATTCCATCAGCCACTTTCCCAAACCTTTGCCGCGATGGTTTTCGAGCACGTAGACATCGCAGAGATAAGCATAGGTGGCGGAGTCTGTGATCACACGCGCGAAACCGATCTGTGCTTTGCCGCGGAGCAGAGCGAAGCACAGAGAATTCGCGATGGCACGCTCCATCGTTTCGCGTGGAATTCCTTCGCACCAATAGGCGCGAACGAGATAGGCATGAATTGCGTCGAGATCTAATTGTGCAGGGTCCGTGGAGATTAGATATCCCTCGCGCTGGAATGTTTCAAACATGCAGGACCGCCTTCTGAATTTGTAGCGTAAACGCACAATTGTACGGCTTTCTTGTGGATGATGAGAGGATATGCGGAGAGATTCTGTTCGAGTATATTGGCAGTTGACTCTTGGAATTTGCGTAGTAGCAAGGGCGGAACTTCAGCGGCTAAAGCCGTTTTGTTTATGGCAAGTTAATGTCGTGGCTGAAGCCACGACCCACAAAGATTCTGGAGAAAAGAACACTGTTCGGGGGTGAAGATTGAAAATGCCAGAGCTGCATAGTGTTGCGAGCGGCAGGGGCGGAATCGTCGCGGCGATGTTCTGCTTATTATTTGGTTTTGCGGTGGCGGGGCAAGAAGGAAAGCCGAAGGACGCGGGTCCGGTGTTGAAGCTGACGAGTGCTTCGTTTGAAGCGGATGCGGACATTCCGGCGAAATACAGTTGCGACGGGGCCAATGTTTCTCCCGCGCTTGCGTGGACGGGCACGCCAGCCGCGACGCAGAGCTTCGCGCTGATCGTGGATGACCCGGATGTGCCGGCGAAAACGGTGGTGCACTGGCTGATCTACGATATTCCCGCGGGAGCGGTTTCGCTGCCGGAGGGCGTGCCTACGAAGAGGAAGCTGGCTGACGGTTCGAGCCAAGGTCAGAATGTTCGCAAGAAGGCGGGGTATACGGGGCCGTGTCCTGAGAAAGGCGGGCCCGCGCATCATTATTTTTTCAAATTGTATGCGCTGGATTCCAAGACGAATTTGAAGCCCGGCGCGAAGAAAGACGAATTAGAGGCGGCGATGAAAGGGCATATTTTGGCGCAGGCGGAGTTGATCGCGAGATTCAAGCGTTAAATGCCAACCCGCCGGCCTGAAGGCCGCCGCTACAAAGGCGTACAGGTTCCGGCGCGGCCAGCCGCTTGGATAACGGAAAGGGAAGAGCAGGCGGGCGGCTTCAAAAGATTTTCTTATTGCTCCGATAAGAATTTCTTTTCGAGCAGAAACGATTTTAGATTTGACGGTTGGAATTCCGCCGCGATACCCTAGCGCCTGGATGTCTCATCCCAAAGCAATCCATCGATGCAGGAGAGCTATTTTCCACCTCAAGGAGATTCATGACTAGCGAGCTGCGCAATTTTCTGACAATTCCGTACGACGAGCTGGAAGAAATGAACCTGCAGGCCAAAGAGAAGCGGCGGAATCGCGCTCCGGCGCACAAGATTCAAGAAGAGCGGCTGAAGTATCTGACGGACGAGAAGCGTATTAAGGCGGTGACAGTTCTGTTCAGCGACCTCGAAGGCCGCTTGCACATGCTGGATTACGACAAGAAATTCCTGATCAAGAGCTGGGACAATCTGACGTTTGACGGCTCGTCCATTCGCGGATTCACGGCGCAGCGCGAAAGCGACCTGCGATTGTCGATGGACTGGAGCGCGTTCTACTGGGCGCCCGCGGATGTATTCGGCTCGGGGAAGGTTTTGGTGTTCGGGCAGGTGATCGACAAAGATGGCACGCCGTACAGCGCGGATATTCGCGGCGTGTTGAAGGGTTTTGCCGACGGGCTGCACAAAGACGAAGGGTACACGCTGAACGCGGCGAACGAAATTGAAGGGTTCCTCTTCAACGGTGCGGACGCGGAGCGCGCGTATTACGAAACGCGGAAATTCGACTATGTGAACACGGGCGGGTACTACCACTCGCTGCCGGGCGATCCGCTGCGGAGTTTTATTGATACGACCGCGGAAGTGCAGCGCGCGATGGGTTTTCAGAATGAGAAGGACCATCCGGAAGTGGCGCCCTCACAATTTGAGATTAATTACGGGTACGGAGAAGTGGTGGCGGCGGCAGATCAGATTCAGCTCTATAAGCTGATCTGCCGGCAGGTGGCGACGAAGATGGGTTTTACGGCCAGCTTCCTGCCGAAGCCGGTGGTAGGAGTGAACGGCAGCGGGATGCACACGAATGTTTCGGTGAGCAAGGGTGGGAAGAATATTTTCTGGGACCCGAAAGGCGAAGAAAAACTGAGCAAGTTCGGATGGGCGTTTGTGGACCGGATTCTCACACATGCAAACGATATTTGTTTGCTGCTGAATGCCAGCGTAAATGCGTATCGGCGGCTCGATCCTCATTTTGAAGCTCCCAACCAGATCAAGGCGTCGGCGGTGGATCGTGGCTCCATGATCCGCATACCTATAGGCAATGAAAAAAGCATGCGAGTGGAAGTGCGCTCGGTGTCGCCGGATGCGAATCCTTACATGG